>CAJFRI010000001.1 GCA_904419385.1 Candidatus Heteroscillospira lomanii
GAGAATATACTCTAAATTAAACAGGAAATCTTCGCACCAGCGGAGGTTTACATCCATGCGCAGATGATGCTCCTCTACAATTTCCCGGCGGAACAGCTTATTCCAGAGGACTCCATAATAATAATCTGCAGGATTCTCCATCATGTATGCAGAAAAATCCTCTCGCGACATCACATTTTCTTCATCAATTTCTCCTCTGTGAGAAATCCGATCCCCAGAGACCCGATAAAAGTCAGCAATCACCATGTCACAGTGGTTCTCCTGTGCAGAGCGCACCAGCAGCTTTGTGGCTTCCGGAGCGAGCCAATCGTCACTATCTAAAAACTGAAGGAAAATTCCCCGCGCTCGGTCCAGGGCATCGTTACGGGCCGCAGAGACACCTCCGTTTTTCTTATGAATGACCCGCACCCGTTCATTCTGACTGGCGTATTCATCACAGATTGCATCTGAGCCGTCTCTGCTTCCGTCATCTACCAACAACAGTTCAAAGTCGGGATACTCTTGCTTCAAAACACTGTCTACACAGCGTCTGAGCGTCTGAGCCGCATTATAAACAGGCACAATTACCGAAACTTTAATCTTACCTTGATTTTCGGACATCTGATACACCTTCTATTTCTTTCCTTTGATCATACGCATAATTTTTCTCGGAATATAAACGACTGCTGCGCCTATTTTAAACGTTACCGTGTTTTTAACATCTTCAGCCGTCAGTTTGCTGCCGTCATACAGCACATATTTCCAGTAATATGCTTTCGGATCTTTGGGGGCTCGGCGCGGGCGAGAGCGCGCGCCTCAGGGGGGAACTGCCGCCGGGCGTGACGGGGCGGCGCCTTGCGGAGATGGGCTTCGTGCCGGGCGTGCGCGTGGTCTGCCTGCAAAAGCGGCGCGCCATCGCGGCCTATGCCCTGAGGGGGGCGGCCGTGGCGCTGCGGAAGGGCGATGCGCGGCTCGTGGCCGTGGAGCGTGACGAGCCGTGGGCCTGACGAGGAGCTCGACCGGGTCTGCCGCCGCCGGGGAGCGGAGCGCTCCGGACGGGCGGCTCGTTGTGCTCTGCGGGAGCCCGAACGTCGGCAAGAGCACGCTGTTCAACCGGCTCACCGGGCTGCGCCAGCACACAGGCAACTGGAGCGGCAAGACGGTCGGCTGCGCATACGGCCGCTGCCGCGGCGACAGGGAGATAGTCCTGGCCGACGCGCCGGGGGCTCCGTCCCTGCGCGCCGTGAGCGGCGAGGAGGCCCGCACCCGCGACATAGTCTGCTTCGGAGGGGCGGAGCGCGTGTGCGCCGTGTGCGCCGTGCCGCTCGCAAGGACTCTGCCGCTCGCGCTCATGGCCATGGAGGCGCACGGGTGCGTCTGTGTGTGCGTGAACATGCTCGACGAGGCGGAGAAACTCGGCGTGAAGTGCGACCTTGAAAAGCTCTCAGAGTTGCTCGGCGTGCCGGTCTGCGGCGTCTCCGCGGCGAGCGGGGAGGGCGCGGACGCCGTGGCGGCCATGTTTTCCGGCGCGGCGGAGGAGACGCCGCGCTCCCCCGTGCGCTATCCCGACGACATAGAGCGCGCCGTCGGGGAGATATTGGCCGCCGAGCCGCGCCTGGGGCGCTTTCTCGCCCTGAGCCTGCTGCGCGGGGACACGGACGCCGCAGAGAGCGCCGCGCGCGGGCTGGGGATACCGCCAGATGAGCTCGAGCGCGCCGCCGCGGCCGGGAGGGCCCTGCTCTCAGACCCCGGGAGCGCGGACGCGCGGATAGCCGCCGCCGTGTCGCGTACCGCGCTGGAGATAGAGCGCGCCGTGTGCTCGGAGCCGCCGGCGCCGGACTGGCGGCTCGACCGCGTGCTCACCCACCCGGTGCTCGGGCTGCCCTGCATGCTCGGGCTGCTCGCGCTGGTGCTGTGGCTCACGGCGGCGGGGGCGAACGTCCCGTCCGAGTGGCTGGCCGCGGCGCTCGGATATGTGGGCGGCGCGCTGAGCTCGGCGCTCGCATTCCTGCCCGAGTGGGCGCACAGCGCGCTCATCGACGGGATGTGGGAGACCTCGGCGCGGGTGGCGTCGGTCATGCTGCCGCCCATGGCGATATTTTTCCCGCTGTTTGCCCTGCTCGAGGACGTGGGCTATCTCCCGCGCGTGGCTTTCTGCCTCGACGGGGCTTTCGCCCGGGCGGGCGCGAGCGGGCGGCAGGCGCTCACCATGTGCATGGGCTTCGGCTGCAACGCGGCGGGCGTGGTCGGCTGCCGGATAATCGGCTCGGAGCGCGAGCGGCTCGCCGCCGTGCTGACGAACGCCTTTGTGCCGTGCAACGGGCGGTTCCCGGCCCTCATCGCGGTGACGTCGCTGTTCTTTGCGCGCAGCGCCGCCTCCGTGGCAGCCGCGCTCTGCGCGCTGGTGCTGCTGGGGAGCGCCCTCTCGCTGGTGTACACCCGGGTGCTGACGGCGACGGTGCTGCGCGGGCTGCCCTCGTCCTTTGTGCTCGAGCTGCCGCCATACCGCCGGGCCGACCCGCTGGGCGTCGTCGTGCGCTCGGCCGTCGACCGCACGGCCTTCGTGTTCGCGCGGGCGGTCAAGGTGGCGGCGCCGGCGGGGCTGCTCATCTGGGCGCTCACGCGGCTCGGCGTGCTCGGGGCGCTGAGCTCGGCGCTCGACCCCGCGGGGCGTGTGCTCGGGCTCGACGGGGCGATACTGCTCTCCTTTGTCCTTGCTCTGCCGGCAAACGAGCTCGTGCTGCCAATACTCCTGCTGTGCCTGTCCGTACCGGCGGGGACGGACCTCGCCGGCGCGCTCGCCATGGCGGGCTGGACGGGCGAGACGGCGCTGTGCTTCCTCATATTCATGCTGCTGCACCCGCCCTGCGCCACGACCCTGCTCACGATAAAGAGCGAGACCGGCTCGTGGAAATGGGCGGCCCTGGCCTTTGTGCTGCCGCTGTCGGCGGGGGCGGGACTGTGCGCCGCCGTGCATTTTGTCTATGAACACATTATAATATAGCCTCCGTCCGTTTGTGAACACATGATATGACAGAAAAAACGCCGCCGTACGGGGGATAATTTACAAATTTCGGCTTCCATTTGCGCACATATGCAGTTATAATAAAAAATGTATAAGTCCACATACGGCGCACACTCCGCCGGGAAAAGGAGGCAATACCGTGAGAGCGATAAGAAAGGCGCTTGCGCTGCTGCTCTCGGCCGCTATGGCGCTTACACTCGCGCCCGCCGCCCTCGCGGCCGATGAGACCGACAGCGGGCTCGAGGGAAAAATAGTCATACTGCACACCAACGATACGCACGGGCGTGTCGCCTTCGACGATGAGGAGGGCATAGTCGGGTTCGACGGGGCCGCGGCCCTGCGCCGCCGGCTGGAGTCCGAGGGCGCCGAGGTGCTCATGTTCGACGCCGGCGACGCCACACAGGGCGCGCCCGTGATAAACAACTTCCAGGGGCTGAACGCGGTCGAATTCATGAACGCCGCGGGATACGATGCGGCCACCGTCGGCAGCCACGATTTTGACTACAGGTTCGACAATCTCCTGCGCATGCGCAACGCAGCCGAGTACGACATCCTGTGCGCCAACCTCACCTACCGCGACACGGGCGACCTCGTGTTCGACGACAACCGCATCTTCGATTGCGGCGGCGTGAGGATAGGCGTGTTCGGACTGTGCACGCCGGAGACCATGACGACGGCCAACCCCGTGAACACGGCGAACCTCTCTTTCGGGGACAGCGCCGCGGAGCTGTATGCCGTCGCCGCGGAACAGGTCGCCGAGCTGGAGGCCGCGGGCTGCGATCTCATCGTCTGCATAGGCTATCTCGGCACCGACGAGTCGAGCTCGCCGTACCGCTCGACCGATGTCATAGGCAGCGTCGCGGGCATAGACCTCTTCATCGACGGCAACAGCCACACCCTGATGGAGAGCGGGCAGGTCCTCGGCGGGACCCTGCTCGTGAGCGCGGGCGAGTATTTCTCGCACGTCGGCTGCGTGGTCTACGACCCCGCCGAGCGCACGCTTGAGGCGAGCGTCCTCACCGCCGCCGATGTCGGCGAGCCGGAGAGCTCCGTCACCGCCATCATCGAGGCCTACACCGGCGAAGTCGCCTCCGAGTACAGCGAGGTGTTCGCGGTGGTAGAGTATCCCCTCAACGGCACGCGCGAGGGCGGCGACGACGAGATCAACGGGCTGAGCTTCCCCGAGGGCGAGGGCAGCCGCGCGTGTGAGACCAACCTCGGCGACCTGCTGGCCGACGCCGTGCTGTGGCAGGCGCGCGAGTCCGTGGGCAGCGGGGTGTCCGCCGCCCTGATAAACGGCGGCAGCATACGCGCGTCAATCCCCGCGGGCGAGATCACGCGCAACGACATCGTGGCCGTCTGCCCGTATGAGAACAGCATAGCCGTCGTCACCGTCACGGGGGCGCAGCTGCTCGAGGCGCTCGAGGCCGCGACCTGGTGCTCGCCCGCGGCCGTCGGCTCGTTTCCGCAGGTTGCCGGGATGGAGTTCACTGTGGACACCCGCGTGGACTACGCCGCAGGAGAGCTCTACCCCGACTCGACGTATCACGCGCCGGCCGAGCCCGGCAGCCGAGTGACGATAACGTCCATCGGCGGCGAGGAGTTCGACCCCGAGGCCGAGTACATGATAGCGACGAACGATTTGATCGCGGCGGGCGGCGAGTCGTACTATGCGTTCACCCGGGCGTCATATAAATTCGACATAGGCATCTCGCTCGAAGATGCGCTCGCGAACTACATATCCGGCCCCCTGGACGGGACGGTCGGCGGGCAGTATGCGTCGCCCCAGGGCCGCGTGAGGCTCATCGAGACCGCTCTCGACGAGTTCGCCGATCTCACTCCCGGCGCGTGGTATGAGCAGAGCGTCGGGTACGCGGTCGAAAACGGATACATGGTCGGCGCCGGCAACGGCGAGTTCCGCCCGGACGACGACATGACCCGCGCCCAGTATATGACAGCGCTCTACCGCATAGGCGAGAGCCGCGGGGCCTATCCCGAGGCGGAGACCACGGGCGAGGACTGGGCGGCCGCCGGGGCCCGCCTCGCCGCGGACTATGGGCTCGATTGGACTGAGGAGGAGCTCTCCGAGCCCGTCACGCGCTATGAGATCGTGTTTGCGGCAAACGAGCTGCGCAGAGACATAACCGATGGCGCGCCGCTGCATTGCGAGCGCCCGATGGCGGAGTTTTCAGACCTTGCCGGCAGCGGCGAGCGGGGCGAGCTTGTCTCATCGCTCTATGCCGCCGGGCTGATAAACGGCTACGGCGACGGCACTTTCCGCCCCGACGGCACGGCCACGCGCGCCGAAATATCCCAGATCATCTACAATCTGCTCGAAGTGGTTTGCCAGGACGAGTAAAAAGAAAAGCGCCCCGCCGGGGCGCTTTTCGTATTATGCGCATGAAAAAAGCCCCCGCATGAGCGGGGGCTTTTGCTTTTAGTCGGTGACGTAAGGCAGGAGGGCGATCTGGCGGGCCCTCTTTATCGCCTCGGTGAGCTGGCGCTGATGATGGGCGCAGGTGCCGGTGGTGCGGCGGGGCAGGATCTTGCTGCGCTCAGACATGAAGCGGCGGAGCTTCGCGGTGTCCTTATAGTCGATATGGTCGCACTTGTCTGCGCAGAACTGGCAGACTTTGCGGCGCTTATGGTTCTTGCTGCGGTCTCTATCGAAAGCCAAGGCTGGTTCCTCCTTTATCAGAATGTCAAATGATCAGAACGGCAGGTCGCCGTCGCCGCCGTCGAGCTCCGAGAAAGCGGAGCCGCCGGGCTGATAGCCGAAATTCTGGCCGCCGGCCGGGGCGGAAGCGCGCGGCTCGGGGCGGGAATAGGCCGGCTGATAGCCGTCGCCCGCGGCGGGGGCGCTGTCACGCTTGGAGTCGCCGAAATACACGTTGTCGGCGACGACCTCGGCGCTGCGGCGCTTGTTGCCGTCTTTGTCGGTCCAGTCGCGCATCTGAAGGCGGCCGGACACTATGGCCATGCGGCCTTTGGAGAAGTATTTCGAGACGAACTCGCCCGTCTGGCGCCACGCGACGATGTCGATGAAATCGGTCTGCCGCTCGCCGCCGTCACGCGAGCCGAAGTCGCGCTCGACAGCGAGGGAGAACGAGGCCACCGGCGTGCCCGACTGGGTGTAGCGCAGCTCGGGGTCGCGGGTGAGACGTCCCATAAGGGTGATGTGGTTGAGCATGCGGCCCTCCCCTTACTCGGCCCTCATGGTGATGAGGGAGCGCATGACGCCGTCGGTGATGCCGAGGATACGGTCGAGCTCGGCGGGGAAGGACGGAACGCTGGTGAACTTGACGAGGACGTAGTAACCCTCGGACATGTCGTTGATCTCGTAAGCGAGCTTGCGCTTACCCATCTCCTCCATCTCATCGAGAGTTCCGTGCTCCTCGACAAGCGCCTTGAACTTTTCGACGATAGCTGCGGTATCTTCCTCACTGAGAGTGGGGTCGATGATATACATCAGCTCGTACTTTTCGCTTGTTTTTGCCATTTTTGAGCACCTCCTTTTGGACTTAGTGGCCCCCGCCCTCGGCGGGAGCAAGGATGCCCGTCACTGACAGGCCTAACTATTATACCTGTTTTTCGCGAAATGTCAAGTATTTTCAGCCGTTTCTGCTCCTGGGTATGCTTATGGTGAGCACGAGGCCGTCCGGCGTGTCCTCGCGGCGCACTCGCGCGGCTATGCCCCCGCGCTGCATGAGCTCGAGCGAGCGGTCGAGGCTGTTGAGGAACACGCGCACGTCCTTGAGTATGAAGGTCGCCCGCCGGCGCGAGCGCTGCTTTTCGGCGAGCAGGCGGTCGATATAGCTCTCCGCGGCGGCGACGTTGAGATGGCGCGAGGCTATGTAGTCGAAGGCCTCCATCTGGCTGTCGCGGTCGGGCAGGCGCAGGAGGGCGCGGGCGTGGCGCTCGGTGAGCCCGGCGCGGCGCAGGCCCTCGAGCAGCTCCTGCGGGAGCTTGAGTATGCGCAGCTTGTTGGCAATGGCCGAGGGCGATTTGCCGAGTTTTTTGGCCGCCTCATCGCGCGAGAGGCCGAATATGCGCGTGAGACGGCTTATGCCCTCGGCCTCCTCGATGAAGTCGAGGTCGCGGCGCTGCAGGTTTTCCACCAGCGCGAGCAGGCTCGACTCCTCGGTGCTCACGTCGACGAGTATGCACGGGACCGACTGCAGCCCCGCCATCTTCGCCGCGCGCAGGCGGCGCTCGCCGGCCACGAGCTCATATCGCCCCCGCCGCTCGCGCACGGTGAGCGGCTGGAGTATGCCGTGTTCGGCAATGCTGTCGGCAAGCTCGCGCAGGGCCTCCTGATCAAAGCAGCGGCGCGGCTGGACGGGGTTCGGCAGGATCTCATCTGCCGGCAGGTATACGAGCCGGCGGTCGGCGGCGGTCGCGGGCATTTTGCCATCTCCTTTTGGTGGTGTGTGAGACAATTCTAGGCTTGTCCCCGCGAAAATCGGCGCGAAAACGGTGCGCGGAGAAAATTTTTCCTGCCGGTGTTGACATCACGGCGGTATATGCTATAATTCGCCCTGGACGGCATTGCCGCACAAAGCGAAAAGGAGGCACGCCATGAACGACCTGTCCATTATCCAGGAGTATATGCTCTGTGC
Source organism: Candidatus Heteroscillospira lomanii (assembly GCA_904419385.1). Taxonomy (GTDB): domain Bacteria; phylum Bacillota; class Clostridia; order Oscillospirales; family Oscillospiraceae; genus Heteroscillospira; species Heteroscillospira lomanii. Next base: position 7,624 of record CAJFRI010000001.1, read on the forward strand.
CGTGAGCGACAAGGGCACGATCTCCGGCGCGGGCACGGAAAAACTGCTCGGCTTCGTCGCCGCCGGCATATTCGAGCTCCAGCTGGCCGGGTGTGTTGCAATCGACGGGGAGGCGGTAGAGACTTCGGGCGAGCTGCCGGAGAAGCTCGGGTATCTCAGGCCGATGTTCGACTTCATCGCCCTCAAGCAGCCGATAGAGCTCGACGCCGTGGTCGACGCATACAACATGTCGATAACCGGCAAGCGCTTTGCCGAGCTCAAGGCGTCGGTCGGCATGTCGCTGGTGGAGAAAGGTCTGGCGTCGGAGCGCAGGACCGGCCTGCTCGGCGGGATGGGATATGTCCCCGAGCGCGAGGCCGTGCTCGCCGTGGCCGGCAGGCTGCGCGCGGAGCTGCTGGGCGGCGGCGATGTGAGCGCGAACGACGCGGTGCTCGTCATCCTGCTCGACAGGGCCGGGTGCCTCAAGAGATATTTCTCGGCTTTCGAGTGCCACGACATCAGGAAAAAGCTCTATGAGCTCTCGCGCTCGGACAGCGCCGTGATGGTGAGGAGCATGATCGCCCACCTGGAGAGCCTGCTCGCCTCCATCTCCATATCCGCCATTTTCACCGCGTCGATGTGACGCCGGGCAAAATAAGAACAGGGACAGCTTCGGCTGTCCCTGTTTTCATTTAAGCAGCCCCTCTATCTCCGCGTGGCTGCGCACGGTGTATGTCGGGCGAAAGCCCGCCTCCGGCGCAAAGCCGCGCCCTTCGGGGTCGAAGAAGCAGGTGTCTATGCCGCAGCTGTGCCCGAGCGCCATGTCCGTCGTGGGCGAGTCGCCGATGATGAGCGCAGCTGCCGGATCAAAACCAGGTATACGCGCCGCGGCGTAGTCCATGAACTCCGGCTGCGGCTTTTGAAATCCGGTCTCCTCCGAGATGAACACGCGCTCGAAAAATTCCCACAGGCCCGAATTTTTGAGCCGGCGCGTCTGCGAGCGCATGACGCCGTTCGTGATGATGAACATGCGGTACCGCCCGTGCAGCGCGCCGATGAGGCCGGCCGCGCCGTCGAGCAGCATGCCGCCCTCGGCGAGGCGCTCGCGGTAGAAATCCTCGGCCTCGCGGCCGGAGCACTCGACGCCGTAGAGCGCGAAAAACTCGACAAAGCGCCGCTCCAGCGCCTCGGCGCACGCGATCTCGCGCGAGTCTATCATATCCCAGTAGCGGCGGTTGAGCTGTGAGTACGCGGCGACTTTCCCGCTGTCGGGCTCGAGGCCGAAGCGCCTCATGGTGAGCGATATGGCCCGCGCCTCGCAGGCGGAGTAGTCGAGCAGGGTGCCGTCGGCGTCGAAGAGCAGGAATTCGTATTTTTTCATCTTATCCTCTCCCCGTCCAGCTCGGCGCAGACGAGCGCCTCGCCCCTGTATACGAGTTTGAGCGAGAAAAAGGGCCTGTCCGTGTCGAGCAGGCGCAGGAATATCGCGTCGCCCTCCCACATGGGCAGTTCCATGAGCCTTGCCTTCGGTATCCACTCGAGCACGCCCTCGGAGCACTCGCGCGGCTCCCCGGAGAACTCCGAGCAGGTGAACAGGTGCATATACTCCGTCTCCCACTCGTCGGACACGAAGGTGACGATGCCGCGGAAGCGCAGCCCGCCGAGCCGCAGCCCCGTCTCCTCCATCGCCTCGCGGCGGATGCACTCGTGCGGGCTCTCGCCGGGCTCGAATTTGCCGCCTATGCCTATCCACTTGTCGTGATTGCAGTCGTTTTCCTTGAGCACGCGGTGCATCATCAGATATTCGCCGCCGCGCTCGATGTAGCACAAAGTCGTGAGTTTCATGGCGCCCCCCGGGACCGAAAAGGCCGGACTCATGTCCGGCCCTTTCGGCATATGCTGGTTTATTTGAAGAACTTGTTGTGTATGGTGCGCACGGCGAGGTCGGCGTCGTCCTCGGCGACGAGGACGGAGACCTTTATCTCGCTGGTGGAGATCATCTGTATGTTGATGCTCGCCTCATACAGCGCCTCGAACATGAGGGTCGCGATGCCGGAGGAGGTCATCATGCCGGCGCCGACTATGCTCACCTTGGAGACATGGTTGTCGACGCTCACATGCTCGAACCCGATGGAGTCCTTCGCCTGCTCGAGGGCGGCGACGGCGGCGTCGCTGTCGTTCTCGGTGACAGTGAAGCTGATGTCGTTGGTGTGGTTCTTGCCCAGCGACTGGAGGATGATGTCGACGCTGATGTGCGCGTTCGACAGCGCACGGAATACTTTGAATGCGGCGCCGGGCTCGTCGGGTACTCCGACCACCGCTATGCGGGCGACGTTGTTGTCTTTTGCGATACCGCTTATCTTCATCTGTTCCACGTTTTTTGCGACCTCCTTAACTTTTGTGCCGGGCTTCCTCACATAGCTCGAGAGCACCTCGAGCTCTATGGAATATTTCTTGGCCATCATGACGGAGCGGTTGTGCAGCACCTGGGCGCCGAGGCTCGCGAGCTCGAGCATCTCGTCGTAGGTGATCTCGTCGAGCTTCACGGCGCCCTCGACCTTGCGCGGGTCGGCGGTGTAGACGCCCTCGACGTCGGTGTATATCTGGCATTTGTCGGCGCGCAGGACCGCGGCCACCGCAACGGCGGAGGTGTCGGACCCGCCGCGGCCGAGCGTCGTGATGTCGTCGTATTTGTTTATGCCCTGGAAGCCGGCTATGAGCACTATGCGGCGCTTGTCGAGCTCGCTGCGCACGCGCTCGGCCGTGACTTCGAGTATACGGGCGTTGCCGTAATCGGAGTTGGTCTTGAACCCGGCCTGCCAGCCGGTGAGCGACACGGCGGGCAGCCCCATGCTCTCGAGCGCCATGGCCATGAGCGAGATGGATATCTGCTCGCCGGTGGCGAGGAGCATGTCGAGCTCGCGCTTCGATGGGTTGCGGTTTATCTCGGCGGCCTTGGCGAGCAGGTCGTCGGTGGTGTCGCCCTGGGCCGAGAGGACGACGACCACGTCGTTCCCCTCAAGGTATGTGTCGGCTATCACTCCGGCGACGCGCTTGATCTTGGCTGCGTCGGCGACGGAGCTGCCGCCGAATTTCTGAACTATCAGCATAGGTGAGATCCCTCCAAAAGTCTCCTGCGCTCGCGCGCAGAGGGTTGCCATATCGTTACATTATAATCCCGTGAGCGCGGCCGCGTCAATCCAATATGCGGTAGTGCGACAGGACTTCCATGTTGGCGAGGCTGTCGTGCAGGTGGCGGTGGGTCATCGGGGCGGTCACGAACGCATATTCGTCGAGCGGGGCGCCGCGCCTCGTGACGAAGCGGACGTTGCCGAGCTCCGTGCCTATGGCCGTGAGGCTCGCGCGCACGCGGACGTACCACGGCATGACGAGGTCGTCGGCGTCGGTGACGTAGCCGGGCATGGGCTCATCCCAGCCGAGGAACTTGCGCGCCTTGAGGTGCTTTGCCGCGTCGATGACGTCGGCCACGACGGCGCTGGCCGTCGGGCGCTTGCCGGCGCCGGCGCCGTAGAACATGGCCTCGCCTATGGCGTTGCCGTGCACGACTATGCCGTTCATGACTCCGTCGACATTGGAGAGCAGGCTGGAGTTTTTGATGAGATGGGGCGCGACGTAGGCCGTGATGTGGCCGTCGCCGGTGCGCAGGGCGCGGCCGAGCAGTTTGATCTTGTAGCCGAGCGACCTCGCATATGCCACGTCGGCGAGGTCGACCCCGCGTATGCCTCGGGTCTTGACGTCATGCGGGTCGATGTGGCGGCCGAAGCAGAGGTCGGCGAGTATGCAGATCTTGCGGCAGGCGTCGATGCCGTCGATGTCGGCGGTGGGGTCGAGCTCGGCATAGCCCTTCTCCTGGGCCTGGCGGAGCGCCGTGTCGAAGCTGGTGCCGCATTGTATCATCTCTGTGAGAATATAATTGGTCGTGCCGTTGAGTATGCCGTAGATCTCGTCGATCTCGTTCGCGGCGAGGCACTGGGTTATCGGGCGGATGATGGGTATGCCGCCGCCGACGCTGGCCTCGAAGAGATAGTTGGCGTTTTTCTCCTTGGCTATGGCGAGCAGCTCCTGCCCATGCGTGGCGACGAGCTCCTTGTTTGCGGTGACGACGCTCTTGCCGGCGAGCAGGCAGCGCTTTGTGTAGTCGTAGGCGACTGTCGCCCCGCCTATGACCTCGACGACTATCCTTATCTCGGGGTCCTGCTCGATGAGCGAGAAATCGTGTATCACGAGATGGGCGTAGGGGCTGTCGGCGTGGCTGCTGCGGGCGAGGATGTATTTGACCTCGATCTCGTCGGCCGCGTTGTGCGCGATGCTCACGCGGTTTTCGTGCATGACCTCGACGACTCCGCTGCCGACCGTGCCGAACCCAAGAACAGCTATCTTTATCATTTTGTCTCCTCCCTGTTATGTGTCATCCCGCGAGTATCTCCGTCTTTATGACGCCGGCCGTGTGCTCGATGCGGTCTTTCAGCTCCTCGAGCCCCATTGCCATGCCGGCCGTCTCGGCCGAGATGGTGACCGACGCGGTCGAGTTTATCGGGATGTTTTGATTTATCGTCAGTATATTGGCGCCGGAGCCGGAAAAGATATTCAGGACCGACGAGAGCACGCCCATGCGGTCTTTGAGCATCATGTGGAAGGTGATGATCTGCCCGTGCTTCATGTCGGTGAACGGCGCGATGGAATCTTTATACTTATAAAAAGCGCTGCGGCTGATGCCGACGCGCGACACCGCCTCGGCCACGGTCTGGCACTCGCCTGTCTCGAGCAGGGCGCGCGCCTCGGTGACCTTTATGAATATCTCCGGCAGCATGTCGCGCTCGACGAGGTAGTATTTGGTCTTCTTGTTGTCAGACATGTCGGTGTCCCCCACAGGTGGTCGTTTGTCTTTGAGTGATATAATAGTAACACATACTTTTTCTCTTTACAACTGGAATTTGCACTGAAATTCGCGCTTTGGTGGTGAGTTTATTGTATACTAGGCCAAAGACACTGCCGGGTGTGCTCGCGCTCGCCGCGGCGGTGGTGGGCGCGGGGTGGATAGCGGTGAAGTTCGTGCTGCCGGCGGCGGCGCCGTTTGCCGCCGCGCTGGCCATAGCGGCCGTGATGGAGCCGGCGGTGCGCTTTCTGTGCCGGCGCGGGCTCAAGAGGGAGGCCGCCTCGGGCGCGTGTACGCTCGCCCTGCTGGCGCTGCTCGCCGGAGGGGTGTACGCCCTGGCGACGCACGGCGCGCGCCTCGCGCGCTCGCTCGCGGCGGAGGCGCCGGAACTGCTGTCGCGCGCGAGCAGGACGGTGGAGCGGCTGCTCGAGAGGATGGAGTCGGCGGCGCCGGACGTGCCGCCCGAGCTCGAGAACTGGGCCGGCGCGGCTCTGAGTGCCCTCGCCACGTCCGTCGCCGAACTGCCCGCCTGGGCGAGCTCGCACATCGTGTCGGCGCTCAGCTCCGCGGCCGCCGGGGCGCCGGGGCTGCTTTTGTTTGCGATAAGCTGCGGCGTCGGGGTGTACTTCATCTCGGCGTCGCTGCCGGACATACAGTCCGCGCTGGACAGGCGCCTGCCGGAGAGCTGGCAGAGGCGGCGCCGGCGCCTGTGGGAGGGGCTGCGCTTCACGGTGGGGCGGTATCTGCGCGCGCAGGTCGTGATGGCGGCGATCACTTTTGCCGAGGTGCTGCCGGGGCTCTGGCTGCTCGGGGTGGAGAGGGCGGCGCTCATCTCGCTCGCCATTGCGGTCATCGACGCGCTGCCGGTGTTCGGAGCGGGGGCGGTGCTCATCCCGTGGGCGGCCGCGGCGCTGCTGCTCGGCGACACGCCGCTGGGGCTGGGGCTCCTGATCCTCTGGGGGGTAGTGACGCTCGTGCGCAACTGCGTGCAGGCCAAGCTCCTCGGCGACCAGCTCGGGCTGCACCCGCTGGTGACGCTCATGGCGATATATGCCGGCTGGCGCTTAGCCTCGGTGGCGGGCATGGTGCTCTTCCCGATGGCGGCGCTGCTGGTGCAGCAGTGCCTGCCCGCCCTGCGCCGAGCTGATTGACAAAGCGCGCCGGTTGGATATAATTGTATAAACGGAAGTCAATGAGCCGGCGCATCCGGCACGGGTACAGTGAGGTCTGTGATGAAAAAACTTATGTTTCTTGTCAATCCGAATGCGGGCAAAGGCGGATGGCGCAGCTCTGTCGGCGCGGTGCTCGAGGTGTTTTACAGCGCGGGCTATCTGCCGGAGGTGTATTTCACCGCCGGCCCGGGCGACGCCACGCGCCTCACGCGGGAAAACGCGCAGAGATACGAGCTGCTCGTGTGCATGGGCGGCGACGGCACGCTCAGCGAGGTCGCCTCTGGCCTGACCGGGCTGCCCGGCGCGCCGGAGCTCGGATACATCCCGATGGGCACGGCAAACGACGTGGCCACCTGCCTGCATCTGAGCCGCGACCCTGTCGAGGCCGCGGAGACCGTTGCGACGGGCAAGGCCATGCCCATGGACATAGGCTGCTTCAACGGAGGCAGCTGCTTCACTTACGTCGCGGCGTTCGGCGCGTTCACCGACGTGAGCTATCAGACGCCGCAGCAGAACAAGCAGGCCCTCGGCCATCTGGCATATGTCATCGAGGGAGTGGCCAGGCTGCCAAAGCTCGCGGCGGCGCACGCCGTCGTGGAGTATGACGGCGGCGTGATAGAGGGCGACTTTATCTTCGGCGGCGTCACGAACTCGACCTCGCTCGCCGGGATGATACATCTCGACGAGGAGCTCGTGAGCCTGAGCGACGGCGAGTTCGAGCTCCTGCTCGTGCGCACGCCGCAGAACTTTGTCGACCTCCAGGCCGCGTTCACGGAGTTCTTGAAGAAGAACTACGACGGCGAGCAGATAAAGCTCCTGCACACGCGCGAGGTGCGCTTCAGCTTTCCGCAGCCGGTCGCCTGGACGCGCGACGGCGAGAACGGCGGCGAGCACAGCGAGGTGCATCTCAAAAACATCCACAACGCCATACGCATCAGGGTCAGCCCCGACAGGTGCTGAGCCGGGGAGGAGATATGCTGAAGACTGTCACGCTTTACACCGACGGGGCCTGCTCCGGCAACCCCGGCCCCGGCGGCTGGGGCGCCATCCTGGTCTACAAGGACTGGAAAAAGGAACTGCACGGCGGCGACTCCATGACGACGAACAACCGCATGGAGCTCACCGGCGCGATAGAGGGGCTCAAGGCGCTCAAGGAGGTCTGCCGGGTCGAGCTGTATTCCGACTCGAAGTATCTGGTCGACGCCATGGAAAAGGGCTGGGCCGTGTCCTGGCGGGCGCACGGCTGGCGCAAGGCCGACAAGAAGCCTGCGCTCAACTCCGACCTGTGGCGCGAGCTGCTCGAGCTCGTCGAGAAGCACGACGTGCACTTCCACTGGGTGAAGGGGCACGCCGACAACCCATACAACAACAGATGCGACGAGATGGCCGTCGCCGAGTGGCAGGCCATCAAAAAGCGGCTCGGCATGGTCTGAGCCGCATTTCAAAGGAGGAGATACTGTTGCAGCTGACTGCGATACAGTGCGCCGTCGAGGCCGAGGCGGCCCCGCTGCTCGGGCGCATGACGGACAGAGAGGAGACGGAGCGCTGCTCGCTGCGCTTCGTGCGCGGCCGGATAAACGGGCACGACTGCGTCGTCGTCCGCTCCGGCATGGGCAAGGTGAACGCCGCGGCCGCCGCCCAGTGCATGATAGACACGTTTTCGCCCGCGCGGCTCATAGTCTCCGGCGTGGGCGGCAGCCTGTGCAGGGAGCTGCGCCTGTTCGACCTCACGCTCTGCGAGAAGACCACGCATCACGACCTGCCCATGGCCGCCGTGCGCGCCGACTACCCGAAGATGGACTCCGACTGGTTCGTGCCCGACGCGGCCCTCGCCGCCGCGTGCAGGAGGGCGCGGCCTGAGATAAAGGGCGGCGTCTATCTCACGGGCGAGGCGTTCATCGACAACGAGGGCAGGGCCTCCCTCTCCGAGCGCTTCGGCGCCGAGGGGCTCATCAGCGCCGATATGGAGACGGCCGCCGCCGCTCAGGTGTGCCGCGCGGCGGGTGTGCCGTTCTGCTGCGTGCGCGCGATCTCGGACACGGAGGAGGAGCGCGGCTTCGACGCGTTCCTCAAAAATGTCGCCGAGGCCTCGGTCATCGCGGCCGCCGCCGTCGCCGACATGCTCGAATACATATAAATCGGAGGAAAATGCCATGAACAAGACGATAAGCACTCCCGGTGCGCCCGCCGCCATCGGGCCTTACAGCCAGGCGGTCGAGGCCGGCGGCTTCATATTCACCTCCGGCCAGCTGCCGCTCGACCCAGAGTCGGGCGGGATGCCCGAGGGCATAGCCGAGTGCACCCGCCGCTCGCTCGAGAACATAAAGGCCATACTCGAGGCCGCGGGCTCGGGTATGGACAAGATCGTCAAGACCACCGTGTTCCTCGCGGACATGGACGACTTTGCCGCGATGAACGAGGTCTACGCCGAGTACTTCTCCGGCGGCACGCTCCCCGCGCGCAGCGCCGTCCAGGTGGCAAAGCTGCCCCGCGGCGGCCGCGTGGAGATCGAGGCCGTCGCCGTGAAGTGAAGCTGGGAAAATAAAAAGGCTCCGGGTGACCGGAGCCTTTTTTCATGCCCGTCAGCCCTGGAGGCCGGAGGCATAGCGCATGTAGTAGTTGAAGCGGCGCTCGCGCTCGAGCGTGGTGCTGTCCATGTGGCCGGGATATACCTCGTAGTCGCCGGGCAGCTCGGCCAGGCGGCGCAGCGAGCGCAGCAGCGTGTTCATGTCGCCGCCGGGCAGGTCGGTGCGCCCGCAGGAGTCGCGGAACAGCGTGTCGCCGGTGAAGAGCGCGTCGCCGCAGATGAGCGTGACGCTGCCGGGCGAGTGCCCCGGGGTCTCCATGACGCGGAACTCGAGCGAGCCCACGCGCATCACGTCGCCCTCGGAGTAGAGTATCGCGCCGTCGGGCGGGCTGTAGGCGAACGGGGCGTTCTCCTCGGTGGCCTTGGTGTCGCGCTCGTTTATGCACACGGCGGCGCCGGTCTCCTCCGCGAGCGCGGCGACGGCCATGGTGTGGTCGTAGTGCCCGTGGGTGAGGAAGATGAAGCGGCAGCGGAGCTTGTGGTCCTCGAGGTAGTCGAGCACGGTGTTCGACTCATCGCCCGGGTCGATCACGGCGCACTCGAGGGTGTCCTCGTCGGTGACGATGTAGCAGTTGGTCTCGAGCTGGCCGAGCTGAAAGTCTTTTATGAGCATGTGGCCCTCCTTATCATTTCCTGTCGGTGTCAACGAGTATGGTGAGCGGCCCGTCGTTCACGGAGGCGACGGCCATGTCGGCGCCGAACTCGCCGGTCTCGACATGGAAGCCCTCCGCGCGGCAGAGCTCTATCACTTTTTCATAGAGCGGCACGGCCGTCTCCGGGCGCGCGGCCTCGGTGAAGCCCGGGCGGCGCTGGCGGCAGTCGCCGTAGAGCGTGAACTGCGAGACTATGAGTATCTCGGCCCCGGCGTCTTTCGGCGAGATGTTCATCTTGCCGTTTTCATCCTCGAATATGCGCATCCTGCATATCCTGTCGGCGACCCAGGCGGCCTCCGCCTCCGTGTCGGAGACGTGCACTCCCAGCAGGACGCACAGCCCCCTGCCTATCTTCGCGCGCACCTCTCCGCCTATGGCGACCGACGCCTCGGTCACCCGCGTGACCACAGCTCTCATTCTTTCTTACCTCCGCTCTCGGCGCTCAGGCGCCGTATTTTGCTCTTGCGTCCGGCGCGCAGCACCTCGAGCACCCCGCGTATGCCGCCGAGGCGGTGCATGATGGAGCGCAGCCCCTCGAGGTTTTTCACCTCGACCGTGATGGTGGCGACGGACAGGCCCTGCGTCATGAGGTCGCGGGCGTTTATGCTGTGCACCACGGCGTTTATGGAGTTGAGCGCTGTGGCGATGTCCATGACGAGGCCGCTGCGCTGCGCCGAGGTGATGTGTATCGTGCACTGGTATTTCTCGCCGGAAGTGTCGTCGGCCCACGAGACCGGTATCCAGCGGCCGCCGTTCTGCTCGTCGAGCGTGGCGTTCACAAAGTTCGTGCACTCGCGGCAGTGCACCGACACGCCGTTCCCGCGCGTGATGAAGCCGACTATCTCGTCGCCGGGCACCGGCGTGCAGCAGCGGGCGAACTTCACGAGGCAGTTGTCTATGCCCTCGACCAGCACGCCGTGCACGGCTTTCTGCGGCTTGGCGTTTTTCTGGCGGCGGTCGACCTGCTCGTTGAGCTTGTCGAGCGCCGTCTTGCGCAGGGGCTTCTGCGCGCGGATGAGCTCGTCGCGTATGCGGTTGACGGCGCGGGTCGCTGTCATGCCGCCGTAGCCTATGGCGGCGAACATGTCGTCGAGCGTGCCGAAGCTCACCTTTTTGAGCAGCGTGGGCAGCACCTCGTCGTCGGTCACGGCGGCCATGCTTATCCCGGCGCGGCGCAGCTCCGACTCGAACATCTCGCGGCCGCGGAGGATGTTTTCCTCGCGCTTCTCCTTCTTGAACCACTGCTTTATCTTGGTGCGCGCCGTGCCGCTCTTGGCGATGTTCAGCCAGTCGCGGCTCGGGCCGGTGGAGTTCTTGGCGGTGATGATGTCGACTATGTCGCCGTTTTGCAGCTGGTGGCTGATGGGGACTATGCGCCCGTTTATCTTGGCGCCGACCATGTGGTTGCCGACGGCGGAGTGTATGCTGTAGGCAAAGTCTATGGGCGTGGCGCCGGCGGGCAGGTTTATAACGTCGCCCTTCGGCGAGAACACGAACACCTCGTCGGCGAACATGTCGACCTTGAGGTCATGGAAAAAGTCCTGCGATTCCGACTCCTGCTGGGTCTCGAGCAGGCGGCGGACCCAGGCGAAGCGCTCCTCGTCGCCGGCCTTGACGCCGGCCGTGCCCGATTTGTACTTCCAGTGCGCGGCGACGCCGTATTCGGCGGTGCGGTGCATGTCCCAGGTGCGTATCTGCACCTCAAACGGTATGCCCTCGGGGCCGATGACCGTCGTGTGTATGCTCTGGTAGCCGTTGGGCTTCGGCATGGAGATGTAGTCCTTGAAGCGGCCGGGCACGGGCTTGAACATGTCGTGTATATATCCGAGCACGTTGTAGCAGTCGTTTATCTCGTCGACTATGACGCGCAGGGCGCAGAGGTCGAATATCTCCGACAGGTCGAGGTGCTGAGTGTACATCTTTCTGTATATGCTGTACAGATGCTTTATCCGGCTGTACACCGTGGCCTTGATGCCGTTTTCCTCGAGGCGGGCCTTTATGCGGTCCTCCATGCCGTGCATGAATCGCTCGAGTGCGGGCCGGCGCGACTCCAGCGCGTCGGTTATCTCCTTGTAGCCCACGGGGTCGAGATAGAGGAGCGACAGGTCCTCAAGCTCCCATTTCACGCGCTGCATGCCGAGGCGGTGCGCGATCGGGGCATAGATCTGCATGGTCTCGCGCGACTTGCTGCGCTGCTTCTCCGGGGTCTGATACTCCATGGTGCGCATGTTGTGCAGCCGGTCGGCGATCTTGATGAGTATGACGCGGATGTCCTTGCTCATGGCCATGAGCATCTTGCGCATGTTCTCCATCTGCAGGTCCTCTTTCGAGGTGTACTGCACCCGCGTCAGCTTGGTGACGCCGTCGACTATGTCGGCGACCTCGGTGCCGAACTGCTTGGCGATGTCGTCGTACTCCAGCCCCGTGTCCTCGATGCAGTCGTGCAGCAGGGCGGCGACTATGGAGTCCTCGTCGAGGCCCATCTCGGCGGCTATCTGCGCGGCGGCGATGGCGTGCGTCACATACGGCGAGCCGTCTTTGCGCAGCTGGCCGCCGTGCGCCCGGTCGGCCACCTCGAAGGCCGCCCTGATGCGCCCGACGTCGGCCGACGGGTTGTATTTGAGCGCCGTTTTCTCGAGCTGCTCGTAGAGTTCTTCAACTGTCTTGTTTACTGCCATTTCCCATCCCCCATTTCAGCCGGCGTCACCGGCGGTGCGCCTGCTCCGTGAGCGCGCGCATGAACGGCGCCTCGGAGAGGTCGGCCTTTTTCACGGTCTGTATCTGGCTCGCGGTGATGACGCCGCCGCTCTCGCCGAGCGACACGAGCCCCGCCTCGAAAAATACTCTCAGCGCGGCGCAGGCCGTCCCCGGGCCGAGTCCCGACGGCGCGAGCGCGATGAGCAGCTCATCCAATGTGCCGGACACGGTGCCGCCGCGCGAGCGGATGTGCCGCCAGAGGGCGGCGAAGTCCTCGCGCTCGGGGAGTATCAGCCCGGCCTCGCCGTATTCCGGCAGCCCGCCGCTCAGCACCCTTGCGCAGAGCCCTCTCGGGTCGTGCTTCCTTATATCTGTGAGCACCAGCTGCACGGAGCATCTGGCGCGGAACTCGTTCACCTGAGGGTAAAACGCTATATCCACCACGTCGCCCGCCCGGAGGCCGAGCTCGGAGCCCGTGTGCGAGAAGAAGACGCACTCGGCCCTCTGCCGCCCGCGCGACACGGTCATGCGCAGGTGGCGCCCGCCGCCCATCTCGCAGAGCGATTCGAGCCGCGCCGCGACAGTGCACATGCGCGGGCGGGGGTTGCCGCTGCCGCAGGGCTCGAGCTGGTCGAGGGAGCGCACGCCGGATATCGACAGCATGGACAGGTCGTCTATGCGCAGGTCTATGTCCAGCCCCGGCGGCTCGGACGGCGGGTTCTCGGCGTAGTAGCGCGCGAGCGCCTCCTCAAAAGCCGGGATGTTCTCGCGGCTGATCGTGAGCCCGGCGGCGAGGGCGTGCCCCCCGAAGCCGTCGAGGTGCTCGGAGCAGGCGGTGAGCGCCTCGAAGATGTTGAAGCCAGGGCAGCTCCGGCAGGAGCCCTTGCCCCTGTCGCCGTCAAGGCATATCATCACCGAGGGCAGCCCCCAGCTCTCCGACAGGCGCGAGGCCACTATGCCGACGACGCCGGGGTGCCAGTCCTCGCCGACGAGGACTATCGGCCGGCCCTCCGGGTGGGAGCGCAGCATCGACTGGGCCTCGAGCCATATCTCGTGCTCCGCGTCCTGGCGCTCGCGGTTGAGCTCACAGAGCTCGGCGGCAAGCTGCGCGGCGGCGGCGCCGTCGCGCTCGAGCAGCAGTTCGAGCGCTTTCCGCGTTTGCCCCATGCGCCCGGCGGCGTTGAGCCGGGGCGCTATGCTGAAGCCGACAGAGGTCGCCGTGATGCGTTTCTGGTCGGCGCCGGCCTCGTGCAGCAGGGCGCGCAGGCCCTCGCGCGGGTCGTTCTCGAGCTTTTCGAGCCCAGCGCGCACGACGGCGCGGTTTATCCCGTCGAGCGGCATGACGTCGGCAACGGTGCCGACGGCGACGAGGTCTGAGTATTCCCTCAGCATATCGTCCGGCCGGCCGGTGACGGCGCAGGCCACCATGAAGGCCACGCCGACTCCCGCGAGGTCGTGCCCGCTGCCGCCGCGCTTGGGATCGACGACGGCGGCCGCCTCCGGCAGCCCGCTCTGGCACTCGTGGTGGTCGGTTATGACGATGTCGCAGCCGAGTTCCTTCGCGCGGGAGGCCTCGGCCGCGGCGGTTATGCCGCAGTCGACGCTCACGATGAGCGTCACGCCCGAGAGGGCGAGTTTTTCGACCGCGGGGATGTTCATGCCGTAGCCTTCGGAGATGCGGTCGGGTATATACGGCGTGCAGTCGAGCCCGAGCGAGCGCAGCAGCTCGGTCATCAGGCAGGTGGCGGTGACTCCGTCGACGTCGTAATCGCCGAAGACGGCGACTTTTTCGCGCTTTTCAACGGCCTCGCGTATCCGACTGGCGGCGCGATCCAGGTCGTCGAGCCGGACGTCGAGGAAGCTCTCGCGCCCGGCAAGGAAGTCTCTCGCGCTCTCGACGGTGTCGAAGCCGCGGCTGCTCAGCACGGCGGCGAGCAGCGGGGCGAGCCCCGCGTCGGTCAGCGCGCGGGGGACGGCCAGGTCCCCGCGCGGGATGTTCCAGCTTATTTTCTGCTTCATACTTCTATTTTACCAATCATAATATAATACTATATAATAACCCAAAATGTTACGCTTGGCAACGAAAATATTGCGCCCCAGCCTGCACGTGTTGACATGGGGGCGCAAAGGTGTTATTTTTTATTCAATACCGCGCCGGTGTGGCGGAACTGGCAGACGCAAGGGACTTAAAATCCCTCGGCCGCGAGGCCATACGGGTTCGAGCCCCGTCACCGGCACCACGTCGGAGCAAGCTTTGTATCGCTTGCTCCGACTTTTTTCAAAAGTCAGAGCGCGCTCGCTCCGCTGCTCCTCCTTTTCAAACCGGACCCGCTGTCGCTGGGCTCCGGTTTGGGATGCCGCCCTGCGGGCGGCGTTTTATATTCGGGGAAAATATCGATTTTGACCGTCCTTTCTTTTTGGGTTTCACCGCCCGGAGGGCGGCTCCACCCTTAGATTTAAAATGCTCGGGACGGCGGAGCCGCCCCTGCGCCAAGGTTTTCACCTGCGGTGAAAACGCTTGTACGGCGCACTCGCGCCGCGGCCCTGAAGGGCCGTTGGGCGCGCTTGGCTTCAATTTTGCTTTGCCTGAATTCATGAGTGCAAATGCTGTAAGCACACCCGCGCCAGCTCGCCGCAAGGGCATATCGCTTGCGATGAGCTTTTTTATTTCGCGGCAGAGCTCATCGCGCGGCCTGTGGACAAAATTGTCCATTTACTTTTTGTTTTTATCCAGGTATCTTTGAATCGAGAGAGAAAGGGGGCGGTGCGCATGAAAACTACCGGGCAAAAAATCAAGTCCCTTAGTGTTGCCCTGGGTTTAAGCCAGGAACAGCTGAGCGATATCATTGATGTTGCGCATAAGTCGATTTATCGTTACGAGACGGGAAAATCCCTGCCGGATACAACTACACTAGTGAAATTGGCGATCTATTTTGACGTTTCGACAGACTATTTGCTTGGATTATCCGGCTTAAAAAATCAGAGCAGAGAGGAATACGGAAAGATCCGTCAATCCGGCAAGTACAACGAAATATACAAGCGATACCTTCAGAGCAGAGAGCCTCGTGATTTTGATGAAAACGAGACATACTTTTGGATCTTTTCGGCACGGCAGGATGGGGACATTGTATATGGCGGACAGACCGAGTGGTGCGGCTGGGCAGATGAAGCCAAAACGGTCGAGATCCGAAAGCTGAGGCCGGTCATTCCCGAGATCGCGTATAAATGGTGCTGCCAGGTCTATTCCAGGCCGATGATTATCACTGGTGAATACGATGCGGCGGTCTTTCGCATTTTTGGAGGGCAGGCGATTATCAGCCAAGAGGTCTGCGATGCATGTTTTCCGGAATTGGCAGAATTTCAAGGCCCTAATCCTCAATATAATATTGACACCCTGGAGACCCCTTTTTAATATGCGCCCATGCGCCGTAAAAACTGAACGCCGCACGGCATTGACTCCCTGATAGCGGCGTGGTATCATGTCGCTGGAAATATAAAGGGGGGCTCAGACAATGGGCATACATAGAAAAGTCGCGGCATTGGCCGTCGTCCTGGCCGTTTGCGCCGCCGCGGGGGCGACGTGGAGCGAGGCTCAGAAAAACGAGAGCACATATGTCTGGTCGGTGCGCGACGAGGCCGCCCTGCGTTCGGTGTTCACGGAGCTCGGCGATGATGTCGATGCGCTCGAGCCGGAGCACAGCCTGGTCCTCGTCCCTGTGGCCGACTGGCAGTTCGACGCCGAGTATACGTTCGACATCGACGGCCCCGGCGGCTATCCCGCCATGACGGCGAGCGGCCTCGCCACCGGGATGGAGACGGACGATGGCTTCACGCTCGTGACCGGCGCGCTGAGCGGCGAGGCCGAGATAGGCGGCGGCGACTGCTCGATAAAAGTCTCCGTCGAGTTCGATCAGGACTCGGCGCGCCTGTGCGGCGGCATAGCCGTCACGCCCAAGTTGTCGGGCGAGCCGGCCGTCGTGGTGCTGGGCGAGCCGATATCGCCCGAGCTGGCGGACAGGGCCTGACACACCGGGCCGGAGAGCTTCTCCGGCCCGGTTTTTTTGCGCTCTGCGTGGCTGTTTTTTACAAAAATTTATAATTTGGGGGATTGAAAGCGCGGGAATGTTTTAATATAATAGCTGTGTGTATAAAGAAGAATGTTAAGGATTAAAAAGGAGGGGTTCTGTGAAGAGAACCAAGATAATCTGCACGCTCGGTCCCGCCAGTACAGACGAGGACGTCCTGCGTCAGCTCATCCGAGGCGGAATGGACATCGCCCGCTTCAATTTTTCCCACGGATCGTATGAAGAACATGCTGCCCGCTTTGCCCAGCTCGACAAACTGCGCAGCGAGCTGCGCGCCCCCGTGGCCACCCTGCTCGACACCAAGGGGCCCGAGATGCGCACCGGCACTCTGAAAAACGGCGACAAGGTCACGCTCAACGCCGGCGATGAGTACACGCTCACCACCGAGCCGGTCGAGGGCGACGAGCGCCGCGGATATGTGAATTACTCCGGCCTGCCCGATGACGTGGGCCCGGGCGACCGCGTGCTGCTCGACGACGGGCTCATCGAGCTCAAGGTCGAGAGCGTCACCGGCACCGACATCAACTGCCGCGTCATGAACGGCGGCGAGCTCGGCCAGCGCAAGGGCATCAACGTCCCGAACGTCAAGGTCCGCCTGCCGGCCCTCACCGAACAGGACAAAAACGACATCGTGTTCGGCATAAACCAGGGCTTCGACTTCATCGCGGCGAGCTTTGTGCGCAATGCCGACTGCATATATGAGATAAAGGACATCCTCCGCGAGTACCGCAGCGACATGCGCGTCATCGCGAAGATAGAGAACAAAGAGGGCATAGACAACATAGACGAGATCATCAAGGCGTCCGACGCCATAATGATCGCCCGCGGCGACATGGGCGTCGAGATCCCGGCCGAGGAAGTGCCCTACATCCAGAAAGTCATCATCCAGAAGTGCAACAATGCGTTCAAGCCGGTCATCACCGCCACGCAGATGCTCGACTCGATGATACGCAACCCGCGCCCGACCCGCGCGGAGGTCACCGACGTCGCCAACGCCATCTACGACGGCACCGACTGCGTCATGCTCTCCGGCGAGACGGCCATGGGCCGCTACCCGGTCGAGGCGCTGCGCACCATGGTTCAGATAGCCGAGAGCACCGAGAAGCACCTCGACTATGAGAAGATCCTCGTCAAGCGCAGCGAGTTCCGCAAGAACGACACCGCCACCGCCGTCGCCTATGCGAGCGTGGCCACGGCGATGCACCTCAACGCCAAATGCATCATCACGCCGACGATGAGCGGCTTCACCGCGAGGATAATCTCGCAGTTCCGCCCCGAGACCCCTGTCATCGCCACCTCGCCGCGCGAGGCCGTGCTGCGCAGGATGCAGCTCTACTGGGGCATACAGCCCATCTACTCCGAGGAGCAGATAGACACCGAGGTCATTATCAGCAGCTCTGTCACGACGGCCATGCTCCAGGGGCTCGTGCGCCCGGGCGACATCGTCGTCATGACCGCCGGCCTGCCTGCGGTCAACGTCCAGATGGGCGAGCGCGGCGAGACCAACGTCATGCGTGTCATAACCGTCAAGGCCGGCTGAGCCGGAAGCTGATCTATACAGGGGCAAGCGGCTCGGCTTGCCCCTTTAAATTTACTTTTTCTCTCTGAAATGGAGGCAAACGGCATGGCATACGTCGAGTTCCGGGGCCTGGGAAAGACATACAAGATGGGCGAAGTGGAGATAAAAGCGCTGCACGACGTCGATTTCGACATAGAAAAGGGCGAGATCTGCATCGTCGTCGGCGCGTCCGGCGCCGGCAAGACCACGCTGCTCAACATCCTCGGCGGCATGGACACTCCCAGCTGCGGCACGGTGAGCCTCGACGGGGAGCAGGTCTCGTCTTACACGAGCCGCCAGCTCACGGCCTACCGCAGATACGACGTCGGCTTTGTCTTTCAGTTTTATAACCTCATCCAAAACCTCACCGCCCTGGAGAACGTGGAGCTCGCCTCGCAGATATGCCGCGACCCCATGCCGGCGGCGGAGGTGCTCGCAAAGGTCGGCCTGGCCGGGCGTGCGGGCAACTTCCCGGCGCAGCTGTCCGGCGGGGAGCAGCAGCGCGTGGCGATAGCGCGCGCCCTGGCCAAGCGGCCGAAGCTCCTGCTCTGCGACGAGCCTACCGGCGCGCTGGACTACGTCACCGGCAAGGCCGTTCTGCAGCTCATTCAGGACACCTGCCGCGCCATGGGCACGACGGTGGTCATCATAACGCACAACCAGGCGATAACGCCGATGGCCGACAGGGTGGTCACCGTGGCGAACGGCACGGTGCGCTCGGTGCGCCTCAACGGACACCCGACGCCCATATCGGAGATAGAGTGGTGAGACTATGCTCAAGAGATCTGCCCTGCGCGAGATAAAGGCCGGGCTCGGCCGCTATCTCGCGATGATCGCCATAATAGCGCTGGGCGTGGGCTTTTTTGCGGGTCTGCGCTCGTCGCGCCCGGCCATGGTCAGCGCCGGGCAGCGCTATCTCGACGAGACCCGGTTTTTCGACTACCGGCTCGTCTCCACAATGGGATATGACGAGTCGGCGCCGCGCCGCTTCTCCGAGTTCGGCACGGCCGAGGGCTCTGTGAGCGTGGACGTGCTGTGCGACCTCGGCAGCGGGAGCGAGGCGCTGCACGCCATGACGGTCACGGAGAGCCTGAACCTCGTCACGCTCAAGGCCGGGCGCATGCCGGAGGCCGCCGACGAGATAATCGCGGACTCCGAGCGCTTCACCGAGGCCGACATCGGGCGCACGATAACACTCTCATCGGAGAACGACGAGGACACGCTCGACATGTTTGCTTTCCGCGAGTACACGATAACGGGGCTCGGCATGTCGCCGCTGTATATGAACTACGAGCGCGGCGGCACCTCGCTCGGCTCCGGCCAGCTCGAGGGCTTCATCTGCCTCCTGCCGGAGGGCTTTGACACGGATTACTACACCGAGATATACCTCCGTCTTGACGACGGCGCCGCCGCCTACACCGACGAGCACGAAATATATGCCGATTCCATGGAGCCCGGCGTGACCGCCGCGGCCGAGGAAGAGGCCGGCGCGAGATACGGCCGTGTCGTCGCCGAGGCGGAGCAGGAGATAGCCGACGGCGAGGCCGACCTTGCCGACGGCTGGGAGGAATACCGCACCGAGCGTGCCGACGCCGAGGCCGAGCTCGCCGAGGCGTATCAGGACCTCATCGACGGCCGCGCCGAGCTCGACGACGGCTGGGACGAGTACCACGACGGAGTCGAGACATTCGAGCGCGAGATAGCCGAGGCGGAGCAGGAGATAGCCAACGCTGAGACCGAGCTCGCCGACGGCTACGACGACCTGCTCGACGGCGAGGAGGAGTATGCAAACGGCGTGCTCGCCCTCGATGTCGGCGACATGCAGTTTAAAGCCGGTCTCGACGACTACCTCGACGGCGTGCGCGAGTACGAGGAGAGCAAGGAGGCCTATGAGTCGGGAAAGGCCGACCTCGAGGCGGCGGAGCAGGAGCTCATCTTTGCCCGCTCCCGGCTGCGCAGCGGCGAGGCCGACCTCGCCGAGGGCGAGGCCCAGTTCGACACGCTGATGTCCGCGCTCGCAGGCGCGCTCGCGCAGCACGGCATTGAGACGGACCCGGATTCCCTGCTCGCCGCGCTGCAGGACGGCGACGCGCAGCTGACCGCCGCGGTGGACATGGCGCTCGCTTTCATCGGCCAGGCCGGGATAGAGGGCGCGCCGGCCAACACCGAAGAGCTGCTCGGCATGCGCGCCCAGCTCGACGCGGCGGACGAACAGCTCTCCGCCGGATGGAGCGAGTACCGCGCGGGCGAGCGCGAGTACGAGCGCGCCGTAGAGCAGATGGAGAGCGCGGAAGAGGCGCTCGAGATAGCCGAGGCGCGCATAGAGAGCGCAAAACAGCAGCTCGACGAAGCATACGGCGAGCTCGGCGAGGGCCTTGCCGAGCTCTACGACGCGAGATACGCGCTCGAGACCGGCTGGCAGGACTACTATGACGGCGTTCAGGAGCTCGCCGACGCAAAAGAGACGCTCGAGACCGAGCGGGCCGACGGCGAGGCCGAGCTCGCCGAGGCCCTGCAGGAGCTCGAGGACGGCGAGGCCGATCTCGCCTCCGGCTGGAGCGACTACAACGACGGCCTCGCCGAGGCGCAGCAGGAGTTCGCGGATGCGGAGTCTGATCTCGCCGAGGCGCAGCGGGATATAGACGACGCGAAGGCCGAGCTCGCCGATCTCGACGAGCCGCAGGTCTACGTCCTCGGGCGCGACACCAACGTGGGGTATGTCTGCTTTGAGAACGACAGCGCCATAGTCGAGGGGCTGTCGGGCGTGTTCCCGATATTCTTCTTCCTCGTCGCGGCGCTCGTGTGCATGACAACCATGACGCGCATGGTCGAGGACCACCGCACCCAGACCGGCGTGCTGAAGGCGCTGGGATACAGCTCGCTCGAGATAGCGGCGCAGTACCTGTTCTACTCCGGCTCCGCCGCGCTCATAGGCAGCGTGGCAGGTGTGTTTGCGGGCTCGGCCGCGTTCCCGCGCGTCATCTGGATGGCCTACAGCATAATGTACGGCTTCGGCGGGCTGGAGACCAGCGTGTCTCCGGCGCTCGCGGCGGGCAGCGTGACCGTGTCGCTTGCGGGGGCTCTCGGCGTGACCTGGCTCACCTGCCGCTCGGAGCTGCGCGAGGTGCCTGCGGAGCTCATCCGTCCCAAGGCGCCCGCCGCGGGCAAGCGCGTGCTGCTCGAGCATGTGCCGTTCGTCTGGAAGCGGCTCAAGTTTCTGCACAAGGTCAGCATACGCAACCTCACGCGGTACAAAAAGCGCTTTTTCATGATGGTGCTCGGCATAGGCGGCTGCACCGCCCTGCTGCTCACCGGCTACGGCATAGACGACTCCATCGGCAACCTCACCGATTTCCAGTACGGCGAGGTGACGGTGTACGACCTGGCCGTGAGCTTCACGGACCCGCTCACGCCTGAGAGCGAGGCCGAGTTCCTCTCCGGCGCCGGGGATGCGATATCCGGGGCCGTGTTCGTGCACGAGAGCTCGGCCGAGTTCGACGCCGGAGGCGGGGCAAAGAGCGTGAACCTCGTGGTCGCGCCCGACGGCGTCGACGGCTTCGTGAACCTGGCGCGCGGCGGCGAGGCGGTGCCTCTGCCCGGCGACGGGGAGGCCGTCATAAACAACGGCCTTGCGCGCTCGCTCGGCATATCCGTGGGCGACACGGTGACCGTGCGCGACAGCGACATGAATTCCATCGAGCTCACGGTGAGCGGCATATTCGACAACTATGTCTATAACTATGTCTACCTCTCCCCCGCGAGCTATGAGAGCGCCTTCGGCGAGTGCGAGTACAAGAGCGCGTGGGTCAATGTGGCCGAGGGGCGCGGCGTGCACGAGAGCTCGGCCGAGCTGCTGGAGCTCGACGGCGTGGCCGCCGTGAGCGTGAACGACGACATGCGCGACAGGGTCGACGCCATGATGGACAGCATGAAATACATCGTCGTCATGGTCATCGTCTGCGCCGGTGCGCTGGCTTTCATCGTGCTCTACAATCTCACGAACATCAACATCGCCGAGCGCGAGCGCGAGATAGCGACGCTCAAAGTCCTCGGCTTTTATCCGAACGAGACGGCGTCGTATGTGTTCCGCGAGAACATGATGCTCACAGCCATAGGGGCCCTGGCCGGGCTCGGGCTCGGCCGGGCGCTGCACGCTTTCGTCATGTCGCGCATAGTGGTCGACATGGTGTGCTTCGACGTGCGCGTCGCGCCGCTGAGCTATCTGCTGGCCGTCGCCTGGACCTTTGGCTTCTCGATATTCGTGTGCCTGATGATGCGCCCCAGGCTCGGCAGGATAGACATGGCCGAGTCGTTAAAATCAATAGAATGAGTTTTGGAGGACTGTGTAAGTCCTCCAAACTTTTTACTTGACTAACGTGATAAAGTGCGATATAATCGCAGCATATCAATGACACAGGCGGAGGTGCTGCACATGGCAACTGGCGCTGAGCGCTCCGGCGCGGTGTGGGAGCTCGGCAGGCTCTATGAGAGCATGGGCTACCGCAGGTTCAAGATGAGCCGATTTGAGGAATATGCGCTCTACCTCGAAAACGAAAAGTTCCTGCCGGCGGGCGGGATAGTCACCTTCCCCGGCAAGGGGGGCAAGCTTCTGGCGCTCAAGCCCGACGTCACGCTGAGCATACTCCGCAGCGTGAGCGGCGAGCGGCTTCCGAAGCGGATATATTACAACGAAAACGTCTACCGCTGCGACCGCTCGGGAGAGCTGCGCGAGATCAGGCAGACGGGGATCGAGTACGTCGGCGAGGCCGGCATAGAGGCCATGGGCGAGGTGACGGCCCTCGCCTGCGAGAGCCTCGCGGCGCTCGACGGGGGGTATATACTCGACCTGTCGCATATGGGGCTGGTCACGGCCCTGCTCGGCGAGAGCGGGCTCGGGGCCGCGGCCCAGGAGGAGGCGCTGCGCCTCATCGGCGGCAAGAACTCGCACGAGCTGCGCCGCCTCATGCGGCGCTCCGGCGCGGATGAGGAGAAGACGGAGCTGCTCTGCGCCCTCGCCGTGTTCTCCGGGAGCTTCGAGGAGGCCCTGGCCGGGGCCGGGCGCTTTGCCGTCTGCCCGGCGGCGGGCGCGGCGCTCGGCGAGCTG
Organism: Candidatus Heteroscillospira lomanii; assembly: GCA_904419385.1. Lineage (GTDB taxonomy): Bacteria > Bacillota > Clostridia > Oscillospirales > Oscillospiraceae > Heteroscillospira > Heteroscillospira lomanii. The sequence goes on from CAJFRI010000001.1 coordinate 30,356, forward strand.
CGCGCTCTGGCGCGGGTGCTCGGCGGCGTGGCCGACCTGTCGCACATAAGGCTCGATTTTTCCATAGTCAACGACATGAGCTATTATAATGGGCTCATCTTCCGCGGCTATCTGCCCGGCCTGCCGGAGGGCATACTCGCAGGCGGGCAGTACGACAACCTCGCGCGCCGCCTGTCGGGGGCGCCGGGAGCCATAGGCTTTGCGGTCTACGCCGACATGCTCGAAAAGCCGGGCGCCGGGCGGGAGTATCTGGCCGACGTGCTCATAGTCTCGAACGGCAACGCGCGCGCCGCCCTCGCCGCCGCAAAGAAGCTGAGAGCCGAAGGCAGGACCGTCGCGGTAGACGCTCCGGAGCCCTGCCGTGAGACGCTCGTGATACAGGAGGACGCATGATGGACGAGTATATCAGCATCGCGCTGCCGAAGGGGCGGCTCGGCGAGAAGGTCTATGCGCTGCTCAGCAGCCTGGGATACGGCTGCCCCGCCCTGCTGGAGCAGGACAGGCGCCTCATATTCACGGACGATGAAAACGGAGTGCGCTATTTCTGGTCCAAGCCGTCGGACGTCGCCATATATGTCGAGCGGGCGGCGGCCGACGTCGGCGTCGTCGGGCGCGACATCCTGCTCGAGTACGAGCCGGACGTCTACGAGCTGCTCGACCTCGGCTTCGGCAAATGCCGCATGTGCGTGGCCGGACTGCGGGGAGAGAAGCCCGACCCGGGGCGCACCGTGCGCGTCGCGACCAAGTTCCCGCACATCGCCTCGGAGTACTATGCGTCGCGCAGCCGCGATATAGACATAATAAAGCTCAACGGCTCCATCGAGATAGCCCCCGTGCTCGGCATGTCCGACGTCATCGTCGACATAGTCGAGACCGGGCGCACGCTCAGGGAGAACGGCCTCGAGGTGTTCGAGGAGATAGTGCCGGTGAGCGCGCGCTTCGTCGCCAACAAGGCGAGCTTCAAGTTCAAGAACGCGCGCATAGAGGAAATGCTGCGCCGGCTGAGCTCGGCGCTGGAGGAAGAGAAATGATAGAGATCTTCGATAAAAGCGAGATATCGGCGCGCGATGTGCTCAGGCGCGACAACTCGGCCTCCGGCGTCGAGGACGCCGTCGCCGGGATCATCGCGGCCGTCCGCCGCGGAGGAGACAGGGCCCTGCGCGAGTACGCCGAGAAGTTCGACGGCGGCGCCCCGGAGCGCTTTGAGGTGAGCCCTGAGGAGATGGATGAGGCCGCCGGCGCCGTCGGCCCCGAGTTCATCGCCGTTTTGGAGGAGGCCGCGCGCAACATACGCGATTTCCACGAGCGCCAGAGGCGCCAGGGCTTCGTCGCGGCGGCCCGGCCCGGCCGGGTGATGGGGCAGAACGTCATCCCCCTGCGCCGCGCGGGCATATACGTCCCCGGCGGCACGGCGAGCTATCCGTCCACCGTGCTGATGAACGTCATCCCCGCCTCGGTCGCGGGCGTCGATGAGATCGTGGTAGTGAGCCCCGCGAAAAACGGGCGCATAGACCCCGCCATCCTCGCCGCGGCGAAAATAGCCGGGGCGCACAGGGTGTTCCGCTGCGGCGGGGCCCAGGCCATAGCCGCCCTCGCCTACGGGACGGAGAGCATACCCGCCGTGGACAAGATAACCGGGCCCGGCAACGTGTTCGTGGCCGAGGCCAAGCGCCAGGTGTACGGGCAGGTCGACATAGACATGATCGCGGGCCCGAGCGAGATACTCATCGTCGCCGACGAGCACAGCGACGCGCGCTGCTGCGCGGCGGACATGCTCTCCCAGGCCGAGCACGACAAAAATGCGAGCGCCGTCCTCATCACCACGAGCCGCGCTCTCGCCGCCGAAGTGCGCTCCGAGCTCGAGAGGCAGCTCGCCTCCCTCCCGCGCGAGGAGATAGCCCGCGCCTCGATAGACACGCGCGGCAAGATCATCATAGTGCGGTCGATAGACGAGGCCGTCGAACTCGCAAACGAGATAGCGCCGGAACACCTCGAGCTCTGCGTAGACGAGCCGTTTGCCTATCTCGGCCGCGTGCGCTGCGCGGGGAGCATCTTCCTCGGCCGCAGCTGCCCGGAGCCGCTCGGCGACTATTTCGCCGGCCCGAACCACACCCTCCCCACGGGCGGGACGGCGCGGTTTTTCAGCCCGCTGTCGGTCGACGACTTCGTCCGCCGCTCGTCGTTCATATACTACACGGCCGCCGCCCTGGCCGAGGACGCCGGGAAGATAGAGGCCTTTGCCCGCCGCGAGGGGCTGGAGGGGCACGCGCGCAGCATTGCGGTCAGAATGGAGGGTGATGACAAATGAGCCGTTTTCTCGACGGGCGCTTCTCGCACCTCGAGGCCTATGCCCCTGGCGAGCAGCCGCGTGATAAAAAATACGTCAAGCTCAACACCAACGAGTCGCCGTACCCGCCCTCGCCCAAGGTCATCGCCGCGATAAACTCCGCCGAGGTGGCCGACCTGCGGCTCTACCCCGACCCCACGGCCGTCTCGCTCAGGACGGCCATCGCCGGGCGCTATGGGCTCACGCCGGAGCAGGTGAGCGTCGGCAGCGGCTCGGACGACCTGCTGAACTTCTGCTTCATGGCTTTCTGCGGCTCCGGCACCGGCGCCGCCTTTCCCGATATAAGCTACGGTTTTTATAAGGTATACGGCGAGCTCTACGGCCTCGACTGCCGGGAGATACCGCTAAGAGAGGATTTCACCGTTGCCCCCGAGGACTGCTACGGGCTCGGGCGCACGATATTCATAGCAAACCCCAATGCGCCGACCGGCCTCGCCCTCACGCGGGAGCAGCTGCGCGGCGTCATCGAGCACAACCGCGGCAGCGTGGTCGTCGTCGACGAGGCGTATGTCGACTTCGGCGCCGAGAGCTGCGCGCCGCTCGTGGATGAGTACGACAACCTCATCGTCACGCAGACGTTTTCAAAATCGCGCTCGCTCGCGGGCGCGAGGGTCGGCTTTGCTCTCGGCTCGAAAGAGCTCATCGCCGACCTCGAACTCATGAAGTTCTCGACCAACCCGTACAGCGTCAACCGCCTGAGCCTGCTGGCCGGCGAGGCCGCGATGCGCGACGGCGGCTACTTTGAGAAGTGCCGCGCCGCCGTCATCGCCGAGCGTGAGCGGACGCGCTCCGAGCTGCTTGCACGCGGGTTCGAGGTGCTGCCGAGCAGCGCGAACTTCGTGTTCGCCCGCCGGGACGGCACGCCGGGCAGGGAGCTCTTCCTCGCGCTGAGAGAGCGCGGGGTGCTCGTGCGCCGCTGGGACAGCCCGCGCATAGCAGACTGGCTGCGCATCACCATCGGCTCGCCCGAGGACATGGACGCGCTCATCGCCGCGCTGGACGATATTTTGAAGGGGGCATGACCATGCAGAGGACGGCAGAAATAAAACGCAAGACCACGGAGACCGATATCGAGCTCTCGCTCTGCCTCGACGGCAGCGGCATCGCCGAGATACAGACAGGCTCCGGGTTTCTCAACCACATGCTCACAAGCTTTGCACGCCACGGCCGCTTTGACCTCACCGTGAGGTGCACGGGCGACACCTGGGTCGACTACCACCACACCGTTGAGGACGTGGGCATATGCCTCGGCGAGGCGATAGCCGCGGCGCTCGGCGACATGCGCGGCGTCACACGCTTCGGCAGCGCCGTGATACCTATGGACGAGGCGCTTGTCCTCGCCGCCGTCGACCTCTCGGGCAGGGCCTGCCTCGGCTATGCGCTCGAGATACCGGCCCAAAAGGTCGGCGACTTCGACACCGAGCTCGCCGAGGAGTTCTTCCTCGGGCTCGTGCGCACGGCGCGCATGACCCTGCACCTGCGCAGCCTCGCCGGCAAAAACTCGCACCACATCATCGAGGGCGCGTTCAAGTCATTTGCGCGCGCTCTGCGCCAGGCCGTGTCGATAGACCCTGCCGCTGCCGGAGAGATACCCTCGACCAAGGGGGTGCTCTGAGCATGGTGACCGTCATAGACTACGGGGTGGGCAACCTCTTCTCGCTTGCGAGCTCCCTGCGCGCCATAGGCGAGGAGGCCGTCGTGACCGGCGACGCGGACAAGGTCCGCTCGGCCGGGAGGCTGATCCTGCCGGGAGTCGGCGCTTTCGGCGACGCGGCCGAAAAGCTGCGGCGCGGCGGGCTGTATGAGGCCTTGCTCGACGCCGCCGGGCGCGGCGTGCCACTGCTCGGCATATGCCTCGGAATGCAGCTCCTGTTCGACGAGAGTTTTGAGTACGGGCGGCACCGCGGGCTCGGGCTCATCCCCGGCGCCGTGCGCGCCATGGAGCCGGTGGACAAGTCGCTCAAGATCCCGCACATGGGCTGGAACGCCCTGCACATCACCCAGCCCTGCCCCATTTTGAAGAACACCCGCGAGGGCGAGCACATGTATTTCGTACACAGCTACTATGCCGATACCGCGCCGGAGAACATCTTTGCCACGGCGGAGTACGGCATGGAGGTGCCCGCCGTCGTCGGGCGCGGCAGCGTGTTCGGAGCGCAGTTCCACCCGGAGAAGAGCGGAGAGCGCGGACTTGCCATCCTGCGCGCGTTCTGCGCGATGGAGGGACGGACATGAACATCTTCCCTGCCATAGACATCTACGGCGGCAAGGCCGTGCGCCTCTACAAGGGCGACTACGCGCAGATGACCGTGTACAGCGATGAGCCCGAGGAGGTCGCCCGCTCGTTCAGGGACGCGGGCGCGGAATACATCCACCTCGTCGATCTCGAGGGCGCGCGCAGCGGCGGCACGCCGAACATCGCGCTCATAGAGCGCATCATCTCCTCGAGCGGCCTCAGGGCCGAGATAGGCGGCGGAGTGCGCAGCGAGGAGGTCGTGAAGGCCTACCTCGGCGCGGGGGCCGAGCGCGTCATCCTCGGCACCGCCGCGGTGACCGACCCGGGCTTCACCCGCGAGATGGCCGCGAAATACGGCGCGGGCATAGCCGTCGGCGTCGATATCAAAGACGGCTTCGTCGCCACCCACGGGTGGACGGAGCTCTCGGACAGCGACTGCTTCGGCTTCTGCCGCGAGCTGGCGGACGCCGGAGTGAAAACCGTCATCTGCACCGATGTGTCGCGCGACGGCGCGATGCGCGGGACGAATCTGGAGCTCTACCGCGAGCTGCAGAGCCGGTTCCCGCTCGACATAGTCGCGTCCGGCGGGGTCTCGAGCCTGGACGACGTGCGCGCGCTGCGCGGCATGGGGCTCTACGGGGCCATACTCGGCAAGGCGCTCTACACCGGCGCCGTGAGCCTGGCCGAGGCCATTGAGGAGGCGAGAGCATGATAACAAAACGCATAATCCCCTGCCTCGACGTGCGCGACGGCCGCGTCGTCAAGGGAGTCAACTTCGAGGGCCTGAGCGATGTGTCGTCTCCTGTCGAACTGGGAAAATTTTACAGCGACAACGGCGCCGATGAGCTCGTTTTTTACGATATCACCGCCTCCGCCGAGGGGCGCGCCCTGTTCACGGATATCCTCCGCCGCGTGGCCGAGACCATATTCATCCCGCTCACTGTGGGCGGAGGCATCAACACCGTCGACGACTTCGACCGCGTGCTCAAATGCGGGGCGGACAAGGTGAGCGTGAACTCCGGCGCGATACGCGACCCTGAGCTCATAACGGCCGCCGCGCGCAAGTACGGCGACCAGTGCGTCGTGCTCTCGGCCGACATCAAGCGCGTGGACGGGCGCTTCACCCTCTTCGCCCGCGGCGGGCGCGACGATACCGGGCTCGACGCGATAGAGTGGATCAAAAAGGGCGTGGAGCGCGGCGCCGGCGAGATAGTCGTCAACAGCATAGACACCGACGGTGTCAAGGGCGGCTTCGATCTCGAGCTGCTCGAGGCCGTGTGCTCGGCGGTGCATGTGCCGGTCATCGCCTCGGGCGGAGCCGGCTGCATCGGGGATTTCATAGAGCTGTTCAAAAAGCTGCCGGCTGTGGACGCGGGGCTCGCCGCCTCGATCTTCCACTTCGGCGAGGTGGAAATACCCGTGCTCAAGCGCGAGCTCGCCGGGGCCGGGATAAATGTGCGGGAGGTTTGAAAATGATAGGCATAGACGAGATAAAGTTTGATGAACGCGGGCTCGTGCCCGCGATAGTCGCCGAGGCGGGCACGGGCAAGGTGCTCACCCTGGCATACATGAACCGCGAGAGCCTCGGGATAAGCATGCGCGAGGGGCGCACCTGCTTCTGGAGCCGCTCTCGCGGAGAGCTCTGGCGCAAGGGCGAGACCAGCGGCAACGTGCAGCACATAGTCGAGATCATTGCCGACTGCGACCGCGACGCCCTGCTCGTGCTCGTGAACAAAGACGGCCCCGCCTGCCATCTGGGCACGGACTCGTGCTTCACCGCGCCGGTCTATATCAGCGAGAGCGAGAGCGCTTTCTCCCTCGAGGGGCTCTACGGCCTGCTCCAGGGCCGCAAGCGCGATATGCCCGAGGGCTCGTACACGAGCTATCTGTTTGAGAAGGGGCTCGACAAGATACTCAAGAAAGTCGGCGAGGAGTGCACCGAGGTCATCATCGCCGCCAAGGCCGAGGACAAGCGCGAGACCATCTATGAGATCGCCGACCTCGCCTATCACGTCATGGTGCTGATGGTCGAGGCGGGCATAAGCCTCGACGAGGTGCGCGCCGAGCTCGCCTCGCGCCACGTCATCGACCACAAGGTCAAGCAGGAGAAAATGGTCTGAGCATGAGCTCCGGATACACGAAAAGCCGCCGCGTTCATAAGAACGCGGCGGCTTTTCGCCGTATATCTCTGAGGATCTTATTTCTTCGGCTCGATTACCTCGAGTCCGCCGAGGTACTTGCGCAGCACCTCGGGCACGACGACGCTGCCGTCGGCGCGCTGGTTCTGCTCGACCATGGCGGGGAAAATGCGGCTGGTGGCGAGGCCGGAGCCGTTGAGCGTGTGTACGAACTCGGTCTTGCCGCCGTCGGCGCGCCTCATGCGGATGTTGCCGCGGCGGGCCTGGTAGTCGCGGGCGTTGGACACGGAGGAGACCTCTTTATATCCGTTCATCGAGGGGATGAGTATCTCTATGTCGTAGGTGCGGGCCATGGAGGCGGAGCAGTCGCCCGCGGCGAGCTTGACGGTGCGGAAGTGGAAGCCGAGCCCGCTGACCAGCTTCTCGGCCTTGGTGACGAGCTCGTCGAAGGCCGCGTCGGAGTCCTCCGGGCGGGTGAACTGGAACATCTCGACCTTGTTGAACTGATGTCCGCGCACCATGCCGCGCTCGTCCGAGCGGTAGGAGCCGGCCTCGCGGCGGAAGCAGGGGGTGTAGGCGAAGAATTTCTTCGGCAGGTCCTCCTCGTTCAGTATCTCGTCGCGGTAGACGCTCGCGAGAGCGGCCTCGGCGGTGGGCAGCATGTAGTGCACGCGGTCGTCCGTCGGGTTTTCGATCTTGTAGACCTCGTCGGCGAATTTGGGGAACTGGCCGGCGGTCAGGCCGCACTGGTACTCGAGCATGTGCGGCGGGAGGATGAACTCATAGCCGTCGGCGAGGTGGCAGTCGATGAAGTAGTTGAGCAGGGCCCACTCGAGCTGAGCGCCGAGGCCCTTGTACATCCAGAAGCCGCTGCCGGCGAGCTTGGTGCCGCGGTCGTAGTCGATGAGGCCGAGGTTCGTGCACAGATCGACATGGTGCTTCGGCTCGAAGTCAAAGCTGTGTTTTTCTCCGAAGTAGCGTATGGGCTCGTTGTTCTCCTTGCCGCCGGGCTTGAGGTCGCGGTCGGGCAGGTTTGGCAGGCTGAGCATGAGGGCGCGGTACTCGTCGTCGACGGCTTTCAGCTCGGCGTCGAACGACTTGATGGCCTCTTTCAGCTCGTTCATGCGGGCGAACACGGCGGAGGTGTCCTCGCCGGCTTTTTTCATGGCGGGGATCTGCTTGGTGGCCTTGTTCTGCTCGCTCTTGGCGTTCTCGGTCTTGAAGATGAGCTCGCGGCGCTCGGCGTCGAGCTCGAGTATGCGGTCAACGGCTGCGTCGCAGTCGACCTCCTTGGCCTTGAGGCGCGCTTTGACGTCCTCAGGATTGTCGCGGATTATTTTGATGTCCAGCATTTCGATTACTCCCTGTTATTTAAAATATTATGTATTGTATAAACTACAGCTTGCCCAGGCGTATAAGCGCGCTTATCAGGGCTTCCCTGTCGTCTGCACTGTAATATTCGAGCTCGATGCGTCCCTTTTTGCGCCCGTCGACTATCTTCACGCGGCGGCCGAGCGCCTGCTCGAGATCTTTCTCCGTCTCGGCTGCGTAGTCGACCTTCAGCTCGTCGGCTGGCTTCGGCGCGTCGTTTTTGGCCGTCTCCTTGGCGAGCCGGGCGCACAGGCGCTCTGTCTGCCGCACCGACAGTCCCTGGGCGACGATGGTGTTCGCCGCGGCCTCCTGGGCGGCGCTGTCGCCTATGGCGAGCAGGCATTTGGCGTGCCCCGTACTCAGCAGTCCCTGTTCCAGCAGCTCTGAGACGTAGGGGCAGAGGTTCAGCAGGCGCAGCGAGTTCGCCACTGCTGAGCGGGATTTGCCGACGCTCTGCGCCGCCTCCTCCTGCGTCATGCCGTAGTCTGTCATGAGCGCGCGCAGGCCGCGTGCTTCCTCGATTGGGTTCAGGTCCTCGCGCTGGAGGTTTTCGACGAGCGCGAGCTCGCTCACGCGTCTGTCGTCAGCGTCCAGCACACGCACCGGGACCTCCGTAAGCCCCGCCATGCGCGCCGCGCGCCAGCGGCGCTCGCCGGCGATTATCTGATAGTAGCCGCCCTCGAGCGGCCGGACGGTTATCGGCTGTATCATGCCGTACTGTCTGATGGATTCGCTCAGTTCGGCGAGCGCGACTTCGTCAAAGGTACAGCGCGGCTGCTCCTGCCTTGGCTCTACCTTTGCTATTGGCAGCTCCAGTATGGGCTTGTCCCCGGTCTCGACCGGCTCGTCGGGCTCGTCGTTCAGGCTTCCGAACAGGGCGCCGAGGCCCGTTCCAAGCCCTTTTTTGCTTTTATCGGCCATTTTGCGCCTCCTGTCTCTTGAGAAATTCGTTCGCCAGCTTGAGATATGCCCTGCTGCCCTTCGAGAGCCTGTCGTAAGCGATCACGGGCTTTCCGTGGCTCGGAGCCTCAGCCAGACGCACGTTTCGCGGTATCATTGTCTTGTAGACCTGGTCGCCGAAGTATTTGCGCAGCTCGTCCGCCACCTGGTTTGAGAAGTTTGTCCTGCCGTCATACATGGTGAGCACGATGCCCTCTATCTTCAGACGCGGATTGAGCTTTTTGTTCGTGAGCTTTATCGTTGTCGTGAGGTCGGCTATACCCTCCATTGCGTAATATTCGCACTGCACGGGCACGAGCACTGAGTCGGCGGCGACGAGCGCGTTCAGCGTCAGCAGCTCGAGCGAGGGCGGGCAGTCGATGAATATGTAGTCATACTTGTCCTTTATTGCGTCAAGCGCCGTTTTCAGCACGAACTCGCGCTTTTTCGCGCCGACCAGCTCGACTGTCGCTCCGGACAGGTCCTTGTTTGATGGTATGACGTCGCCGTATTTTGTCGTGACGACGCATTTTTCCGCGCTCTCGTCGTTTATCAATATGTCGTAGATGTTGGGAGAGGCGGTTTTCTCGACGCCCATACCCGAGGTGCTGTTGCCCTGAGGGTCGGCGTCGCATAGCAGCACCCGCCTGCCCCGGTTGCGCAGCGCGCAGCACAGGCTGGTGCATGTGGTCGTTTTGCCGACGCCACCCTTCTGGTTAGCGACGGCGATGATCTTTCCCATGGCTTACCTCGTTTAAATTCTAGTGTACGCTGTCGATTATACCACCTTGTTGTATCCTTTTCAATCGTTTTATGACGATTGTTCCACGTGGAACATGGGGAGAATGTTCCACGTGGAACAAAGCTTCAAGAGATGAGCATGTCGATGTCAGCGGCGGTCAGGCCCGGGTGCAGTGCTAGATCAATGGAGTATCCGACAAGCTTGGCGGCGTCGCGCGCGAGGCGGTCGATGTCACGCGGAGTGACTATGAGCCCAGTTTGCGGCAGGGCCTTCGGCTCGACCTCGACCCCGGCCGCCGAGGCAAGCTCGGCCGCGATCGCAGTCGCATCGACCACGGTCGGCACGCCGACGGCGATCACCGGCACGCCGAGAGTCTCACGTGAGAGGGCCTCGCGTGCGTTGCCGACGCCTGAGCCCGGCACTATGCCGGCGTCACTCAGCTGCACGGTTCGGCAGAGCCTCTCCGTGCTGAGCGAGGCGAGCGCATCTACGGCGATCACCGCCGCTGGAGACAGCTCGCGGCAAAGCATTGCGATGAGCTGTGCTGACTCCACGCCTGTCGTGCCAAGCACTCCGCTGCGCACAGCCGCGACGGGGCGGAACGACGCGAACTCCGGCAGTGAAGTCAGGTGACGGGTGACAAGTACGCTGTCCATTGCCCAGGGGCCTATGGCGTCGGGCGTGATATACTCGTTGCCGAGCCCGGCGGCGAGCACACAGGCGCCCTCCGGCAGCTCGCCGAGCAGTGAGCGCAGCTCACGCGCGAGTATGCCGGCGCAGATCTCAAATGAATTTTCCTCACGGCGCAGCAGCGGCGTAAATTCCAGCGTGATATATTCGCCAATAGGTTTACATAACGATAGAGCGCCGCGCTCATCCAACACGCTCACGCGTGTGAGGTGAAAGCCCTGCTCGTCGCTGGTCTGTTCTCTCACTCCGTCTATCCCGCCTCCGCGGCGCTCGCTCTCCTCGAGCGCGAGGTCGGTCCGTACAGCCGAAAACTCCATATATAGCGGCACCTCCATAAGTTTTTTCTAGTTTTCTGGGGAGCAGCCGCATTATTCGCCGAGTGATGAAAATTTTTTGAAAAAACTCTTGATTTTTCTGGCTTTTAGTGCTATGATACTTATCCACGGGTCTGTATGGACCAGACTTTATATTTTATAGGAGGAGGTGGCAAAAGCAACATGCCCAACATTAAATCCGCAATCAAGAGGAATCAACTCGCGAAAGCCAGAAACGCCAAGAACAAGGCCGAGAGGTCGGCTCTCAGGACTACTCTGAAAAAGTTCGACGCGGCGGTGGCTCAGGGCGACCGTGAAGCAGCCGCGACTACCTATAAAGTTGCCGTCAAGTGTGTTGACCGCGCGGCCGGCAAGGGTCTCATCCACAAGAATAATGCGGCCCACAAAAAGTCCAGCATGGCTCAGAAGATCAACGCCATGTGAGGCTGATCAGACACAGAGGGGGTACGGATTTACGTTCCGTACCCTTTTTTCGTACATAGGAGGCGGACATGCCAAGACTGAGCGTTATCCTCCCGGCCTACAACGCCGGGGACTTCCTCCGGCGCAGCGCGGGCAGCGTGCTTGCAAACACATACTGCGACCTTGAGCTCATCATAGTCGACGACGGCTCGTCGGACTCGACGGGAGACATATGCGCCGCCCTCGCGCGCGGCGACGGCAGAGTGCGCATAATCCGCCAGGAGAACGCGGGCGTCTCGTGCGCGCGCAACCGGGGCGTGGACGAGGCGTCGGGCGAGCTCATCGCTTTTGTCGACGCCGACGACTTTGTCGAGCCGGACGCATACGAGACCATGATCTCGCTCATGGACGGGTCGGGCGCCGGCTGCGCCGCGTGCTCGTATTACGACGAGTTCCCCGGCGGCTCTCGCGCCGACCGATCCCCGCCTATGCCGGAGGGCGTTTACGGGCCCGAGGACGTGCGGCGGGGGATAGTCCTGCCGCTGCTGTGCGACAGGCTGAGCACATCGCTCCTGCTCGGGACGGTGTGGCGCTATGTATTCAGCGCGCGGGTGATAAAAGAGGGCGGCATCCGCTTCTCGGGCGCGTATCTCGAGGACGAGATGTTCCTCATAGAGTATTTCTCCCACCCGTGCACCCTCGCCGTGAGCGGCGCGGCGCTGTACGGATATATGCAGAACCCGGCCTCGGTGACGAAGCGGTACCTGCGCGGGTTCGCCGGTACTTTCATGCGCAGCATGGAGATAAAGGCGGAGCTCGTCGAGCGCTTTGACATCCCGGCGCCGCCGGAGTGGCGCCTGAACAGCGCGTGGGCCGGGCTGCTCATCGCGGCGTCGAACGAGTTCGCGCCCGGCGCTCCAGCCGGCGGGGCGGGCAGGCTCAGGACCATCGCCGCCATGCCGCTCTTTGCCGAAGCGGTGCGAGACTATGTCCCGCGCGGCATGAGCCGCAACAAAACTCTCGCCGCGTTCTGCCTGCGGCACAGGCTGTACGGCCTGCTCGCCGCTCTCTACGCGGTCAAGAACAGGGGGCGCTGACAATTTGGAATATTTGAAAACCAGCTGGTTCATCTTGCTGCTCGCCCGGCTGCGCGACTGGCTGGCCGGCTGCTTCCGCGGCGGGCTGTTCTGGCGCTTTGCGATGTGGTGCTGGGCGGCGTTTAAAAACGGGTTTTTCTACCGTTTTGCCGTCGGCGGCGAAAAGGCCGACTCGCTCTGGCGCGGCAGCCTCTGTTACCGGGCGCTCAGCTGGCTGATCGGCCTGCCGGCGCGCATCGCGCGGGCCGTCTGCTCGGCGGGCGCCGTACAGTCGAGTTTTCTCGCCGGGCAGACGCTGGACTTCGCCGTGCGCCGCGCGGCGCTGTTCTGCGGGGCGGCGGCCGTGCTCATGCTCGTCATCCCGCAGGAGATGTGGGACAACAAGTACAGCCTTGCGCTCGGCCTGTGCGCCTGCGCGCTGACCGTGCTCTCCCGCGCGGCGTCCGGCGGGCGCAGCGCTCTCAGGGAGATCGGATTTTTCCCCGTGCTCTTCGCGCTGTGCACTTTCCTGGGGCTCGTGCTCTCCACGCGGCCGGATATGTCGCTGCGTTTTTTCGTCTTCGGCGTGACGTGCATGCTGTTCGTCCTCGCCGTGGCGGGCGCGCCGCGCTCCCCGCGCGAGCTCGGGAACATTGTGTTCCTCGCGTCGCTGGGCATGTTCGTCTGCTCCTGCTGGGCAATAGTCCAGCGCCTGATCGGCGTGGAGTCCAACGGCATATTGACGGATCTCTCGCTCAACGCCGATATGCCCGGCCGGGTCTACTCCTTTTTTGAAAACCCGAACAGCTTTGCAAATGTGCTCGTGCTGTTCCTGCCCATCATGCTCACGATGGCGCTGTTTGAAAAAGGCGGCCTGAAAAAGCTGTGGTATCTCGCGGTGTTTGCCGCGGGCGCCGCGGCGCTGCTCATGACCTACGCGCGCGGCGGCTGGCTCAGCATAGCGGCCTCGCTAGGAGTCATGCTCCTTGCGCTCGGGCCGAGATGGACGCCGCTGTGCGTCATAGGTGCGGCCGCGGCCGTGCCGTTCCTGCCGGATAACATACTCAACCGCATACTCAGCATGTTCGCCGGCGGTGACAGCTCTATATACACCCGTACATATATATATACGGCAATGCGCCGCCTCATTGAAAACCACCCGCTGTTCGGCGTGGGGCTCGGGGCCGACGCTGTGCGCAACGCGGTGTATGCCGAGCACGTCTACGACGCCGAAGCGCTGTTCATACACGGCCACAATATATATCTCCAGATCTGGGCGGAGATGGGCGTCTTTGCGCTCATCGCGTTCGTGTGCGCCATGGCTTTCGCCGTGCGTGCGGGACTTCAGCTGCGCAGCGACAGCGACGCGACTCTGCGCGCTGTCGGCGTGGGCGCGGCCTGCGCTCTCTGCGGCTCCATGGTCTTCGGACTGACGGACTACGCCTGGAGCTATCCGCGCGTCATGGTGCTGTTCTGGTTCGTATTCGCGCTCATTCCGGCCGCAGTCAGGCTCAAAAACATTCGGGAGGCAAGATAACATGGAAAAGAAAAAAGGAATGATCTTCGGCAAGCTCAATATAATCGACCTCGCCATCATCCTGGTCGTCATTGCGGGCGTCGCCTTTTTCGCATACAAGTTCATGACCGCCGGCGGCATCACCCCGCCCGCCGACGAGGTGAGCATAGTGTTCTTTGAGGAGGAGTGCCCCGACTATGTGCCCGAGCACACGCATATCGGCGACAGCGTGCTCGACGGCACGACCAACACCTATCTCGGCACCGTGACCGACATCCAGATCGACGAGTCGGTGACTTATACCTACGACAACATCACCGCCGAGACCACCCTCGGCCACAAAGAGGGCTATGTCTCCGCCTACATCACCGCCGACTGCTTCGGCCAGATCACCGACAACGGCTTTGTCGTCGACGGCACGCTCTATTCCGTGGGGGGCACCCTGATACTCCATGCCGGCCAGGGCAAGTATTATCTCACGATCTACTCCATAGATACGATACAGGACAACTGACCGGTTGACAAAACAACAGATCGGCAATACAATAGCCTTGTCCGGAGCTCCCCCCAGCCGGATGACTCACTATCCGGAAGGAGAATCTACATGAAAGTTGACTACATCATCAGAAACGGACGCGTTATGGACCCCCTCACCGGCGTCGATGAGGTGCGCGACGTCGCCGTGTGCGGCAGCCGCATAGTTGACCTCGGCGGAGAGATTGCCGAGCCCCGCTGGGCTGAGATCGACGCCGCCGGCTGCATCGTCACCCCCGGCCTCATCGATTTCCATACCCACCTCTACCATGAGGGCAGCGGCATATGCATCCGCCCTGATTTCATGCTGCCCTACGGAACCACGGCCGCTGTCGACGCAGGCAGCGCCGGCTGCGCGAACATGCGCGCTTTCTTCCACACCGCGGCCGACCCCAGCGCCGTCAAGATCAAGGCCTACATGACCGTGTTCTCCGGCGGCCAGATCGACGGCAATATCATCGAGGACTTCAGTCCCTCCAAGTTCAACGAGGCCCTCATCCGCCGCGTGTATGAGAAATTCCCGCACCGTATCCTCGGCCTCAAGATCCGTATCTCCAAGGGCGTTGTTGAGGACGCCGAGCCCCTGCGCGCCACCGTGGCCCTCGCCGACAAGATAGGCGGCGGCATGGGCGTGTGCGTGCACACCACCAACTCCCCGGTGCCCGCCGGCGAGATCGCCGATATGCTCCGCCCGGGCGACGTGTTCTGCCACTGCTTCCAGGGCGCCGGCAACACCATCGTCGGCAGCGACGGCAAGATAGACCCCGCCGTCCTCGCAGCACGCGAGCGCGGCGTCATCTTTGATGCTGCCAACGGCCGCGGCAACTTCGGCTTCAAAGCCGCCCTCGCCGCTCTCGATGCCGGCTTCCTGCCCGACATCATCAGCACCGACCTCACCAACGACAAGTTCAACATGCCCTATTACTGCAAAAACCTGCCGACCCTGATGAGCAAGTACCTGGCCATGGGACTCGACCTCATGACCGTGCTGCGCTGCGTCACCTCTGCCCCGGCCAAGGTCATGGGCATGGAGGGCAAGATCGGCACGCTCAAGGCCGGCGCCTACGCAGATATCGCCATCTTCAAGGAGAAGGATATCCGCGTCGTCCACCGCGATTTCCAGAACGACGAGCTCGTGAGCGACAAGCTCCTCGTCCCGCAGCTCACCATGGCCAGCGGCGAGATCCTCTATTGCAGCAACGAGTTCTACAACGGCTGATGACACTCCAAAGTACTGCAGGGGGGAGGGGCTTTCAGGCCCCTCCCCCCTATTATTATATCTGTCTGCTTTTGATAATCAAAATCTAATTTTATATTTCATAGAAATTGAGCATATATCTAATATTGTTACTAAAAATGTCACCGGCTTTCGGAAAAATTAACAAAATATTCAAAATTGCCTCCAAATGCTTGAATGATATAAAAATTGGATATATAATATGCTCGCTTAGACCCGCGCGAGTGCTCTGGGGGGACGCTGCGCGCCGGTCTCGCATAAAGAAAACATAAAAAGGAGTGTTGTTTATGCTGGGCGTTATCGGCATAATCGTCGCCCTTGCCGTGCTGATCCTGATGATCTTCCGCGGATGGCACATGGGCGTCGTCGCTATCATCTCTTCGCTCATCATTATCCTCACCAACGGCATGGATGTCTGGGAGGGCTTTACAACCAGCTTTGCCGGTTCGTTCACAAGCTTTGCCGGACAGTGGTTCCTGATGTTCACCCTGGGCGCCATCTTCGGCAAGCTCATGGAGGACAGCGGTGCGTCTGTCTCCATTGCCAACGCCATCGTCAGGGTCGTCGGCAAGAAGCAGGTCATCCTCATAGTTCTGCTCACCACCCTCGTCCTCTCTTACGGCGGCATAGGCGTGTTCATCATCGCCTTCACCATGTACCCCATCTGCATGGCTCTGTTCAAAGAGGCCGACCTGCCTAAGAGCCTGTTCCCGGGCCTGCTGCTCGCCGTCCCCGCCACCATCACCATGTCTGTGGCCCCCGGCGTGCCCGCCGTCCAGAACATGATCCCGACCACCTTCTTCGGCACCGATATCTATGCCGCTCCGGTCATGGGCATCATCGTCTCGATCTGCATCTTCATCATGGACTATGTGTTCTACAACTGGTGCGCGCGCCGCTGCGCCGCCCGCGGTGAGCACTTCGTCGCCGGTCCCGACGACAATATCCCCGACCTGAACGACCCCGAGGCCATCAAGAACCTCCCCGGCGCTCTGGCCTCCTTCCTGCCGATCATCGTCCTCGTCGGATCCATCTTCGTGTTCATGCAGTTCGTTGACGTCACCAACTACGCCGTCGTCCTCGGCATGGTGCTCGGTATCATCGTCGCGCTCGTCCTCTTCTGGAAGCGCCTCAAGATCCGCGCCGACTTCTCCGACGGCATGGGCAGCGGTCTCAGCGCCCTGATGGTCACCTCCATGATCATGGGCTTCGGCGGCGTCGTCCAGGCTTCTCCCGCTTTCCAGACCTGCGTCGACTGGCTGCTCGGCCTCGAGATGAACCCGATCCTGATGGCCTTCATCTCCATCAACATCATCTGCATGATCACCGGTTCTTCCACCGGCGGCCTGAACATCTTCCTGG
This sequence comes from Candidatus Heteroscillospira lomanii, assembly GCA_904419385.1. Lineage (GTDB taxonomy): Bacteria > Bacillota > Clostridia > Oscillospirales > Oscillospiraceae > Heteroscillospira > Heteroscillospira lomanii. The sequence continues at coordinate 47,281 of CAJFRI010000001.1, forward strand.
ATGCTCTGGGCGACTACATGCTCAACACCGGCATCAACCCGCAGGTCCTGCACCGCCTCACCTGCATTGCCTCTGCCGGACTTGACGCCATGCCTCATGCCTCCGGCGTCGTCATGGCAAACACCGTCGCCAAGACCGAGATGAGACACACCTACAAGTACACCTTCGTGTCCCAGTGCCTCATCCCGATGATAGGATTCGGCATTGCCGTCATCCTCTACAACTTCGGTATTGTCTAAGGCCAAAACGATATACATTGGAAACGCCGCGCCATATGGCGCGGCGTTTTCGTCTGCGGAAATGCGACAACCCGCCCGCTTCGGGAAGAAGCGGGCGGGTTTCTTATATGCAGCCTCAGCCGAGGCGGCTCGCGATCTCGGCGATGAACTCGGCGCTGTCGACGCTGCGTATCCCGCCGCCCTCGGCGAGGGCAGCGAGGTCGCCGGTCATTATCCCGTCCTCGATGGCGGAGAGCGTGGCGCTCTCGAGCCTGTCGGCGAAGGCGCACAGCTCGCCGCTGCCGTCGAGCTCGCCGCGCTTGCGCAGAGCTCCGCTCCAGGCGAAGATGGTGGCGACCGGGTTCGTGCTGGTCATCCTGCCGCTCTCGCGGTAGCGATACCAGTGGCGGGTGACGGTACCGTGCGCGGCCTCGTACTCGAAGTTGCCGTCCGGCGAGACGAGCACGCTCGTCATCATGGCGAGGCTGCCGAACGCGGTGCTCACCATGTCGCTCATGACGTCGCCGTCGTAGTTCTTGCAGGCCCAGACAAAGCCGCCCTCGGAGCGGATGACGCGCGCGACCGCGTCGTCGATGAGCGTGTAGAAATACTTGAGCCCGGCCTCCTCGAAGCGCGCGGCGTACTCCTCGTCGAAGACTTTCTGGAAAAGTATCTTGAAGGTCTGGTCGTACTGCTTGGAGATGGTGTCCTTCGTGGAGAACCAGAGATCCTGACCGACGGAGAGGGCATACTCAAAGCAGGCCCTGGCGAAAGAGACTATGCTCGCGTCGCGGTTGTGCACGCCCTGGATGACGCCGGGGCCGGCGAAGTCGTGCACGGTCTCGCGGAAGAGCTCCTCGCCGCTGTCGGCGGTGAAGACGAGCTCGGCCTTGCCGGGGCGCTCGACGCGGTACTCGACGTTGCGGTAGATGTCGCCGTAGGCGTGGCGGGCGATGGTGATGGGCTTTTTCCAGGTCTTGACCACGGGTTTTATGCGGCTGACCATTATGGGCGCGCGGAACACCGTGCCGTCGAGGATGGAGCGGATGGTGCCGTTGGGGCTCTTCCACATCTCGTGCAGGCCGTATTCCTCAACGCGCTGCGCGTTGGGGGTGATTGTGGCGCACTTGACGCCGACATGCCATTTTTTGATGGCCTCGCCGGCCTCGTGGGTCACGCGGTCGCCGGTGGCGTCGCGGTTCTGCAGGCCGAGGTCGTAATACTCGGTGTTGAGCTCGACGTACGGGCAGATGAGTTCGTCTTTTATCATCTGCCAGAGCACGCGGGTCATCTCGTCGCCGTCCATCTCAACGATGGGGTTTGTCATTTTGATCTTTTCCATGTCGAAAAACCTCACTTTCTGCGCTGGGCGGCGTAGTGGTTCATCAGGCAGCCGCGGAGGATGATGTCGCGCTCGTCGTCGGTGAGAGCGCCCATGCGGAGCTTGAGGTCGGACACGGAGCCGTCTTTCGCAAACACCTTGGCGTCGAACTCGCAGTCGCCGCGCGCGACTTTCTCACGCACATCGGGGACGTAGACCATGTCGCCGCTCTCGTAATCGAACGGCGTGCCCTCGTCGATGACGAAGGGCAGCATGCCCCAGTTGATGCAGTTGGAGCGATAGCGCTTGGTGGCGTATTCATAGCAGATGTTGGCTCCGCCGCCGAGTACGCGCTGGCAGCTCGCGGCCTGCTCGCGGGCAGAGCCGTCGCCGGGGCGGTTGGCGAAGATGACGGAGCAGATGGAGCTGTGCGCGATCTCGCCGGCGCTCACGCCGCCGTCGAGCAGGGCCTGCACGTCGGAGTAGTCCCCGGCGGCGCGGCGGGCCTCAGCCTCGCGTATCTTTTCGGTGCGGCCGACATAGGCGGGCTCGCGTCTGGAGAGGGCGAAGGAGGCGAGCTTCATGGGGTTGGAGCGGTAGGAGCTGGTCTCGCCGGAGGGGATGAGCTCGTCCGTGGTGGTGACGGGGTCGTGGATGACGGCGGCGAGCTCCATGATGAGGTTGTCGCTCAGCGCGGGGATGGCGGGCCAGTCGGCTATGTTGGGGCCGAAGCGCAGTTCGGCGGAGCTGTCGGGATGGCCGAAACCGGAGTATACCCTCTTCTCATAAACCGAGCCGTCGAACTCATAGGGCCTGTCCTCGGGCCGGACGTAGTCTATCTCGGTGGCGGCGGTGAGCCGTCCGCCGTTGCGGGCGGTGGCGGCGATGCTGCGCGCATCCATGAGGACGACGGCGGCGAGCTGGCCGTCGCCGGGCTTTGAGCCCTCGCGGTTGGGGAAGTTGCGGGTGGTGTGGCGTATGCTCAGGCCGTTGTTGGCCGGGACGTCGCCCGCGCCGAAGCAGGGCCCGCAGAAGCATGGCTTGAACAGCGCGCCGGCCTCCATCAGCTTCTGCTGCACCCCGTCTTTTATCAGGCGCAGGTTGACGGGCACGCTGGGCGGATAGACCGACAGGGAGAAATACCCGTCGCCGACGGAGCAGCCGTCGAGTATCGCTGCGGCCTCGGCGATGTTGTCGTACATGCCGCCGGAGCAGCCGGCGATGACGCCCTGGTCGACGTATATCCCGCCGTCCCTGATCTTGTCGGTGAGGTGCAGCTCGACCTTGCCGCCGAACTGCTCGTGCGCGCGCTTCTCGGTCTCGCGGAGGATGTCGCCGGCGTTGGCGCGCAGCTCGGCGATGGTGTAGGCCTCGGACGGGTGGAAAGGCAGGGCCGCCATGGGCTCGACCGTCGAGAGGTCTATGCTTATCACGGAGTCATACACGGCCCCGTCCTCGGGCTCGAGCTTTTTGTACTCGCCCGCGCGGCCGTGCACGGCGAGGTACTCCTCGACGCGCCCGTCCGTCGCCCAGATGGAGCTGAGGCAGGCGGTCTCCGTCGTCATGACGTCTATGCCTATGCGGTAGTCCATGGGGAGGTTTTTTATGCCGGGGCCGGCGAACTCCAGCACCTTGTTCTTCACGAAGCCGTTTTTGTACACGGCGCCGCAGAGCGCGAGGGCCACATCGTGCGGGCCGACGCCGCGCGCGGGAGCGCCGGTGAGGTAGACGAGCACGACCTCGGGGTCGGCCACGTCGTAGGTGTTCTCGAGGAGCTGCTTGACGATCTCGGGCCCGCCCTCGCCTATGCCCATGGTGCCGATGGCGCCGTAGCGGGTGTGGCTGTCGCTGCCGAGGACCATGCGTCCGCAGCCTGTGAGCGCCTCGCGGGCGTACTGGTGGATGACGGCCTGGTTTGCGGGGACGTATATGCCGCCGTATTTCTTCGCGGCGGACAGGCCGAACACATGGTCGTCCTCATTTATCGTGCCGCCGACGGCGCAGAGGCTGTTGTGGCAGTTGGTGAGGACATACGGCACGGGAAAGCGCTCCATGCCGCTGGCGCGGGCCGTCTGGATGACGCCGACGTAAGTAATGTCGTGGGAGATGAGGCTGTCGAAGCGGATGCGCATGGTGCCGCTGCCGCCGCTGCGGTCGTGCGCGCGGAGGATGCGGTAGGCCATGGTCTTTTCGCGTCCGGCCGGGAGGCTGCCCTCGGGCGCGCTCTGCACCCCGGAGGCCGTCCACACGGCGGGGCGGCTGTCAAGTTTTATCATTTATATCACTCACCTGTCAGAATATTCGGGCGTGAGCCCATAGTCATACATTAAAAGTATATCATAAAATATGCGCGCTGCAAACGCTTTTTAATGCAAGTTTTTGGCGGTGAGTTGCATTTTTGCGCCTGTTTTGACGGCGAAGCGCTGATTTCGCGGCTGCTTTTGCAAAATTATTATTTTAAGTTGCAATTTTTATACAAAAGCTTTATAATATTGCTGTTACGAGTATCAGAATATGAAAGTACAGGAGCGTGACCGGCAAATGACAGAGATAAGCCCCAACGAATACTTCGGCCCCGAGCTGCGCGACCGCGTCATCTCGGCTTACAGCATACCCGAGAAATACTTCACTGAAAAAGTCAAGCGCGGACTGCGAAACAGCGACGGCACCGGCGTCATGGCCGGCGTCACGCGCATCGGCCGCGTCATCGGCTACAACATCGAGGACGGCGAGATAGTCCCAGCGCCCGGCCGGCTGTACTACCGGGGCATAAATGTCGTCGACATAGTCAAGGCCCACGTCGAGAGCGGCACCTTCGGCTATGAGGAGGTGGCCTACCTCCTGCTCATGGGCATGCTGCCCGACAGTGAGCAGTTCGAGCAGTTCGACTCCATTCTCTCCCGCGCGAGGATACTGCCGCACAACTTCACCGAGGACATGATAATCAAATCCCCGAGCCCCAACGTGATGAACAAGCTCGCCCGGTGCGTCCTCGCCCTGTATTCATACGACCCCAATCCCGATGACACGAGCCTCGAGAACATGCTCAGGCAGTCGATCGAGCTCATCGCGCGCTTCCCCGTCATCGTCGCGAACGCCTACGCCGTGAAGCGGCACCGCTTCGATCACGACAGCCTGTTTATCCACATACCCGATGAGAGCCTGTCCGTCTCGGAGAATTTCCTCAGCATGCTGCGCCACGACAAGAGCTACACGCCCGACGAGGCGCACCTGCTCGACCTCTGGATGATACTCCACGCAGAGCACGGCGGCGGCAATAACTCCGCCTTCGTCTGCCGCGCGCTCTCATCGACCGGCACCGATACATACAGTGCCATCGCCGGCGCGGTCTGCTCGCTCAAGGGCCCGCTGCACGGCGGCGCCAACTCCAGGGTGCAGGCGATGATAAACTCGGTAAAGGAAAACGTATCCGACCCCGGGGACGACGCGGCAATGAGCGCCTTCCTCACGAAGATACTCAATAGAGAGGCAGGAGATGGCTCCGGCAAGATCTACGGCCTGGGACACGCGGTCTACACCGAGTCCGACCCGCGCGCCGAGGTGCTCAAGGTCTATGCCGAGCGCATGGCGCACAGCAAGGACATGGTCGAGGACTTTGAATATCTGCGCAGCATAGAGCGCAACGGCGCGCGCCTCATCGTCGAGCGCAAAAACCTCTCGACGCCGATCTGCGCCAACGTCGACCTCTACTCGGGTTTCGTCATCCGTATGCTCGGCATACCCGACGAGCTGTTCACCCCGCTGTTCGCGCTGTCGCGCATATCCGGCTGGTGCGCCCACCGCATAGAGGAAGTCATCAGCAGCAAGCGCATCATGCGCCCGGCCTACCGTGCCGCCGTCGCCGACACGCCCTATGTGCCCATGGACAGGAGATAGGCCGGAAAACAGCTGACCGCCTGAGTTTGGTGGGGGGGATGCCCGTGCTGCCCGGAGTTGCATGCGCTGTAAAAGACGCCGCGATAAGATGTGCCGTTGTGCTGCTGCCTTTTGCCGCTCTCGCTGTGCTGACAGAGCTGTTTCTGGAGGATGTATACCTGTACAGCTGGATGTATGACAATCGCTACTGTTATCTGTGGCTGGCCGCCGCACTTTTCGCCCTCTTCGATAAAAGGGCGCTGGCGTATATCTTTTCATACGGCGACCTGTTTGCGATAATATTGGGATCGTTTATAAGCGACAGGCTGCACGACTATACCGTGTCGCTGATCACGGAGGATATGAGCAACCAAATGAAAGTCTATCTGCATCTGCACCGCGGATTCAGGACATGGCTCTACATCATGCTGGTCATACTCGCCGTGTACGGGGCGTACAGATTTTACCACTCCCGCTTCTGGATGGATGACTACGGGAAAAAGAAAAATTAGCAAAATACGGGGGAACTCCTGAAGTTGCGGAGCTCCCCCGTATGATTTTTTACATCACGGCTTTTTTGGGTTCGGCGAAAAAACACTCGCGGTACCGCTCCGAGAGCGCGTCCGCGCAGCTGCGAGCCGCCGTTTTGCTCCCGAATATGCCGAACACGGCCGAGCCCGTGCCCGTCATCAGGCTGCCGAGCGCGCCGCGTTCGGTCAGCGCGCGCTTTATCTCGAATATCTCGGCGTGCTCCGGTGAGAGCACGTCCTCGAATACGTTCCGCATGTTTGCGCAAATGCCCTCGAGGTCTCCGCGCCCTATGGCGGCGAGCATGGCCGGCATGTCGGGCCCGGGGGGGCCGGAGCGCGAGTCTATGCGCGAGAACAGCTCCGGCGTTGAGATCGGGAAGCGAGGCTTGCATATCACTATGCCGCACTCGGGCATGGCGCGCAGCCGCGTGAGCACCTCGCCGCGCCCTTCGGCAAGGCACATGCCTCCGCCGACACAGAAGGGCACGTCGGCCCCCAGCTTGAATGCGAGCTCGGAGAGCTTTTCGCGGCCGAGCTGCGCCCCGGTGAGCCGGTCGAGCGCGCGCAGCACCGCCGCGGCGTCGGACGAGCCTCCGCCGAGCCCGGCGCACACGGGCGTGCGCTTTTTCATGTCTATCCTCACGCCCCAGCTCCTCTCGCCTATGGTCTCCATGAAGAGCTCCGCCGCGCGCACGGCGATGTTGCGCCTGTCGCCGGGGAGGAAAAAGAGGTTGGAGTGCGCCGAAAAGCTGCCGTCGGGCGTGAGCGCGACGCGCACCTCGTCGCAGAGGGTGCAGCTGAGCATTATCATCCTCATGCCGTGGTAGCCGTCGGGCTGCGGCCCGAGCACGTCGAGCGCGAGGTTCAGCTTGGCCCAGGCGCGCTCCCTCGCGCTCCTCACTGCTCAAACAGGCGCGGCAGCAGCTCGTCGCCCCTCTCGAGCATCACGCCGCGCAGGCCGTCGGCCTCGGTATAGTGCGCGCCGGTGCGGTTGTCCACCCGGCTGTCGTAGATGAGGAAGGGGACGGGGTCGCCGTCGTGGCTGCCGTCGGACATGAGGGTCTTGTGGTCGCTGAGTATGAGCATGCGGATGTCACGCCCGGCCATGAGGTCGACCAGCGGGGCGACTATGAGCTTGTCGAGCCGCTCTATGGCGAGCAGCTTGCCCGCGAGGTCGTGGCAGTGGGTGCACTCGTCGGGCGCCTCGAAGTGGACGCACACGAAATCGTGCGTCTTGAGCGCGTCGAACGCGGCGTCGACCTTGCCCTCGTAGTTTGTGTCTATCTCGCCGGTGGCGCCGGGGACGATGACGGCGTCCATGCCGCGCAGCCTGGCTATGCCCTGGCAGAGAGGGACGGCCGAGATGACGGCGCCGGTCTTGCCGAACTGCTCGGAGAAAGAGGGCAGCCTGGCGGCCGTGCCCTCCGCCCAGAACCATATGCCGTTGGCCGGGAGCTCGCCGTTCGCGCGGCGCTCTTTGTTTATCGGGTGCTCCGAGAGTATGGGCACGGCGGCCTCCATGAGCCGGGTGAGCGTCGCGGCGGCGCCGCAGCCGGAGGGCAGGTTCGCGCCGGCCTCCTCGCCGAGGTGGTCGTGCGGGGGGGCGAGCTCTATGCCGCTGATGTCGGCGTTTTTCATGAACGCAAGGTGCCTGTAGCTCACGGCGGGAGCTACCGAGAGCCCCGCCGCGTCGGCCAGGGGCTTGAAATCCGGGTGGGAGAAGAGGTATTCGATGAGCGTCTTCGACAGCTCGCCGTCTATGTTGCCGCCGCTGTGCGACAGGATGCGGCGCCCGGCGAGGGTCTCGCCGTCGGAGAGGGCGACGTTGTTGCAGCGGAAGGCCGCGGTGCCGGGCTCGAGCATTATGCCCTGGGCCGCCGCCTCGAGCGGGGCGCGGCCGGAGTAGACTTTCTCGGTGTCGCAGCCCATGATGGACAAAATCGCGGTGTCGCTGCCGGGGGGCAGCATTTCCGGCACGGTGCGCACGCTGCCGACCTCGCCGGCGGAGGCGAGCGCGTCGATATGAGGGATGTCGGCGCTCTCGAGCGGAGTCATCCCCGCGAGAGCGGGCACGCCGTTGTCGGCCATGCCGTCTCCGATGACAAGTATATATTTCATTGGACATCTCTCCTTTATATGCGATATGGTATTATATCCCACAAAACCGCCCTTTGCAAGTGCCGCGGCGGACAAAGCGGTTGCAAAAGCGGGCCGCTCGTGTATAATATTGCTCAAATGTGCTCGCATGGAGGCGCTGCAAATGGAAACTCGGCCGGATTTCGGCTTCTCGTCCGGGAAGACCCTGGGCGTTATTTTGATATACTTTGCCCTGTTTGTCGTGGGCGAGCTGGCGAGCAGCCTGCTGTTCGACCTCATATTCTCCGTGGTCACCCTGCCAGACTCCGCCCTGTATCAGATACCGCGCTATCTCGGAAGCCTCGCGCTGACATGGCTGCTCTTCTGGCTGTACACCGTGAAAGTCCTGCGCCTTGAGATGCGCAGCTTCGGCATGACCGCGCGTATAAAGCCGTGGTGCGCCGTCTGCGCCGTGCTGCTGCCGGCGGGAGTGATATGCGCCCTGCTGCCGTTCGGCTCGCTTGAGCCCGGAGGGCACTCGTGGGCCGAGACCGCGCTCATCGCCGCGGCATCCGCCGCCATGGCCGTAAAATCAGGAATAACGGAGGAGATGCTCTTCCGCGGCTATATCATGCGCCTCGTCGAGGCCCGATGGGGCAGGGCGCGGGCGGTGCTGCTGCCGTCGCTGCTGTTCGGGCTCGTGCACCTCACGTCGATGACGGCTTTTTCGCCCGCCGGGGTGGCGCTGCTCGCCGTGGGCGGGACGCTCGTCGGCGTGATGTTCTCCCTCGTGGCATACAGCGGCGGCTCCGTCGCGTGCAGCGCCGCGGTGCACGCCGTGTTGAATTTCGCCATAATCTCCGACATGCTGCACATCACCGCGCCGGGCGGGAGCTGGGGCGTGCCGGTGTATGAGCTCGCGCTGGATTCCGGGAACATATTCGTCACGGGCGGCGAGTTCGGCGTCGAGGTCTCGCTCGCGGCCATCGCCGGCTACGCGCTGGTGAGCGCGTTTGCTGCCGCGAAGCGCCCGCGCTGAGCATCTATTCGGCGGGGCTCACCTCGAGCACTTCGCCGATGAGCTGCATGGGGTCGCTCTCCGCGATCCCGCCGGTGTAACGGACGAGCACCTCGTCGCCGGCGCCCGGCTCTTCCTCCATCCCCTCCGGGAGCGGCACCCGGCACTCGGCCCCCTCGGGATAGCCGCCGCTCCGGATGCAGAGCAGCATCGAGCCGTTGGAGAGCTCGAGCACGGTGCCCGTCATGCTCTCGACGGGCTCTTCGGCTCCGCCGCAGCCCGCGAGGGCACAGAGCGCCAGGATGAGCAGGACAAGTTTTTTCATGGATATGCCGCCTTTCTTGGATGGTACTGCCGTTATAGACGCTGTTTGGCCCGGCAAGTTCCGTTTTTGCACCGAAAAAATGAAAAAAGCGCGCCCGCACCGCCATTGACAAGGCGATTTCTGCGCGTTATCATAGAAAAACCAGATTACGGGAGGTTTTTTCGTGAAAAACATCGTAATGGGCGTGGTCCTCGCCGTGTTGGTGCTGTGCCTCGCCTTTCTTGTCCACGGGCTCACGACGGCCGAGCCCGCAGTTGCCGAGGCGACGCCGGCTCCGACTCCGGCCGCGACGCCCACTCCGACCCCGGCTCCGACTCCGACGCCCACACCGGAGCCCACCCCGACCCCGACGCCGGACCCGTTTGCCGACAAGCCGGACATAGATATCAACTCCTGGGAATATGTCCTCGTGAACACCGACAACCTGATAGACGAAAACTTCATCCCCGAGGTCACCGAGCTGGAAAACGGCCAGTATTTCGACTCCCGCGCCGTCGGCGCCCTGCAGGACTTCATCGCCGGGGCGAGGGCCGAGGGGCTCTCGGTCTACCTCACCTCGTCCTACCGCAGCTATGCCACGCAGGAATATCTCTTCAACAACAAAGTCGCGCAGTACGGCGGCGACGTCGCCACGGCAGCGACAATAGTCGCCATACCCGGCTCGAGCGAGCACCAGACCGGACTGGCCGTCGACATAGTCGATCAGTACTACCAGTACATGAACGAGACGCTCGCGAACACCGAGCTGTCGAAGTGGATGAAAGAACACTGTGCCAAGTACGGCTTCATCCTCCGATTCCCGGAGGACAAGCAGGATATCACCGGCATAATGTTCGAGCCCTGGCACTTCCGCTATGTGGGGGTCGAGGCCGCCGAGTATATCATGGACAAGGGGCTCTGCCTCGAGGAGTTCGTGGCGCTGTATGAATAAGAAAAAGCCGCTGCCCGGTGCAGCGGCTTTTCTGCGCTTTACTCTATGCCGAGCTCGCGCATCTTCTTCCAGAGCGTCGTGCGCCCTATGCCTAGTTCCGCGGCCGCGCGGCTCCGGTTTCCGCCGCAGCGGCTGAGCGCGGCCTCTATCTCGCGGCGCTCGGCCTCGCGCGATGAGCCGCGCAGGCTGCGGCGGCGCCCGGTGTCGTTGCCGCACATGAGCATGGGGAATGACGTGAGCGCGTCGAGGCCGACCTGGTCGCCGCGGCAGAGCACGCACAGTTTCTCGCAGAAATTGCGCAGCTCGCGCACGTTGCCGGGCCAGGAATGTTCAAGCAGGCGGCGGCATACAGCCGGCGACAGCTCCAGCGGCTCGCGCCCGAGGTCGCGGCAGAAGCCCTCGATGAATTTGCGCGCCATCAGGACGGCGTCTTCCCCGCGCGCGCTGAGCGGGGGCAGCTCGAGCTTGAGCACGTCGAGGCGGAAATAGAGGTCGTCGCGGAATTCGCCGCTCTCGACGAGCTTCCTGAGGCTGCGGTTCGTGGCGGAGATTATGCGCACGTTCACGGGGACGACCTTGTCGCCGCCTATGCGCATGATCTCTTTCTCCTGTATCACGCGCAGGAGCCGGCCCTGCAGCGTGAGGGACATGCCGTGTATCTCGTCGAGGAAGATGGTCCCGTTGTGAGCGAGCTCAAAGAGGCCGGCCTTGCCGCCGCGCCGCGCGCCGGTGAAAGCTCCGTCGGCATAACCGAACAGCTCGCTCTCGAGCAGCGACTCCGGTATCGCCGCGCAGTTCACGGCGACAAACGGGGCGGCCCGGCGGCCGCTCGCGTTATGTATGCTCTGGGCAAATAGCTCTTTGCCCGTGCCAGTCGCGCCCTCGATCAGGACGTTGGAGTCGACATGCGAGTATATCTTCGCCGTCTCTATGGTCTCGCGCATGGCCTCGCTCTCGCCGGTGATGGAGTCGAAAGTGTATTTCGCGGTGAGCCCGCGCTCATGCGAGCGCTTGCGTATGTTCTCCTCGAGCTGCTGTATCTTCGATACTTTCTGAATGTGAGCTATATAGCCCGCCGCCTCGCCGCGGAAGCGCACGCTCACCTTGCTCACGGTGAGCTCTTGTCCGCAGATGCTCATTATCTCGCCGTCAGCGTCGCCGCCTGAGAGCAGCTCGCGCAGGCGGGGCTGCTTTATCACGTCGCCGGCCTGGCGGCCGATGGCGTCCTCGCCGGATATGCCGAGCAGCTCGGAGGCATAGCGGTTGAAAAGAGAGATGCGCCCGCGCGAGTCGGCGGCGATGATGCCCTCGCCTATGCAGTCTATGAGGCCGCGCCAGCGCATCGTCTGCTGCTGGCGCATGACGCTGTAATAGGCCGACTGGCGGCCGAGACGCAGCGCCTGCTCGATCGCCTCGGCGCCGGAGTGGAGCGGCACGGCGGTGAACCTGCGGCGCTCCAGCTGAACGCAGGTGTAGTGCCCGGCGATGACGATGTCTATCCCCCGGCGCTCTATGTCGTCCATGATCCCGTCCAGTTCGGAGCGCATTTCGATGGGGAAGGCCACGACGTCCATCCCGGTGATCTTGCGGTATTTGTCCATGTCTATCATCATGTTCGGCGTGCCGATGAACGCGACCGGTTTCCCCGGCCAGCGCCGGCGGCAGGTGCCGAGCGCGCGGAGCACGTCTATGCCCGTGATGGGTATTTCGACAACGGGCAGCTCGTGGAAGCGCTCGCGGAGGAAGGTGGCCGAGTTGCCGCGGGCCACGAGCGCGTCGGCGTCGACCGGTATGGTGTTCTCATTGCCGGCCGGCACGACTACTTCCAGCTCATATTCACACTCTCCGGAGCTGATCTCCTCCAGCTTCTGCCAGACGTCGCGGACCGTCTTTTCGATTTTCGGCGACGGCGCAAACACCATAACTTTAGCTGTCATTCATCTCATCCTCCCGGTTCAAGATGCGCTGTATATATGAGTTAATTATATAACAATAAGTTCTGCTGATAAAGTAAAAAATTTTTGACGCAAAGCGGCGCCGGAATTATCCGGCGCCGCTTGCCTGGTTTATATGGGGGGTCAGGCAAAGAAACCTATGACGATCTTAATGGCGCTCCAGCAGGCCAGGATGACCGTGAAGAGCAGGATGATGTTCTCAGCGATGTTGTTGTGGAAGCGCCCCATGAGCTTCTTGTTAGTCGCGAGGAAGAGCAGGCCGATGGCTATGGCCGGCAGGCCGAGAGCCGTGATGACATTGTGGATGACAGCGAGAGCCACGAAGTCGGGCATGCCGGGCAGCGACCAGACGACGGGGGTGATGAGCAGGAAGAGCGATGCAAACTTGTAGAGCGGGTCGGCCTCGGCGCTGCCGTATTTCTCCAGACGCTCGGGATGGACGACCTGATAGGACTCGATGACGACGGCGCCCCAGCCGCTGGCCACGCCGAGGACGCTGCTGTACACGGCGCCGAACACGCCGAGGTAGAGCAGGACGCTTCCCGCGCGGCCGAAAGTGATTTCCATGCCGGCGGCCAGGTCGTCGAGGGTCTGGACCTCAATGCCGTTTTTGGCGAGGACCTCGGCGCCGACTATCCAGACGGCGAGGTTGATGACTATCATCATGATGATGCTGAAGAGCAGGTCGCCGCGCTGGACTTTCTTCCAGGTCGGGTCGGTCCAGCCCTTGGCGCGGATGCTGTGCGGATAGAGGAAGTTGGTCATCGAGCCGGCGACGGAGCCGATGAGCGCGAGCATGATGGTGGTGGCGCTGAACAGGCCCATGCCGGCGGGCATCTCAAAGGTGAAGATGCCTTTGAATATCTCAACGGGGTCGGGTTTGGCCATTATCGCGAGCGCGAGGAAGGCGATTGTCATCAGTGCAAGCAGGACTTTCATTATGTTCTCGAGATAGCGCTGGATATTCTTGCCGGCGACGAAGAAGCTGGCCGCGACGGCGATGCAGGCCCAGATGAACACGTTGCCTACACCGGTGAGGTTATACAGCGCGTTGCCGGAGCCGCTTATCATCGTGGCGTTGGTCATATGTCCGCAGAACAGCGAGAATATGATGAAGAACCAGGGGAACGCCTTGTGCAGGCGGCCGTATCCCTGGAGCAGAGTTATGCCCTCGGTGTTGCACATGTCGAAGCGCGCCATGATGTTGACGATGACGAAGCGGACGAGTATTGCGACGGCGAGCACCCACATGAGCGCGTAGCCATAGTGCGAGCCGGAGACCGACGAGTCGACGATATCGCCGGCGCCCATGGCGGTGAGAACGAAGACGATGCCGGGTCCCAGAGCTTTGATGTGTTCGGCGAGGGTGAGCTTTTTGTATTCTACTTTTTCACCCTCTGCGTAGATCCTTTTTCCCTGTTCCATTATTTCTCCTCCTTTTTATTTTTGCCCCAATGCCGCGGGCAGGAAAACTAAAAGCGCGGATGGTTCACCGGCCACTCGGGCTTGTGTCCCGAGAGCACCCGGTGTATCTCCATCGCTGCGTGCAGGGCCATGCGGTCCATGCATTCGACGGTGTTCGACGCGATGTGCGGCGTCACCGTCACGTTTTTGCATTTGAAGATGGGGTCCGACATGTCGGGCGGCTCCTCCTCGAACACGTCGAGCGCCGCGCCGGCGATCCTGCCGTCATTCAGCGCCTCGACGAGCGCCGCCGTGTCGACTATCGGGCCGCGGGCGCAGTTGATGAGATAGGCGCTGTCCTTCATCAGTTCAAACTCGCGCCGGCCGACGGACATGCGCGTCTCGTCGGTGAGCAGGCAGTGCAGAGTGAGGAAATCGGCGCCGGAGAACACGTCGTCGCGCCCGGCCGGGGTGACATACTCGGGCATGTCCTCCGGGCGCACGTTCGGATCATAGGCGAGGATTTTCATGTCGAGGCCGAGCGCGGCCTTTTTCGCCACCATGCGGCCTATGCGGCCGAAACCTATGATGCCGAGGGTCTTGCCCTCCAGGTCGAGGCCCTTGTGCTCGTTTTTGTAGAAAAAGTCTCCGCGCTTGAGCGAGTCGCTCAGCTCCATGAGCTTTTTCGCGGCCGCGAGCATGAGCCCTATCGTGCATTCGGCAACGGAGTTGGAGTTCGACAGCGGGGCGTTCGTGGCCCACACGCCGTGTTCCTCGGCGGCGGCGATGTCGATGTTGTCGTAGCCGGCGCCGTGCCTGGCGACGATCTTCAGCGCGGGTTCGGCCTCGATCACCTTTCTCGTGACGGGGGCGGTGCGCAGCAGGATGGCGCTGCATCCTTTCACGTCGCGCGCGACGCTCTCCTCATCGCGCCCTGTGCCCATTTTGATCCGGTATCCGTGTTCGACGAGATAGTCGACTCCGCATTGGGCGACTGCCTGCGGGATGAGTATCTGCTCGTTCATGATACACGACCTCCTTTCGGTAAATATTCGGTATCACCATATATGTGCACGTTTCAGGCCAGAACGGAGCTCTTGATGCCATTTTGGCATTTACGACAATTAATTCCGGCAGAAATTGGTATAAACTGATAAAACCCAGGGGACGAAAAAGCCGCCGGAGCTGAACACAGCTCCGGCGGGTGAACAAAAGTGTTTCGATATGTGAACACATGTGAACGTTCAGGCGTGAACAAAAAGGACGAGCCGCTTTTTTGGCGGCCCGCCCTCGTTTCTGTGGGGACAATTCATTCGGCCGTGACGCACGGCTTGCCGTCCGCCACCCCGATATGGACGTGGCCGGCGAGAGCGTGCCTGCGGTCGATGAGCTCGGCGGCGATGGGGTCCTCCACCTCTTTTTGTATGCAGCGGCGCAGGTTGCGCGCGCCGAACTGGGCCGAGTAGCTCTTCTCGGTGAGGAAAGCGACGAGCGCGTCGTCCCAGGTGAGCGCCATGCCGCGGGCGGCCATGGCGTCGCGCAGTTCGCCGAGCATGAGCCCGGCAATGGCGCGGAAGTTCTCCTCGGTGAGGCGGTTGAAGCAGACTATCTCGTCGACGCGGTTTATGAACTCCGGCCTCAAAAACTCGCGCAGGGCTTTCATGGCCTTGTCGCGCCCCTGCTCGGTAGCGGTCCGGCCGAAGCCGACGGAACCGCCGGCCCGGTCGCTGCCGGCGTTGGTGGTCATGATGATGACGGTGTTCTCGAAGTTCACCGTGCGGCCCTGGGCGTCGGTTATGCGGCCGTCGTCGAGGATCTGGAGCAGGATGTTGAGCACGTTGGGGTGGGCCTTTTCGATCTCGTCGAAGAGGACGACGCTGTACGGCTTGCGCCGGATCTTCTCGGTGAGCTGGCCGGCCTCGTCGTAGCCGACGTAGCCCGGGGGCGAGCCGATGATGCGGGAGACCGAGTGCTTTTCCATGAACTCGGACATGTCGAGCCGGATGAGCGACTCGGGCGCGTTGAAGAGGTCGGCCGCGAGGCGCTTGACGAGCTCTGTCTTGCCGACGCCGGTGCTGCCGACGAAGATGAAGCTCACGGGCTTGCGCTTGGCGCTGAGGCCGAGCCGGTTGCGCTTTATCGCGCTGCACACGGTCTCGACGGCCTCGTCCTGGCCGACGATGTGCTCCTTGAGGCGCTTGTCCAGCTCGGCGAGGCGCACGAACTCGTCGGTGCGTATGCTGCTCGCGGGGATGTGCGTCCAGAGCTCGATGACCCGCGCGAGGTTGTCGGGACCGAGCACGGGGCGCCCCTGGGCCTCGAGCTGTTTCTGCTCGTCGGCGAGACGCAGGTCCATGCTGCGCAGCTCGGCCAGGCGCTCAAAATGCTCGCCCTCGGAGTCGGCCAGCAGGAGCTCGCGCTCCTTGTCGAGGTCGGCGCGGTCTTTCATCACCTCGTCGAGCCGCTCGAGCGACTTGTTTTTGAGGTTCACGTCGGAACAGGCCTCATCGATGAGGTCTATGGCCTTGTCGGGGAGGAAGCGGTCGGTTATATAGCGCTCGGATAGCGTGACCGCGAGTGCGCACATCTCCGGCGGTATCCTGACGCCGTGGTAGTCCTCGTAGTAGTGGGCGACGCCCTTGAGTATCTCGGTCGCGTCGGCGATGGACGGCTCGGCCACGGTGACCGGCTGGAAGCGGCGCTCGAGCGCGGAGTCTTTTTCAATGTGTTTGCGGTATTCGGCGAAAGTCGTCGCGCCTATGACCTGTATCTCGCCTCTGGAGAGGGCGGGCTTGAGGATGTTGGCGGCGTTCATGCTGCCCTCGGCGTCGCCGGCGCCGACGATATTGTGCACCTCGTCGATGACGAGGATGACGTTGCCCTGCTTGCGTATGTCCTCGATGAGGGCTTTCATGCGGCTCTCGAACTGGCCGCGGAACTGCGTCCCGGCGACGAGGGCCGTGAGGTCGAGCAGGTAGACCTCCTTGTCGCGCAGCTTGTATGGCACCTTGCCCTCGGCTATGCGCTGGGCGAGGCCCTCGGCGATGGCGGTCTTGCCGACGCCGGGCTCGCCGATGAGGCACGGGTTGTTCTTCTGGCGGCGGTTGAGTATCTGGATGACGCGCTCGAGCTCTTCCTCGCGGCCTATCATTCTGTCGAGCTTGCCCTCGCGTGCGCGCTGGCTGAGGCTGATGCAGTAGTTCTCGAGGGCCTTGCGGCGGCCCTTGCCCTGCTCCTTGGGGTCGCGCCTGGGAGGGGGCGGGGCGCTCTGGGAGGAGCTGTCGCTCTCCTGCGGCAGGTTTTCGCTGTTCATGAGCCGGCTGAGGAAGGGGAAGGTGGCGGTCTTGCCGTCGTCGCTCTCACTGTCGGCGTCCTCCTCCGGGATGACGGGCACGTTGCCGAGCGCCTCGAGCGCGTCGTTCATGCCGCCGGAGAGGTTGTCGAGATCCTCGTCGGTGAGCCCGAGGTTCTGGACCAGGTCTTCGACCGGCTTGATCTTGAGTTCTCTTGCGCAGTTGAGGCAGAGGCCCTCGGTTATGTTTTTGCCGTTCTCGACCCTGGTTATGAATATCACCGCAAGATTTTTCTTGCAGCGCGAGCAGATTCTTGGTTGCATAGGGTTACCTCCGTGGTGCTGGTTGCAATTATATTATATCACATCATATCCCGAGGATGGAGCTGAGGATGTTGTGTTCCATGAGAAAAGACACGAACCAGGTGCTCTCCAGGACGCCGTCGGGGAAGAGCAGCCCCGCGAATCGGAGCACCCAGGCGAACACCAGAGCGAGCATTATGCCCTCGATGAGGCCTGCAATGGCACCGCCTATTTCATTGCCGGAACCCATATATGGTATGCGGAAGCTGAGATTGGTTATGTTCCCGAGCACGGTGAGCACTATGGCGCACAGCAGGAAAAACAGCAGGAACCCACCTGCGAAAGCGATGTTTTGGCACAGCACCTCCGACACGGCATCACTGAGAGCGGCGTCGTTCTCTGCGGCGTAGTCCACGGCCTCGAGCGCGATCTGTTCCGCGGTCTCGCTGTAGAGCCCGAGCTCGAGCAGCGCGTTGGTCGATGCGCTGACGGCGAGGTCGGGGTTCTGGGCGAGCATGTCGCCGGTCGACAGCTCGTTTTGCTCGCCGCCGGAGGCGTAGACCTCGTCGGAGATGAGACCGTCGACATAGCCGTTGGCAAACGGGCGCATGGCGCTCACGACCTCGCCCGAGTAGGCGCTCGAGAGGGCGTTGCCCACCACCACCGCGATGATGAGCACGATGATGCCGCCTATGCCCATGACGACCCCGCGCTTGTAGCCGCTCCAGATGGAGAGAGCTATTATCAGCAGAATTATAATGTCCAGCAGAAATTTCATATCTGTGCCTCACTTCCTGTGTATCTCGACAGCATCTTGCCACACGGCCGCGGCCGAGTCTTTATATGTCACCACATTTTCGGGTATGTATTCCGTCTCAAAACTGAATATCTCGCCGCCGTCTCGGCCGAACACGGCCGTTTTGCCGGCAAACACCGCCGACGGCAGCTCGCCGCGCCCGAAGCGCAGCGCCGGGATGTCGAAACGCGCCTCGCTCGCGGCCTCGCCGGAGCGCGTGAGGCGCACTATTGAATACGCCGAGCAGGCGTAGGCCTCGCCGCCGCAGATGCGCAGCTCGGAGTAATGCCCGCCGTACTCGCCGAGTTTTTCGCCGGAGCGGGAGAAGAACACGGCGGCGCCGTCAGTCTCGGCGCAGAAGCCGCCGTCTATCGCGTACACCGCCCGGCAGCCGGGCAGGGACGCCCTCGCCGCCTCGGCGTCCGCCTCGAGAAAGAGAAGTTCGCCGCCGTCGAGCAGGAGGCAGGCCTGTCCATCCACGGTGAGCGCGACGGCGCGGCACTCGCCGGATGTTATATACCGGCGGAAAAGCGGCTCGCCGTCTGAGTAGAACGTGACGGCGCACGAGTAGAGCTCGGCCTCGCGCGCGACGGCGCTGTACCGCCCGGCGGCCGCCGTGCAGAGTATCCCGCCCTCGCCGCGCAGCTCCCGGAGCTCTCCATCGCTCGAGATCAGGCAGGCCGCGCCTTCCGACACGGCGAGCAGCGTCTCCCCGCCGGAGGCGCAGAGCGGCACGTCCACCGGCAGCTCGGCCGAGTAGAGCAGCTCGCCGCTCTCAGAGAGCACGTCTATCCCGCTGTACGACACACAGGCGAGCTTGCCGCCGAGCGGGAAAGCCGCGGCGGAGCCGTGCTCCACCGGCACGGGCCCGGACGCCGCGGGGGCGGGCAGCAGCAGAGCTGCCGCCACGAGCGCGCAGGCCAGGCACAGCGCCGGGGCAATGATCTTTCGTCTCATGGCGGTCGCAGGCAATGTCATCATCTCCTGCGACGATGATACACCGCCCTCCGCTGCGGAAACAGGCGGAAACTGTCAGCGCCGCATCATCTCGCCCACGGGACCATTATACCACACTCTGGACATATAGAGTCCCTGGGGCGGCATGGTCGGCCCCGTGAGCCGGCGGTCGCCGAGCTCGAGCAGGCGGGGGATGTCCTCCGGCTCGAATTTGCCGTGCGCCGCGTAGACCATGGTGCCGACTATGGCGCGCACCATGTTGTAGAGAAAGCCGTCGGCGCACACGGCGATCTCGATGAGGCCGGCCCTCTCACGCGCGCGGCACCAGTACACGGTGCGCACGGTGGTCTTCGTTTCGGTGCCGACGCTGCGGACGGCGGCAAAATCATGCCGGCCCTCGAAGGCGCGCCCGGCGCGCTCGAGCCGGCCGAAGTCGAGCGGAGACGGGTAGAAGCACACGCGGCTGCGCAGGAACGGGTCGCGTATGCGGCTGTTGAGTATCCTGTACACATATTCCTTTTTCACGCAGGAGCCGATGGCGCTGAAGCCGTCGTCGGCCTCGACCGCGGCCTGCACCGCGATGTCGCCCGGCAGGCGGGAGTTCACCGCGAGGGGGAGGCGGCTGGTCGGTATGGTGCTCTCCGTGCGGAAATTCGCACAGTAGCGCTCGGCGTGCACCCCGGCATCGGTCCTGCCGCAGCCGGTGACGTGCACTCTGCCGCCGCACACGCTCCCGAGCGCGCGCTCGAGCGTTTCGGCGACGCTGGATTCGGTCTTCTGCACCTGCCAGCCGTGGTAGGCGGAGCCGTCGTAGCTCAGGCGGAGGGCGATGTTCCTCATACCAGCCACCTCAGCCGGCTCATCACGGCTATCACGGCGACGAACACGGTCCCGAGCAGCGCGGCGGCGGCGTCGAGCCTGGTGAAATGCAGCTCGTGCAGCCGCGTGCGGCCGTCGCCGCCGTTGTAGCAGCGGCACTCCATCGCCGTGGCGAGCTCGGTCGCGCGGGTCAGCGCGCTCACGAACAGCGGGATGAGCAGCGGCAGCAGGGCCTTTGCCCTCTGCACGATGCTGCCCGTGTCGAACGAGGCGCCGCGCGCCCGCTGGGCCGAGACGATCTTGTCCGCCTCGCCTATGAGCGTCGGGATGAAGCGCAGGGCGATGCTCATTATCATGGCGAGGTCGTGCGCCGGGAAGCGCAGCTTCTCGAGCGGGGACAAGAGCCTCTCGAGCCCGTCCGTGATGGCGAGCGGGGCCGTGGTGTAGGTCAGCAGGAAGCTGCCGCACACGAGGAACACCACGCGCAGCAGCATGAACGCGGCGCGGCGCAGACCGTCCCACGTCATGCGCAGGAAACCTATCCGGAAGATGACGTCGTCTCCGGCGGTGAAAAAGGCGTTGATGAAAGCGGTTATCGCTATGAGCAGCACCAGGGGGCGCAGCCCGTTTATCATAGCGCGCGGCTTGACGCGGGACACGCGCATCGCCGCGAGCAGCGTCACGGCCACGAAAGCGTAGCCCGTGAAAGAGTGGACGAAAAACAGCGCGATTATATATACAAAGGTGAGGACTATCTTTGTGCGCGGGTCGAGCCGGTGCGCCGGGGTCTTCCCCGGGAAGAACTGGCCGAGGGTGATGTCTTTCAGCATGGCCGGCCCTCCTTAATCGCGCATATCGCGGCCCGGAGCCCCTCGAGTGTATATATCCCCTCCGGCACGGCGACTCCCCTCGCGCGCAGCTTTGCTGCTATCTTCGCGGCGGCGGGCACGTCGAGCCCCATGTCCTCGAGTTCGCCCTGGCGGCGGAATATCTCGCCCGGCGTACCGGTCATTGCGATCCGGCCCGAGCGGAACACGGCCAGCCTGTCGGCCACGCGCGCGACGTCGTCCATGCTGTGGCTCACGAGCACGACGGCGGCGCCGGTCTCGTCGCGGTAGCGGAGGATGTTTTTCAGCAGGCTCTCGCGGCCGGCAGGGTCGAGCCCCGCAGTGGGTTCGTCGAGGATGAGCACCTCGGGCTCCATGGCGATGACGCCGGCAATGGCGACGCGGCGCTTCTGGCCGCCGGAGAGCTCGAGCGGCGAGTGCTCCAGCAGGGAGCCGTCCACCCCGGCGAAATCCGCTGCGCGGAGGACCCTGCGCTCGACCTCATCGCCGTCGAGGCCCATGTTGCGCGGGCCGAAGGCGATGTCGCGGCGCGAGGTCTCCTCAAAAAGCTGGTACTCCGGGTACTGGAACACGAGACCCACCCGGAAGCGCGCCCGGCGCGCGGCCTCTTTCGAGGCGTTTATGTCCTCCCCGCCGAGCAGCACGCGCCCGGAGCTCGGGCACAGCAGGGCGTTGAGGTGCTGGATGAAGGTGCTCTTGCCGCTGCCCGTGTGTCCTATGACGCCGAGCAGCTCGCCCTTCTCTATCTCTATATTCACATCCTGTATCGCCGCAGTCTCGAGCGGGGTGCCCGCCCCGTAGACATGGCATAGGTTTTCAGCAGCAAGTATCGCGGACATTCAGTTTCCTTTCAGCGCCGCGGCGATGGCGGCGGCGCATTCGTCTGTCGTGAGCGCGCCGAGAGGCAGGGAAAAGCCCTCGGCGTTGAGCTCGTATATGAGCTCGGTAGTCTCCGGGACGGCGAGGCCGAGCGCGCGCAGCTCATCCACGCGGGCGAACACCTCCGCCGGCGTCCCGTCCATGACGAGCTCGCCGTCGGACAGGACTATCACCCTGTCGGCCGGGATGGCCTCGCTCATATGGTGGGTGATGAGCACGACGGTCATCCCGCTCTCACGGCACAGCCTGTGCACCGCTTCGAGCACCTCGCGGCGCCCGCTCGGGTCGAGCATGGCGGTCGGCTCGTCGAGCACTATGCACTCCGGGCGCATGGCGAGTATGCCGGCGATGGCGACGCGCTGCTTCTGTCCGCCGGAGAGCAGGTGAGGCGCGCGGTCTTTGAATTCGTACATGCCGACGGCTCTGAGCGCCTCGTCGACACGCTCGCGTATCTCGGCGGATGGCAGGCCGAGGTTCTCCGGCGCAAAGGCGACGTCGTCCTCGACGACGCTTGCGACTATCTGGTTGTCGGGATTCTGGAACACGAGCCCGACTGTGCGCCTTATCTCCATGACCAGCTCCTGGTCGAGCGTGTCCATGCCCTTGACATAGACGTGCCCGCCCGCGGGCAGGGCGATGGCGTTGAAATGGCGCGCGAGAGTCGACTTGCCGGAGCCGTTGTGCCCCAGCACGGCGACAAAACTGCCCTTTTCTATGGCGAGGTCTATCCCGTGCAGCACCTCGACGCTGCCCTCCCCGCCGTTTGAAAAGCTGCTCACGAGCTTTTCCGTCCTCAGCATATCCACGGCGCTCACCTCACCCAGCGGCAGGCCGCGCCGCACGGCAGGCACAGCCCGCTCTCGCTCACGGGCAGGCCGAGCTCCCGGGCCTCGCTGTGGCCGCCGAAACGCTTTGTGAAGATGCTCTCGCACATGTATGTGAGCACCGAGGGGCTGAGCCCCGTGGTGTAGGAGTTCACGATGACGAAGAGCGGGTCGTCGGACAGCACGCCGGACACGAGCTCCATAAACGGCCAGAGGTTGTCCTCCAGCTTCCAGACCTCGCCGCCGGGCCCGCGGCCGTAGCTCGGCGGGTCCATTATCACGGCGTCGTACCGCCGGCCGCGCCTGATCTCGCGCTCGACGAACTTGGCGCAGTCGTCCACTATCCAGCGTATGGGCCGCTCCGCCACTCCGGAGCTCTCGGCGTTCTCCTTTGCCCACTGCACCATGCCGCGCGCGGCGTCGACATGGCAGACGCTCGCGCCCGCAGCGGCGCAGGCGACGGTCGCCCCGCCGGTGTAGGCAAAGAGGTTCAGCACGCTCACCGGGCGGCGCGCGCCCCTTATCGCGTCCATGGCGAAGTCCCAGTTTGTCCCCTGCTCGGGGAAGACGCCGGTGTGCTTGAAGTTCATGGGCTTTATATTAAATGTAAGCTCGCCGTATTTTATCTGCCAGCGCTCGGGCAGGCTGCGCTTGTCCCAGGCGCCGCCGCCGGTGTTCGAGCGGTTGTAGCGCGCGGAGTAGTTTTTCCACCCGGGGTGGAGCCTCGGCGTGCGCCAGATGGCCTGCGGGTCGGGCCGCACGAGGAGATAGTCGCCCCAGCGCTCGAGTTTTTCGCCGCCGGAACAGTCGATCACCTCAAAGTCGCGCCATTTGTCAGTTATCCACATAGCTTTGCGCACACTCCCAAAAAAGAAAATATACTTTATCTATTATAGCATCGAATTATATCATCAATTTTCCCGCCGGTCAACATTTCACGCCGGGCAGGGGGCAAAGGGAGGTTTACTTTTGGGCAAAAACGTGTTAATCTTTGTGTTGCGGCAGCTCTGCCGCGGGAGGTTTTGATGAAACACAGCTTTTTTGCCCTCATATCGCGCATGCGCTTCATCACGCGGTGGGGCCTCATGCGCAACGTGACGCGCGAGAACATCCAGGAGCACAGCCACATGGTCGCCGCCCTGGCACACGCGCTCGCCGTCATCAGGCGGGACGTGTTCAAAAAGGAGTGCGATCCCGGGCTCTGCGCCGCCGCCGCGCTCTACCACGACGCGCCGGAGATATTCACCGGCGACCTGCCGACGCCCATAAAATACCACGACGGCGACATACAGGGCTCGTATAAGCGCGTCGAGCTCATGGCGCAGGAGCGCCTGCTGGCCGCCCTGCCGGACGAGCTGCGCCCGGCATACAGCGCCATACTGGAGCCCGGCGACGAGCAGGTGCGGCGCATAGTGAAGGCGGCCGACAAGCTCGCGGCCTATATAAAATGCCTCGAGGAGTGCGCCGCCGGAAACCGGGATTTCCGCCTCGCCCTGGAGCAGACCCGCTCCGCCCTCCTTGGCTACGGTCTGCCTGAAGTGGACTATTTCCTCAAAAATTTCGGCGAGGGCTTCGGCCTCACGCTCGACGAACTTGCCGCGTCCGACGCGGATGAAAGGAAATGATAGAATGAAAGCTATAGTAACTGTCATCGGCAAAGACACTGTCGGCATCATCGCCGGCGTGTGCGCCCGCCTCGCCGAGCGCGGCGTCAACGTGCTCGACATCAGCCAGACCATCATGCACGGGTATTTCACCATGATAATGCTCGTCGACCTCACAGCCTGCGCGAGCTCTTTCGACGGCCTGAGCGCCGAGCTCGCGGACTACGGCGAGGAGCGCGGCCTGTCCATCCGCATCCAGCGCGAGGACATCTTCAACGCCATGCACCGCATTTGAGGAGGCCAGAGGATGATAAACACCGGTGAGATAATGCAGACCATAGAGATGATAGACCAGCAGCATCTCGATGTCCGCACGATTACTATGGGCATCTCCCTGCGCGACTGCGCGAGCGAGGACATAAAGCGCTGCTGCACCAAGATATACGACAAGATCTGCCGTTCGGCGGGCAGGCTCGTGCGCACGGGCGAGGAGATCGAGGCCGAGTTCGGCATACCCATAGTCAACAAGCGCATCTCCGTGACGCCCGTCGCCATGGTCGGCGAGAGCTGCACCGCGCGCGACTTTTCGCCGCTCGCCGTCGCACTCGACCGCGCGGCGCACGAGGTCGGCGTGAACTTCCTCGGCGGCTTCTCCGCCCTTGTGCACAAGGGCTTCACCTCCGGCGACAGGCGCCTCATCGACTCCATACCCCAGGCCCTCGCCGAGACCGAGCTCGTCTGCTCGAGCGTCAACGTCGGCACCACGCGCGCCGGCATAAACATGGACGCCGTGCGCCGGATGGGCCTAGTCATAAAGGAGACGGCGGAGCTCACCCGCGAGAGCGCGGGCTTCGGCTGCGCCAAGCTTGTCGTGTTCTGCAACGCCGTTGAGGACAACCCGTTCATGGCCGGCGCCTTCCACGGCGTGGGCGAGCCCGAGTGCGTCATCAACGTCGGCGTCTCCGGGCCCGGCGTCGTGAGCCATGCGCTGCGCTCCGCCAAGGGCGCGAGCTTCGACGAGGTGGCCGAGCTCATCAAAAAGACGGCTTTCCGCATCACCCGCATGGGCCAGCTCGTCGCGCAGGAGGCCTCCGCGCGCCTCGGCGTGCCATTCGGCGTGGTCGACCTCTCGCTCGCGCCGACGCCCGCCGTGGGCGACAGCGTGGCCGACATCCTCGAGCTCATGGGGCTCGAGTCCGTCGGCGCGGCAGGCACGACGGCGGCGCTCGCCCTGCTCAACGACGCGGTGAAAAAAGGCGGCGTAATGGCCTCGAGCCATGTCGGCGGCCTGTCGGGGGCCTTCATCCCCGTGTCCGAGGATGCCGGCATGATACGCGCGGCGGGAAGCGGCAAACTCACCATCGAAAAACTCGAGGCGATGACCTGCGTGTGCTCCGTCGGCCTCGACATGATAGCCGTCCCCGGCGACACCAGCGCCGACACCCTCTCGGGCATCATCGCCGACGAGGCGGCCATAGGTATGATAAACAACAAGACCACCGCCGTGCGCCTCATCCCCGCGCCGGGGAAAAAGGTCGGCGACGTGGTCGACTTCGGCGGCCTGCTCGGCTCGGCGCCGGTAATGCCGGTGAACCCCTGCTC
This sequence comes from Candidatus Heteroscillospira lomanii, assembly GCA_904419385.1. Taxonomy (GTDB): domain Bacteria; phylum Bacillota; class Clostridia; order Oscillospirales; family Oscillospiraceae; genus Heteroscillospira; species Heteroscillospira lomanii. The sequence continues at coordinate 72,859 of CAJFRI010000001.1, forward strand.
TCAGGCGGAGTTCATCGCCCGGGGCGGGCGCATCCCCGCCCCGCTGCACAGCCTGAGGAACTGACTGTGGAGCAGGCGAAGATAGAGCGGATAAACGAGCTCACGCGCATCTCGCGCGAGCGCGCGCTGACCGCGGAGGAGAGCGCCGAGCGCCGGGCGCTGCGGCAGGAGTATCTCGCGGAGTGGCGCCGCGCGACGATAGCTGCGCTCGAGAACACATATGTCGACGACGGCTCGGGCAAGCTCAGGAAACTAAAAAAGAAGCGCAGATAGGCATTAATTTGCACACAATTTTGGCGGCGATGTCAAATCGCCGCCCCTTTTTTTGTTATCTTGTGTTTTCTTTATGCCGGGTTGACATTTCTCGGCTTTGATTTTATGTAAAATTAATTGTAATTTTATTAAATATATACTACGTTGTGCGGGAAGCGCGGCTGAAATGCCGGCAAAACCAATGAAAAGGAGAACCCATATGAAGAAAGCAAAACCCATCCTCAGCGCTGTCCTCGCACTTGTGATGATCCTCGCGCTCGCCGCCTGCGGCGGCACGACGGAGTCCGCGGCACCGGAGAGCACGGCCCCCGAGTCCGCAGCCCCCGAGTCTGCGGCTCCCGAGTCCGAGAGCCCCGACGGGGAGCTCTCGGCCTGGGCCCCCGAGCAGCAGGTCGAGCTCGTCGTCCCGTTCTCAGCCGGCGGAGCGTCCGACCTTCTCGCCAGGGCCGTCGAGGCCGTCTGGAGCGAGCACTGTGACCAGCCTCTCGTCGTCACCAATATGCCCGGCGGCGGCGGAGTGACCGGCGCCATGTATGTGGCCTCCGCCGAGCCCGACGGCTACACCCTCGTCCTCGGCTACGGCTCCGGCCACGACATGTCCATGGGATATCTGCAGGAGCTCGACTACGACCCGTCGGTCCTCGAGCCGGTGTGCCTCCTGTCTGTGCACAGCGTCGGCATAGTCGTCCCGGTCGACTCCGAGTTCAACTCAATGGCCGACGTCAAAGCCTGGTCTGAGGCCAATCCCGACACGCCCGTCACCGCTGCCGTCTCCACCGCCAACGGCACCGTCGACCTCACCATGCAGGCCATCGCCGCCCAGACCGGCATCAATATGAGCGTAGTCCCGCACGACAGCGGCGCCCTCGCCATGACCGACCTTCTCAGCGGCGCATACATGATCGCCGGCGGCCACCCGGCCGAGATATACACCTACATAGAGTCCGGCCAGATGAAGATGATAGGCGTCGCCACCGACGAGCGCGACTCATCCTATCCCGATGTGCCTACCCTCAAGGAGCAGGGCATCGACTTCTCGTCCTACGGTTCCATCAAGGGCATCGCCTGCCCTGTCGGCACCCCGGCCGAGATAAAGGCTTACTATGAGCAGCTGTTCAAGGAGATCTCTGAGGACCCGCAGTATCAGGAGATCATGCAGAACATGGCGCAGCCTGTCATGTACATGGATACCGAGGAGTTCACCCAGTACTTCAACGATGCCCGCGAGGCGAACAAGCAGATGATAGAGGATCTAGGACTGGCCTACTATCAGCAGTAATATCCCGGAAAAATTCAGAGGTTGGGCGCCCATGCGGGTGCCCAACCTTTTTTTGGTCAGGTATAAAGCAGCTTCGGGAGAAACAGCGTAAACTCCGGAACATATGTTATCAGCGGTTCGCCAAGCGGCGCTCCCGAGTGGGGCGCCGCTTTTTATGCGCGCGATGGCCATCTTAACGCGCGGAAGCATAAGCACGAAATTATACTTAATATTTATACAAAATTATATCAACGATAGAACAAAGAATCCTGATTTATCAATACTTTTTGTTTTGTGTATTTTGCAAAATAATTCGCAAAATTTTTCTACCAGCGTTAAGAACCTCTTTATGGAAAATTTATGGCTTACGTTTTCGTGCGTGCTAATATTGGCTTGCCCGGCAAAAAGCGGGCAAAAACGGAAAAGGAGAAAATGAAATGCAAAAAGCGAAATCTATCCTCAGCATGACCCTCGTACTTGTGATGATCCTCGCGCTTGCCGCCTGCGGCGGCACGACGGAGTCTTCCGCGCCCGAGAGCACGGCCCCCGAATCCACCGCGCCTGAGAGCGAAGCTCCCGAGGCCTCCGGCTGGGTCCCAACTCAGCAGGTTGAGATGATCCTGCCGTTCGCGGCAGGCGGTTCTTCCGATGTTATGGCACGCGCTATGGAGGCCGTCTGGAGCAAGTACTGCGACCAGCCGCTCGTCCTCACCAACATGCCCGGCGGCGGCGGAGTCACCGGCGCCATGGCAGTTGCTTCCGCTGAGCCTGACGGCTATACCATTGAGTGCGGCTTCGGCTCCGGCAACGACACTGCCATGATTTATCTCCAGGAACTTGAGTATGATCCTCTGGCTCTTCTGAGGCCGGTGGCCCGCATTTCCGTACATAACGTTGCCATCGTCGCTCCCGCCGACTCGGAGTTCAACTCCATGGCCGACGTCGTTGCGTGGTCTGAGGCCAACCCCGACACGCCTGTCACCGCCTCCGTCTCCACCGCCAACGGCACCGTCGACCTCACCATGCAGGCCATCCGCTATTACACCGGCATCAACATGAGCATCGTCCCGCACGACGGCGGTTCCAGCGCGGTCACCGACCTGCTGAGCGGCTCCTTCATGATAGGCGGCGGCCATCCATCCGAGGTTGGCCCCTATGTTGAATCCGGCCAGCTCAAGATTCTGGGCATCGCCTCCGAGGAGCGCGACTCCTCGCTGCCTGATGTGCCCACCCTCAAGGAGCAGGGCATAGACTTTGCGTGCGAGGGCTCCATCAAGGGCATCGCCGTTCCCGTCGACACCCCCGATGAGGTAGTCGCCTACTACGAGGAGCTCTTCCGCCAGATCACCGAGGATCCCGATTTCCAGG
>CAJFRI010000002.1 GCA_904419385.1 Candidatus Heteroscillospira lomanii
AGGTGTTCGCCAAGAGCGAGGTGAAGGTGTGGGAGTGCCGCAACTGCGGACACATCGTCATCGGCACCGCCGCCCCCGAGATCTGCCCCACCTGCGCCCATCCGCAGAGCTATTTTGAGATCCGCTGCGAGAACTATTGATCGCGGCCGTAAATGACAAAAAAGCGCCCCGCAGGGGCGCTTTTTTGCTCTGCTTGACAAGCCGGGCGCTCGATGCTATCATGAACAGCGTGTGAAAAAGTCAAACGGAGGCGTTGAGATTGAAGAAAAAGAAAGAGCCCGACCGCCCGAAGCCGCCGGTGATCGACAGCGAGTCGCGCAGCCTTTTCGACCGCAAGGCCGATACAGCCGGCTTTGTCGGCATGTGTATTTTTGCGCTGATCGTGATGGCACTGCAGCTCTATTTCGGCCTGCCGTTCGGAGAGATACCGGCCATACTGCTGAGCTTTGTGGCTGTGAGCCTGTTCGCGCGCTTCCGCACGACCAGGGACAGGACCTTCATCGCCCTTGGATTTATCGCAGCGCTTGCGAGCCTGTCATTCCTCTGTTTGTATTTTATAGACATGTTCTCGTGAAGGGCGATGTCTGAACATATAACTGAAGCCGCGGCTATGGCCGCGGCTTTTTTATTTTGCAAAAGAGGAGCCTCACGCCATCGGTTCCTTGAGATGGCGTTTTATCAGTTCGAGATAATATGTCTCCGCCTGCGAGAACACAGTCCCCCGCCTGTAGGCTATGGCGTGGGTCCAGTAGGCCTTGGGCCGCAGGGAAAAGCACTTCACCCGCGGGTCGGGCGAGACCAGGGTCTCGACGAGGATGGACGGTCCCAGGCCGTCTTTCACCATCTGGCTCGCGACCATGCCGCCGTTGCACTCCATGAGTATCTGGGGCTCAAACCCGGCCATGGCAAAGCGCTCGTCCGCTATCATGCGGGCGTTTATGCCCTTGCGCAGCAGGATGAACTTGCTGTCACGCAGCAGGCTGAGATCGACAGGGGCGTAGGGCGGCGCGGAGGCGGCCCCGGCGGCGAGCGGGTGCGACGCCGGAAGCGCCAGCACTATCTCGCATGTGCCTATTGGGATGAGTATCAGCTCGGGCGGGGTGGGGCGCGCGGTGCCGTATCCCATGATGGCCCAGTCGACCCGCCCGGCCATGAGCTCTTCCTCCACCTGTTCGCTCGCCGTGAGCTGTATGCTGTATCCGGGATACTTCCTGTGGAATTTCGGGAAAGTCTCCCGGAATATTTTTTCCCCGACGCTCCTGTTCACGCCTATGCTTATCCGGCCGGTGGAGCCGTCGGCTATGTCGTCGAGCTCCTTGTGCAGCTGCTTGTCGATGTCGAGCATGCGCCGCGCGGCGTCGACATATTTCTCACCGGCGTAGGTGAGTATCAGCTTTTTCTGCATACGGTGGAACAGCGGGGTGTGCAGCTCCTCCTCGAGCTGGAGCAGGTAGCCGTTGAGCGCGGAGCGGGAGATATACAGTTCCTCCGCCGCGTGCGATATGTTCTGACATTCGGCGATCTTGACTATGTAATAGAGCTGTTTGAGATTCATGCTGCCTCCAAGTGTTATATAAAACCGACAGATATCGCTATTTTTTAAATACTTTACATACTATTATAAAGCCAATATAATAAAAATGCAATCAATGAATGTGAGATATATCTCAAAAATGTACAATCACGGAGAGAGGACCGGCCATGGAACTTAACGAAATAAAGCGGCGCGTCGCGGCGTCGCTGCCGATAGTGGATGAGATAAAAAACGCACAGCTGCGCGAGAAAGTGATAGAGGCGTGGGCAGTTTCGCTCAGTGAAAACGGCTATACGTCGATAGAAGAGATAGAAGGCTCGGGAAAGCCGGGAGGGTACACTATAGGTGACCAGGCCCAGCATGTCATGTGTGTGACGCGCCTGGCGCTTGCAATGGCAGAGATAATCCAGAGCAGTTACGGCAAGGACATGCATATTGAGAGGGATATGCTGATTGCAGCCGGACTGTGTCACGATGTGGGCAAACCATATGAATATAACATTGCAAAACGCGCACTATGGCAGAGCGAACCGGAGCGCTATGGCAATCCGCCGCTGCGCCATACACTGTACGGTGTTTACATAGCGCTGCGGGTGGGGCTGCCGGAGGAGATTGCCCACGTCTGCGGGTGCCACTCGCCGGAGGGTGAACTGGTGCAGCGCAGCCTGCTCGCAACTATAATACACCATGCAGACAAAGCCTCGTGGAGGATACCCGGCTGTTATGACAGATGGGTATTCCCGGACTGAATTGAGCGAAATAAACAGCTGTTTATAAAAGAAAATCCAACTTGAAAGGAGACAATTTAATGAAAAAAGTAAAGCCAGCAATAAGCCTGGTACTGGCACTGTCGTTTATCCTCGTTCTTGCTGCCTGCGGAGGGACGGCATCGAGCCCGCCGGCAGAGGAGACTTCAAGTCCGCCGGCAGATGACGTAGCCAGTCCGGCTCCTGAGGCAAGCACATGGGAGCCGGAGAAAACGGTGGAGATGATAGTCATAGGTGCCGCCGGCGGTGCGACCGACCTGCTTGCACGTGCGATAGAGGGAGTGTGGAGCAACCACTGTGACCAGCCGCTGCTTATAACCAACATGCCTGGCGGCGGTGGAGTTACCGGAGCGATGGCCGTCGCATCTTCTGAGCCCGACGGCTACACAATAGAGATGGGATATGGGTCCGGCAACGACATGGCGATGATGTATCTCCAGGAACTCGAGTATGATCCGTTCACCATGCTGGAGCCGCTGTGTCTCATGTCTGTGCACAACATTGCCATAGTGGCGCCCATAGACTCAGAGTTCAACACCATGGCCGACGTGGTCGAGTGGGCGGAAGCCCATCCTGACACTCCCGTAACAGCCTCAGTCGCGACGGCAAACGGAAATGTCGACCTTGTGCTCCAGGCTGTCAGGCAGTGCACAGGGATAGATATGAGTATAGTCCCACATGACGGCGGCGCGCAGGCCATGACCGATCTGCTCAGTGGATCCTATATGATAGGCGGTGGGCACCCGGCGGAGATATATTCGTATATCGAGTCCGGCCAGCTCAAAGCGATAGCCGTCTCCGGTGAGGAGAGAGACCCGGCATTCCCGGATGTCCCGACGCTTAAGGAACAGGGAATAGATTTCTCGTCCTACGGCTCGATAAAGGGACTGGCTGTCCCTGTAGGCACGCCTGATGAGATAAAGCAGTACTATGAAGCTCTGTTTGCCGAGATAGCTGCAGACCCTGAGTTCGAGGAGAAAATGTCAGCGATGGCTCAGCCTGTTGTGTATATGGACACAGAAGAATTCACTCAATTTTTTGCCGATGCAAATGCCGATAACAAGCGGCTCATAGAAGACCTTGGGCTGGCATATTATCAGTGAGCCAGGGGAAAACAGAGCGCACCCGCCGAAATGCGGGTGCGCTTATTTTATCGGCATATACCCGCCCGGCGCGTCATATGCTCCACGCGGGAGGTGGCAGCCGTGGCTGGGCCGGAGACGGGATTCATATGGCGGATAGGCAAATACATACGTCTGTCGCGCGAGGACGGGGGCGTGGTGTCGGAGTCGGTCGTGAACCAGGACAGGATACTCACCGACGAGATACCGCGCCTTTTCGCGCCGGGCGAATACGAGGTGGTCGACACATACATCGACGACGGCACGAGCGGCACGACGGGAGCCGAGCGGGCGGGATTCCTGCGCATGGCGCAAGACCTGCGCCTCGGCCGGATAAACTGTGTGATAGTGAAAAACCTCTCCCGCGCGTTTCGAAACAGCGCCGATCAGGGGAAGTTTCTCGAGGAATTCGTCCCGCTCTGCGGGGCGCGGTTCATCTCGCTTTATGAACCGGCGATAGATACGTTCCTGAACCCGGAGGCGGCGCACGGGCTTGAGGTGTCGATAACCGGGCTCATAAACGAGCAGTACGCCTACAAGACCTCGCTCGACGTGCGCCGAACGTTCCGCGCCAAGCGGGAGAAAGGCGAGTTCATCGGGGCTTTTGCGCCGTACGGCTACGCCAAGGACCCGCAGGACAAAAACGCCCTGATCGTCGACGGGGAGGCCGCGGCCACAGTGCGCGACATATTTGCCTGGCGGGTCAGCGGCGGGCTGAGCAGCCGCGCCATAGCCAGAAAACTCAACGCCCTCGGCGTGCCGAATCCGGCGGAATACAAGCGCTCGCGCGGCCTGCGCTTCAAAAACCCGCACTCGGCCGACAACGACGGCCTCTGGAGCCCGGCCACGGTCGCGCGCATACTCGCCGACCCCATATACACAGGCACGATGCGTCAGGGCCGCCAGCGCGTGATAAGCTACAAGGTGCACCGGCGAGTTGCCGTCCCGGAGAGCGGATGGGTCACGGTCGAGGGCGCGGCGCCGCAGATAATCAGCCGGGAGACCTTTGACGCGGCGCGCGCAGCGGCGGCGCTCACATCGCGCTCGGCTCCCGGGCAGGGGGAGGCGCACACTTTTGCCGGCCTTGTCGTCTGCGCCGAGTGCGGCAAGAGGATGCACCGCCGCACATCGAAAGGCTGCGCATATTATGTCTGCCGCACCCGCGCGGACAAATCGCCGGAGCGCTGCAAAGCTCGGTCGGTCAGGGAAGAAGCGCTCACCTCGGCCGTCCTTGCGGCCATACGCCGGGTGCTGGAGCTGTCGCCGGCCGAGACGGAGCTCGCCGCCAGACGCGCTGCGGAACCGGCAGAGGATGTATTCAGCGGCGAGGCGCTGATCGAACAGAACGAAAAAGAGCTCGCCGCCGCGTCGGAGCGGCTGGACGAGCTCTATATAGATTGGAAAGACGGAGTGATCTCGCGCGAGCAGTACCTGCGCCTGCGCGGGCGGTATTCGGAGAAGCTGGCGCTGCTGCGCGAGCGCGCCGAGCGCCTGAGCAGAGCTCCGGAGCGCCGGGACGGGGAGCTCTGCGGCGAGATAGACGAGTTCATAAAAACGCACACGGTCTCCGGCCTGAGCCGGGGGCTGACCACGGCGCTCATAGGCTCCGTGCGCGTGCGCGGCGGGGAGGTGGAGCGGATAGAGTTCCGCTTTTCCGCGCCGGAAGGCTGTGCCGGGCTGAGCGGCGCGGATTTCTCCGGCGGGGAGGGGCTCGGCGAGTGCCTTGCGTGCTATTTCCGCGGGCTGCGGCGGCTCACGGCGGAGATCTCCTCGAGCAGCGATTCCGGCGCATAGCGCGGCCCGCGCACGGAATATACCCCGTGCGAGCGCAGCACCCCGAGCCCGAGCGAGCCCTCGGGAAATCGGCGCTCGAGCTTGAGGCGCATGACGCGGCTCATGTGCACCCTGCCGCTCGTGAAGTTGTATGGAATGTCGGCCTCGAGCACGCTGCACTGATAGCGTATGGCCGAGACGGGCGCGGCGACATAGATATACACCGTGTCCCCGACGGCGACGGAGCTGCTCTGCTTCCAGAGCATCGTGTCGTTGTTCTCGGCGAGATCCTGCTCTATGTCGAAATAAGCTGGATTTGCCGGGATGAGCCAGCTGCGAGGGCCGCGCTTTATCGAACCGCGCGGGGCTGTGAGCTCAAAACTGCGGTCGAGCAGGAAGCACAGGCGTTTTCTATCCACCGTCCCGTCGAGCAGGAGAGTTATCCAGCTCGGGCGGTGCATGTGATACGCGGGCAGCACGCCATCCTCGCCTGACATTGTTCCGGCGAGGATGGGGTCGCATTTGAGCTCGAGTATGTCCGCGGCGCCGCCGCCCGGCAGGCCGAGCTTTTCGCGCGGGACGGTCATGAACAGCGCATACCATTTGCGGTTGTCATCGTGGCGGAGCACGGCGTAGTCGGGCATGGAGAGCCACAGATATTCCGGTTTCGTGCCGTACCTGCGCCTGGCGTAACGCATCAGTGAGGCGCGAAGCGGCGATCTTCCGTTGTTTTCAGGCATGTTTCTTCCTCCTGAAAAATGATAATAAGATTATATCCATGCGCGCCGGCAAAATCAAGGCCGTTGTGCATGCGCCGCTGCATCCACCGGTCCAACGGGGCCGACGGGGCCTCAGGGCATACAGGGCGCGACAGGCCCCACCGGGCCGCAGGGAATTCCGGGCGTGGGCATCGAGTCGGCGCAGAACTTCGTCCCCGGTGCGAGATACCTTGCGGGCGACGTCGTGTTCTACAACGGCGGCCTGTATCAGGTGGAGGTCAACGACCCTGTGGGTACGCCCGGCCTCTCGCCCGACTTTGACCTGCTCAGCGTCACCGGTCCGACCGGCGCTCAGGGCCCCATAGGCCCGACCGGCCCGACCGGCCCGACCGGACCTGCCGGCACTGGTGCGACTGGTCCGACCGGCGCTCAGGGTATCCAGGGCCCGACCGGCCCGACCGGACCTGCCGGCACCGGCGCGACCGGTCCGACCGGCGCTCAGGGACCGACCGGCCCGACTGGCCCGACCGGACCTGCCGGCACCGGCGCGACTGGTCCGACCGGCGCTCAGGGACCGACCGGCCCGACTGGCCCGACCGGACCTGCCGGCACCGGTGCGACCGGCCCGACCGGCCCGCAGGGTACGCAGGGTACTGAAGGCCCGACCGGTCCCACCGGCCCCGCGGGCACACAGGGTGCCGAGGGTCCGACCGGCCCCACCGGTCCCACCGGCCCCTCCGGCGGCCCGACCGGCCCGACCGGCCCCACCGGACCTGCCGGCACACAGGGAACCGAGGGCCCGACCGGTCCGACCGGCCCAACCGGCCCGCAGGGAACCGAGGGCCCGACCGGTCCGACCGGTCCCACAGGCCCTGCCGGAAGCGTGTTGTTCTCGCTCAGCCCGATAAGCCAGCTTTCTTCGAACGCTACCCTCCCCGAGGTCGTAAGTGCGTTCAATCAGCTGGTCGCTGAGCTCAAATCCACGGGAGTAATGCGCAATAACTGACACTAAAGCATATGGAGCCGGCCCAGCGCCGGCTCCTTCCGCATGAAAGGAGTGCTGATATGAAAGTCTGCGTATATGCCATATGTAAAAACGAGGAGAAGTTTGCCGAGCGGTGGATGCGCTCGATGTCCGAGGCGGACGGCGTCTACGTCCTCGACACCGGCTCGGCCGACTCTACGCCCGAGCTGCTCGAACGGCTCGGAGCTGTGGTCCGCCGCGCGCTGGTGAGCCCGTGGCGCTTTGACACGGCGCGCAACCTCTCGCTTGCCCTGGTGCCGGAGGACGCGGACATCTGCGTCTGCACCGACCTCGACGAGTATTTCCGCCCGGGCTGGCGCGCGGCGCTGGAACAGGCGTGGACTCCCGGCGCGACACAGGCGCGGTATGAGTATGTCTGGAGCTTTGACGCCCAGGGGCGCGACGACGTCGTGTTCTACTACGACAAGATACACGCCCGCCGCGGCTATGCCTGGCGCGGGGCCGTGCATGAGGTGCCGGTGTGCCTGAACGGGGCTCCGGTGTTCGTCACGGCCGAGGGCGTGAGGCTCGAGCACCATCCGGACATGACAAAGTCGCGCTCGCAGTATCTGCCGCTGCTGGAGCTCGCTGTGTCGGAGGAGCCGCAGAACGACAGGAACATGCACTACCTCGGGCGCGAGTATATGTTCGCACGCCGCTGGGACGACTGCATAGCCGCGCTCAAGCGCCACCTCTCTCTGCCCACGGCTACCTGGGAGGACGAGCGCGCGGCGTCGATGAGGTACATAGCGGCCGCGCTGGCCGCACAGGGCAATGGCGCCGAGCGCGAGCGCTGGCTGCTGCGCTGCGCGGCGGAGGCGCCTTGGCTGCGCGAGGGCTGGGTTGAGCTCGCGCGGTATTATTACGAGTGCGGCGACTGGTGCGCCTGCCTCGCCGCGGCGGAGCGCGCTCTCACCATAACGGGCCGGGGCCGCACTTATATGTCGCAGGGCGAGTGCTGGGGAGCGCTGCCGCACGACCTCGCCGCGATAGCGAGCTGGAATCTCGGCCTGTACGACCGCGCCGTGAGCCATGGGGAGGCTGCGCTGGCTGCCGCGCCGGAGGACGAACGGCTGAAGAGCAACCTCGACTTCTACCGATTGGGTCAGAACGGCGGATAAGTTCCCATATCTGGTATTTGACTTTATACAGATTTTACAATATAATTTATGTTACCGTATTATGTAAATCAGCGGACCTCTAAACAGATACACCACGGAGGAAGCTATGCACGCAAGATCTAATGACAAAGCCCGCCGCCGCGCATTCATTGCCGGCTCGATAGCGCTGCTGGCGGTCATCATCGTCCTTGTCGCCGTGCTCATCAGCTCGTGCAACGGCAGCGGCAGGTTCGACAGATACTACCAGGAGGGCGCCGAGGCATACTCCGCCGGCGATTACGAGGCCGCCGCGGAGGCGCTCAACCGCGCGCTCGAGTACGGAGACAGCGAAGACTGCTACGTCCTGCTCGCCAACACTTACTACGCCGGCCTCGGCGATATCGACAAGGCCATAGAGATACTCTATGTCGGCTCGTATAAGCTCGACAGCGAGACCATCAACAGCTATCTCGAGAGCCTCAAGCAGATCAAGGCCGGAGACGAGGATGACTCGAGCACCGTCACCATAGGAGGCGAGACCATCTCGCTCGATGTGACCAGCCTCGTGCTCTCGCAGATGCGCCTGCAGAACAGCGATATCCTGCCCCTCGCCCAGCTGACCAAGCTTGAGAGCCTCTCGCTCACCGACAACGGCCTCAGCGATGTGGCCGTGCTCGCCCAGCTCACGGAACTCAGGTTCCTGCAGCTCGGCAACAACCAGATCGTCGATATCTCGCCGCTGTCCGGCCTCGCCAATCTGCGCACGCTCTACCTCGACGGCAACCCGATACAGGATTTCACGCCGCTCTATTCGCTCAGCTCGCTCACGACGCTCAGCATCAACAACACTGGCATAAGCGACGAGCAGCTTGCCGAGCTCGAGGAGGCCCTGCCCGGATGCAGCATACACTGCGGCGAGCGCACGGAGAGCGATGAGCCTGAGGAGATCACCTTGGGCGACGTCACTTTCATGTCCGACGTGACCGAGCTCGACCTCTCCGATCAGGGGCTTGAGGATATCAGCGAGCTGCAGAAATGCACCGAGCTGCAAAAGCTCGACCTCTCCGGCAACAAGATAGACGACATCACGTCCATCATGGACCTGTCGCAGCTCACATGGCTCGACATCAGCGGAAACGACATAGACGACATACTGCCGCTCATGGGCCTGAGCGGGCTCGAATATCTCAGCGCCGAGAACAACGGCATAGAGGACATCACTGCGGTGTCCGCCCTGCCCGCGCTGAAAGAACTGTACCTCAGCTACAACCAGATATCCGACTTTGAGCCGCTCAAGCGCCTGACCGGCATTGAGCGCCTCGGCCTCAACGGCACCGGCCTCACTGACGACGCCCTCGACTACCTCGCCGGATGCACGGGCCTCAAATCGCTCGCCATAGAGGACAACGCCGCGCTCAGCGGCGGCGCCGTCGACGACCTGAAGGCCGCCCTGCCCAACTGCAATATCACTCACTCCGAGCTCAAGTATTTCGCAAACCTCGGAGGCACTCAGTTCGACTCCGACGCCGAGACCATCACCGTCTCCGGTTCGGCGGTGACGACGCTCGCAGGGCTCGAGAACTTTGATGCGCTGCGCACGCTCCAGCTCACCAACACCTCGGTCACCGACCTGAGCCAGCTGTCCGGCCTCGAGAACCTCGAGATACTTGAAGTCTGGAGCAGCGACGCGTCGAAGCACGGCGCGCTGAGCGACCTGTCGCCGATAAGCGGCCTCACCTCGCTGCGCCAGCTCAACCTCATGTTCAACAACATAAGCGACATCTCCGCCCTCGCAAATCTCACCTCGCTGCGCGAGCTGCACCTCGACGGCAACCCGGTCTCGAGCCTTGCGCCCCTCTCGAACCTCACGGCGCTCGAGTCGCTGTCGCTGCAGAGCTGCGGCATAAGCGACGTGTCGGCCCTCTCGGGCCTCACCTCGCTGCGCGAGCTGTACCTCGACAGCAACAACATCTCCGACCTCACGCCGCTCGTGGAGCTCGACAGCCTTGTGTATCTCTACATCAACGGCAACAATGTGACCGCCGACCAGATACGTGAGCTGCAGGCGGCCCTCCCGAACTGCACGGTCTACACCGATGTGGACCTCACTGTTCCCGAGGAGACTCCGGCCCCGGATGAGACCGATCTTCAGGCGGAGCCGCCGGCTGACGCGGAGACCTCCGCCGCCACCTTCGGCATGACCGATGTGTTCGATATCACGCGCCCGGAGGATGAGGCATGAGGCTTTTCATCGCCATAGAACTCGACCCGCCCATACGCCGCGCGGCGTATGAGCTCGCGCTCGAGCTGCGCGAGAGCGTGGCAGGACGCGCCGTGCGCGAGGACAACATGCATCTCACCCTTGCCTTTCTCGGCGAGCAGCCGGGCGGCAGGCTCGGCGCACTGAGAAAGTGCATGGAGCGCGCGGCCGCGGGCTCTTTCGGACTCGAACTCGGAAATGTCGGCCGCTTCCGCCGCAGCGGCGGGGATATATGGTGGCTCGGCGTGCACCTGTCGCCCGAGCTGCGCGGGCTCCAGGCCCGGCTGTGCTCGGAGCTGCGCTCGGCCGGATTTGAGACGGAGGAGCGGCCGTTCCGTCCGCACATCACCCTGCTGCGCCAGGCCGGGGGCGACGCCCCGCGTACGCCGGATTTTCCGCCTCTGGAACAGAGGGTCGAGCGCATGACGCTCTTTGAGAGCCTGCGTGAGCGCGGCGCGCTCGTATACAGGCCCCTCACCAGGGTGGAACTGGGCAGACTGTGAAAATCTACCAAAAATCTCCAGAACTTAGTCGGTTTTGGAGATTTTTTCGTTTTAATGGAAAATTCACAAAAACCGCTTCCTTTGACCTCGACACCGTGGTATAATACATACAAGCAAGGCGAGAGCCACGCTTACATCGTTGGGCGGCTCATGCCGCCGGAAGGAGCTGAAACTGATGAAGTTTACCTTTATCGACAAGAAACTGCGCGTTGACGACGCCGTGAAGGCCTATGCCGAGAAGAAGATCGGCAAGATCGACAGGCTTTTCCGCCGGGAGAGCGAGGCGTTCATCACGTTTGGGTATGAGCGCGGCCGCTATATGGCCGAGGTCACGCTCAACAACAACGGCATGTTCTTCAGGGTAAGCGAAGTCACCAGCGACATCTATGCGTCTATCGACTCCGCCGCCGCCTCCATAGAGCGGCAGATACGCAAGCACAAGACGCGCCTGAGCAAGCGCCTGCGCGAGGGCAACATCGAATGGGCTCCCGTCCCGCCCGAGGCCGCAAGTGACGAGGACGACGAGGAGAACGAGTTCCCCATCATGCGCACGAAGCATTTTTCGCTCAAACCCATGACTCCTGAGGAGGCCATCCTCCAGATGAACCTGCTCGAGCACGAGTTCTTCGTCTTTAAAAATCAGGAGGACGACAGCTTTTCCGTCGTCTATCGCCGCCGCGGCGGAGGCTATGGCCTCATCACCGCGGACGACATGTGACTTCTCCCGCGCGGCCGGACAGGCCGGATGATTGAAGAAAGAGGGCGCCGCCGCTGGCGGCGTCCTTTTTTTACGGAGGCTGAGGACAGCATGAGAAAGGTCATACTTTACATAGCCATGAGCCTGGACGGATATATAGCCGACAGCGGCGGAGGCGTGGGCTGGCTGTCGGAATACGGCGGCAGTGCCGGGGATGACGGTTATCAGGAGTTCGCCGCGGAGGTTGACACCGTGGTCATGGGGATGAACACCTACAGGCAGATCACCACTGAGCTTTCGCCGGGCGAGTGGCCGTACGGCGGCATGAGATGCTTCGTGATGACGCACAGCCCTGCCGCGGCACCGCAAGGAGAGGCCGTCTTTACAGATCAGCCGCCGTCAGAGCTGGTGCGCCGGCTGAGGAAGATCGGCGGCCGGGATATATGGATATGCGGCGGAGCCGAGACGGCCCAGGCGCTGATATCTGAGGATCTCATCGACGTATACCGGATCACCGTCGTGCCCGTCATACTCGGCGCAGGGCTGAGGCTGTTCGGCGGTGACGGCATGACGGTGCCGCTGCGCCTTGCAGGCGTGCGCCGGTCAGGCGGGCTGACCGAGCTGACATATGAGCGGCAGGCCGAGGTGGTCTCTATCCGAGAGCGGCCCGAACTGGCAGAGGAGGCGGCAAAGTGGTTTGCGGATAAATGGGGCATCGCCGAGGAGGAATACCTTGGGAGCATGGAGGAGAGCCTGTCCGGGGCGGCCGTGCCCCGCTGGTATCTGGCGGTGGAAGGCGGCCGCATCATCGGCGGCGCCGGCGTGATAGAGAACGACTTCCATGAGCGGCGGGACCTGAGGCCGAATGTCTGCGCCCTGTATGTGGAGGAAGACCGCCGCTCGCGCGGCATAGCCGGGCTGCTCCTGGAACGTGTCTGCCGGGATATGGCGGATATGGGCGCCGGCGCGCTCTATCTCATCACCGACCACACTTCGTTTTACGAGCGCTATGGCTGGGAGTTCATGTGCATGGTCCGCTGCGACGACGGCGGGACGGCGAGGATGTATGTCCGCCGTTTGGGAGGCGGTAAAAATGGCGCAGCACATAACAGTCGTTGAATATGACCCGCGGTGGCCTCGGATGTTTGAGGACGAGGCGGGGGAGATAAGGCGCATACTGGGCGGCAGCTGTGCCGCGGTGTGCCATATAGGTAGCACTGCCGTGCCGGGTCTGGCGGCCAAGCCGGTGATAGACATCATGCCGGTGGTGTTCCGCCTGGAAGCGGCCGACATGGCTAAGGCGGATTTTGAAAAGGCCGGATATGAGTACATGGGCGAGTTCGGCATCCCCGGACGGCGCTATCTCAGAAAAGGCGGCGACGAGCGCACGCATCAGATACACATATTTGAGGTCTCCGATGTGCGCAATGTTGTCCGCCATATAGCCGTGCGCGACTATCTGCGGGCGGATGCCGGAGCCAGGGAGAGATACGCAGAGCTCAAGCGGCGGCTCGCGGCGCTGTATCCGCGGGACATCGGGGCGTATTGCGACGGCAAAGAGGCATTTGTCAAGGCGCTGGAGGAAAGGGCGCTGAGCAGGTTTGAGCTGAAATAAAAAACGCAGCGCCGCGGCGCTGCGTTTTTTGCTGTTATTTCCACTGCCAGGCCCGAATCTCCGGCAGGTCTATGCCGTATTCCGCTATATACTGCTTGTGCTCGACGAGTTTGTCCCGCATCTTCTGCATGAGATGGCTCCCGCGGTTGCCGAGCTGGGGAAGATTGTACAGCGCGGTCTCCGTGAGGCTGAAGCGGTCTATCCTGTTCTGCACGCGCATGTCGAAAGGCGTGGTTATCGTGCCCTCCTCCATATAGCCGCGGACATGGATGTTCTTGTTGCGGCGCTTGTAGGTGAGCTCGTGTATCAGCGAGGGATAGCCGTGGAAGGCGAAAACTATCGGCTTGTCGGCGGTGAACAGGCTGTCATACTCGGCGTCCGTCATGCCGTGGGGGTGGAGCGTGTTCGACTGCAGGCGCATGAGATCCACGACGTTTATGACGCGGATCTTCAGCTCGGGAAAGCTCTCGCGCAGTATGGTCACGGCGGCGAGGGTCTCGAGCGTGGGCGTGTCTCCGCAGCAGGCCATGACGAGGTCGGGTTCGGCTCCCTGGTCGTTGGAGGCCCAGTCCCAGATGCCTATGCCCTGCGTGCAGTGCTTCACGGCCTGTTCCATGGTGAGCCACTGGGGGCGCGGGTGCTTGGAGGCCACGATGACGTTCACATAGTTGCGGCTGCGGATGCAGTGGTCGAACACCGAGAGCAGGCAGTTGGCGTCGGGCGGGAGATAGAGGCGCACGACGTCGGCCTTCTTGTTGGCGACGTGGTCGAGAAAGCCGGGGTCCTGATGGGTGAAGCCGTTGTGGTCCTGCTGCCAGACGTTGGAGGACAGGACGTAGTTGAGCGAGGCTATCTCCTCGCGCCAGGGCAGCTGGTTGCACACCTTGAGCCATTTGGCGTGCTGGGAGAACATGGAGTCGACTATGCGGATGAAAGCCTCGTAGCTGTTGAAAAAGCCGTGCCGCCCCGTGAGCAGATATCCCTCGAGCATGCCCTCGCACATGTGCTCCGAGAGCATGGAGTCGACGACGCGGCCGTCAGGCGAGAGGAACTCGTCGCCGTCGGCTATCTCGGCGTCCCAGGCGCGGCCGGTCTCCTCGAACACGCGCCCGAGGCGGTTGGACATGGTCTCGTCCGGTCCGAAAATGCGGAAGTTTTTCGCCCCGGAATTGAGCTTGACTATATCGCGCACAAAGCCGCCGAGCTCGAGCATGTCCTGCGCCTCTGCCGCGCCGGGGCGCGGCACGCTCACGGCGTAGTCGCGGAAATCGGGCAGGCGCAGGTCGCGCAGGAGCAGCCCGCCGTTGGCGTGGGGGTTTGCGCCCATGCGGCGCTCCCCCTTGGGAGCCATGGCCGCGAGGGAGGGCACGAGCCGGCCGTCCTCGGTGAACAGCTCTTCCGGCCTGTAGGAGCGCAGCCACTTCTCAAGAATGGCGATGTGGTCGCTGCCGGCCATGGAGATGGGCACCTGATGCGCGCGGAAGCTGCCCTCGACGGCGAGGCCGTCGACCTCCTTCGGCCCCGTCCAGCCTTTCGGGGTCTGGAGCACGATCATCGGCCAGCGCGGGCGGCCGGACGCGCCGTCCTCTCTCGCGCGGCGGCGTATCTCGATGATGTCCTCTATCGCGCGGTCGAGCGCCGAGGCCATCTTCTCGTGCATTTCCTCAGGCTCGCTGCCCTCGACGAAATAAGGCGTCCAGCCGCAGCCCTCGAAGAACTTCTGCCGCTCCTCGCGGGTGATGCGGGCGAAAATGGTCGGGTTTGCGATCTTGAAGCCGTTGAGGTGCAGTATGGGGAGCACGGCGCCGTCGCTCGCGGGGTTGAGGAACTTGTTCCCGTGCCAGGCGGTGGCGAGCGGGCCGGTCTCGGCCTCGCCGTCGCCGACGACGCAGGCGGCGATGAGTTCCGGGTTGTCAAACACAGCGCCGAACGCGTGCGACAGGCTGTAGCCCAGCTCTCCGCCCTCGTTTATCGAGCCGGGGGTCTCGGGCGCGACGTGGCTGGAGATGCCTCCGGGGAAGGAGAACTGTTTGAACAGGCGCTTGAGTCCGTCTATGTCCTGCGGCACGTTGGGGTAGACCTCGCTGTAAGAGCCCTCCATCCAGGTCTGGGCGACCATGGCGTTGCCGCCGTGTCCGGGGCCGGAGATGTATATCATGTCGAGGTCGTATTTGTTTATCACCCGGTCAAGATGGGTGTAGATGAAGTTCTGGCCTGGCACCGTGCCCCAGTGTCCGACGATCTTTTTCTTTATATGCTCGGCCTTGAGAGGCTCGCGCAGGAGCGGGTTGTCGAGCAGGTAGAGCTGGCCGGCGGCGAGGTAGTTCGACGCGCGCCACCAGGCATCGAGTTTTCCGAGTTCTTCAGGGGTGAGCGTGGGCATGGCTGTTCCTCCTTTATGTTCTGATGAGTACAGTGTCCCACATTTTCCCTACGATATCCAGCCCGGATTTGTAAATTTTAAGTATAAAAAAAGCTCCCGCAGAAGCGGGAGCTCGTTTATATCAGTCCATCTCACATATGTAGGCGATATTGCCGCCGAAGATGCGCGGGCTGTAACCATAGGGGTCGAGCCGGCTGTCGTTGTATTTCCAGCCTTCGCGCCCGCCGAAAGACACGCGCCACAGCATGAGGTAGTCCTCGGCCGTGCCGTCGTATGCGTCGGTGTGCGAGGGCTCGTTGACGTCCCAGACGTAGAAATCGATGTCCTCGCCGGTGACCCATTCCATTTCGCCGGTGTCGCTGCTGCGCTGAGCGCCGAGCCAGACATACTGCACGCCCATCTGCTCGGCAAGGCTGATGACGGTGTCGAGCTCGTCCTGGTCGCTGATGACGGCGAGGTGTCCGCCCATGGCCTCGCACTGCTCCCTGGCCTCCTCCCAGGTCACGTTGTCGACGACTATCGTGTAGTTGCCGGAGGTGAGAGTGGCGGGAGTGGGCTCAGGCGTGGGGACAGGGGTAGGCGTGGGCGCCGGGGTCGGGGCGGGAGTGGGAGCGGGCGTCGGGCGCGGCGTCGCGACAGGCGTCGGCGCCGGAGTAGGTGCGGTGCTCACGACGGCGACGGGGACTTCGCTCTCAGGCGCGGAGCTCTCAGGAGCAGCGCTCTCGGGAACGGAGCTTCCATCGGGCGAGGCATCGGGCGACTCAACGGCGGGCGACGTGCTGGCCTCGGGGCTGGCCGAGGGCTCGAGCGCGGGAGTCACGGACTCTATCGCCGGTGTTACATTCGATGCGGGAGGCAGCTCATCGCTGCCGCAGGCGCGCAGGCAGAGGACGAGCACGACGGCTGCGGCTATGATGGCTCCTGCAATGATGAAAGGAGTCTTGTTCCTCTTTTTCTCGCCCGGCTCGGGAGGACGGTCCTCAAAGTGCTTGTCGACCTTGTACTCGCGCCCGGCGGACTTTCTCGCCTCGGCCTCGGCGACGGAGTGTGTGCCCAGCTCCTCGTCGAGCGCGCGGGCGAGCTCGGGGTCGGACTCGAGCAGTGCGGCGGGTGAAAAGCCCTCATACTGCGCGGGGAGCACGGGGCAGGCCTCGAGCGCCGCAAGCATCTCGGCGCCGGAGGCGAAGCGCTCGCCCTTGTCATAACTCACGGCGCGCATGACGGCCTCGCCGAGCTTCTTGCCGCAGCCTTCGAGCTGCGGGAACGGCTCGCCCTTCATGCGGCGGCGCAGGGCGTCGGCGCGCTCTTTCACGCCGGCCTCGCCCTCGGCGGGGTAAAACGGGTTTTTCCCGCCGTTCAGCGCGCAGTACATGATGAGGCCGACGGAGTAAATGTCAGCCGCGGGCGACTTCTCCCCGTGCCAGAACAGCTCCGGCGCCGTGTACTCGAGCGCGTCGGCGCTCAGGTCGAGGATCTCGCCCTCGAGCGGCGCGTCCAGGGCGGCGGTGCCGTCGGGGAAGAGGGTGACGGCTCCGGGCCACACGGCCCCGTGACAGCCGTTTTCGGGGAGGGCGGCGCAGATGGCCTTGCCCGCGGCGATGATCTCGGTGCGGGTCATGCTGCCCATGCGGGAGAGAAGGGTGTTGTTGGGATCAAAAACGTGTTCAGACATATCTATTTCCTCATATCTGTATCAGCCTGTGATGAAGACCGCCGTGATAGCGCCTGTGATGCGCGAGAGAACTGAGTTTATTGCTCCGAGCGCAGCGTCGATATACGGCGGGACGATCTGGTGGGTCATTATATCCTCGACCCCGCTGCCGGTGAGCAGCGACACGCCGAGCAGGATGATGCCGAGGCCTATGCAGACGACGGCGAGGCTTATAACGATGCGGGCGGCTATTTTCATTTCGCGCCCCCCTTTCTGGCGAGACGTCTGAAGAGCGCGGGCAGGCCGCGTATCCAGGCGGATATCAGCACGAAGTCTATGTACAGCCCCAACACCAGCAGCAGCGCTCCGCAGCCGACGGTGAGGAACGCCGCGCCGAACACGAACATCGCGTCGGCAAAGTAGGCCATGGTGGCCGCCCCAGCGGCAAAGCCGAATGTCGACAGCCAGCAGAGCGCTCCGCCGGGCAGCAGCAGCGCCGGGATGAGCAGTATTGTGAGGGCGAGCAGCGGTATGCCCGGCACGACGCAGAGCACGCCGAAGAGCACGGCTCCGGGCACGGAGGTCCGCACCTCGGGCCCGGCCGGTTCGGATGCGGAGCGCCCGCGGACAAAATCGAGCTCGGGGAAAGACTCTGTGCTTGTGGGATCGGTCATCGCGCGCAGGAGCTGCTCGGCGCGCGCCTCGTGCGGGGATTTCTCCGGCGCGGGAGCGTCGGACTCCGGCAGCTGTTCGGGTTCGGGAAAACGCGCCTGCCCGTCGGGCTCACTGTCCTCCGGCTCGCCGGAAGGCTCGTCCTCATCGACCTCAGGTCCCGTCTCGGGAACGGGATCCGCCGGGGCGGGTTCAGGGGCTGCTTCCGCAGCAGGCCCGGGCTCCGGCACAGATGCCTGTTCAGGCTCAGATACCGGTTCCGGCTCAGATCCCGATGTTGGTTCGGATTCCGGCTCCGGCTTGGGTGCGTGCTCCGGCTCCGCGGGTTCCGACGCCGGTTCGGTGGCGATTTCGCCGGCCGTCTCTGCCGCTTCGGGTTCGCTCTCCGCCGGAGGATGAGATTCGACTGCGGCGGCTTTCTCCCGGGCTGCGCGCTCCTCGTCTTCGATTATGCCCTCTATGCCCTCGCGGTTGAGACTTATGGCGAGACGCATGGGCGTGCCGAGTTCGGCGATGAGCGCGGCCTCGCCCTCGGGCCCGGCCGCGTCGAAACGGCGGTTGTAATGGCTCATAACGAGCTCGCGGTCTTCCTTGCTGAGGAACGACAGCAGGCCGCTGAGCTCGGCGAGGTATTTTTGTCTGTTCATAGGTTTGCCTCTCTGCCGGCGGGACGCCGGACTTATAAGATAGACCCATTATAGTCAAAAACGCCCCGCCGGTCAAGTCAGTCGCCCGCGATTTCGAGCTGGCGCACAGCGCCGCCGGCCTTGAAAAGCTTGACGAGATACAGCTCCCCGGCCTTGAGCGGGCCGAAGAACAGCTGGCCGTCCTCGTCGGTGACGGCGCAGGACACCGGCTGCGGCGGGCCGCCGCCGGCGCGAAAGAGTATGGCAGCCGCCCCGGAGACCGGTTCGCCGGACTCGGAGAGCACGGTCGCGAGCAGGGACGGCGGCTCTGCCTCGGGGCGCAGCTCCGTCTCTATGCGCTCGCCCTCGCCGGGGCGGAAATAAAATCTGCCTTGCATGTCACAAACACCTCCGCGTGAAACTTTCTCAGTCCATTATACAGCCGCGGACGGGCGGTTGTGCTTGACAAGCGCCGGATGTTTTTATAAAATGTAGAGACGCGATTATTAAGGAGGAGTTTGATGGCAAGCGACAAGAAAAAGGTCGAGCAGATCACCGATATGGAGGTCGACTTCGCCCAGTGGTACACCGACGTGTGCCGCAAAGCGGAGCTCATCGACTATACATCGGTCAAGGGCATGTTCATCTACCGGCCTTATGGCTACGCTATATGGGAGAACATCCAGAAGGAGCTCGATGCCCGCTTCAAGGAGCTGGGCCATGAAAACGTGTATCTCCCCGTACTTATACCTGAGAGCCTGCTCCAGAAGGAGAAAGACCATGTCGAGGGCTTCGCGCCCGAGTGTGCGTGGATCACCATGGGCGGCTCCGAGGAGCTCGAGGACCGCCTCTGCGTGCGCCCCACATCGGAGACCCTCTTCTGTGAGCACTATGCAAATATCATCCATTCCTACCGTGACCTGCCCAAGCTGTATAACCAGTGGTGCAGCGTGCTGCGCTGGGAAAAGACGAGCCGCCCGTTCCTGAGGCACAGGGAGTTCCTCTGGCAGGAGGGGCACACCATGCACGAGACCGCCGAGGAGGCCCGGGCCGAGACCATGCAGATGCTGAACGTCTATGCCGACTTCCTTGAGAACATCCTCGCCATGCCCGTCATCAAGGGCCGCAAGACCGACAAGGAGAAGTTCAACGGCGCCGAGGAGACCTACACCGTCGAGTGCATGATGCACGACCGCAAGGCCCTCCAGGCCGGCACCAGCCACTATTTCGGCGACGGCTTTGCCAAGGCTTTCGACATTACCTTCACCGGCCGCGACAACCAGCTGCACCATCCCTACCAGACAAGCTGGGGCGTGTCCACCAGAATGATAGGCGGCCTTATAATGACCCACGGCGACAACAGCGGCCTCGTGCTCCCGCCGCGCATCGCGCCGGTGCAGGTCGTGGTCCTGCCCATAGCGCAGCACAAGCCCGGCGTCGTCGAAAAAGCCCAGGAGCTCATCGACAGGCTCAAGAAAGCCGGAGTGCGCGTGAAGGGCGATTTCAGCGACAACAGCCCCGGATGGAAGTTCGCCGAGTACGAGATGAAGGGCGTGCCCCTGCGCATCGAGATAGGGCCGAGGGACATCGAGCAGGGCCAGTGCGTCGCCGTGAGGCGCGACAGCGGGGAGAAAACCGTCGTCGGGCTTTCGGAGCTCGAGCAGCGCGTGCCCGAGCTGCTCGACGCCGTGCACAGCGGCATCTATGCCAAGGCAAAGGCCAACCTCGACGCGCACATCTACGAGGCCCACTCCCTGGAGGAGGCCAAGGCCGTTCAGGAGAAGAACGGCGGCTTTATAAAGACCATGTGGTGCGGCGACCTCGAGTGCGAGCTCGCGATGAAAGACCGCGCCGGCATGTCCAGCAGGTGCATACCTTTCGAGCAGGAGCACATTGACGATGTCTGCCCCGTCTGCGGCAAACCCGCCAAATGCATGATCTACTGGGGAGTCGCCTATTGATTTGAATAGCTCCGCTCTTCAGATCGAGGGGACCGCAGGCCGCTGCCCCGCGCCAGCCCTGCGGAGCGCGCCTGAGGTCTGAGCAGAGTTTTCCCGCGGCGCATGTCCCCGTAGGAACGGCGGAACTCCGCGAGGCTTTTTGAAAGAACCAACGGCCCTCCGGGCATCCCGGAGGGCCGTTTTTTTGGAGGCTGATCCGCATGCGCGGACTTGGAACGATAATAAATGTGCTGGCAGTCGTCGCCGGCAGCGGCCTGGGCCTGGCGCTGAAGAGCGGCCTGCCGGAGCGCCTGCGCGGTGTGCTCACCCAGGCCTGCGGGCTCGCCGTGCTGTTTATAGGCATATCCGGCGCCATGGCCGAGATGCTCACGTTCTCGGACGGCGGGTTCTCGACCCAGGGCTCCGTCATGCTCACGCTCTCGCTGGTGCTGGGCGGCCTCGCGGGCGAGGCGCTGGATATAGAGCGCAGGCTCGATGACCTTGGCGTCGCCCTGCAAAAGCGAGTGGCAGTGGGCGGCGGGTCGGACTTCGCCATCGGCTTTGTCACCTCGTCGCTCGTGATATGCGTCGGGGCGATGGCCGTGGTCGGCTCGATAAGAGACGGGCTCACGGGCGACAGCTCGATGCTGGTGGCCAAAGCCGTGCTCGACTTTGTGCTGGTCCTGGTGTTCGCCTCGAGCTTCGGGCTGGGGGTGATGTTCTCGGCCCTGCCGCTCGGAATATACCAGGGCGCGCTCACAGTGCTCGCCGCGTTTATAGAGCCGTTTTTGACCGACGCGATGATCTCCGGCCTGAGCTTTGTCGGCTCGGTGCTCATCTTCGGCGTCGGAGTGAATCTGCTGCGCCCGGGCAGCCTCAGGGTCGGGAACATGCTTCCGGCGCTGCTCGTGCCGGTGATATGGGAGCTGCTCAAGCAGCTCGTGTGAGGTGGGAAATATGTACGACGCAGCATTTTCAAAGTGCCCGGACTATGACGGCGGGCGCGTATACGCCGCCGTGAAAGAGGCGGTCGATGCCGTCGGCGGCCTCGGCTGGCTGCGCCCGGGCATGACCGTCGCCGTGAAGCTGAACCTGGTCTCCGCCGAGAAGCCGGAGCGCGCCGCGACGACACACCCCGCCGTCGCGGCCGCCGTGTGCCGTCTCATATCCGAGCGCGGCGGAGTTCCCGTCTGCGGCGACAGCCCGGGAGGGCCGTTTGCCTCCGCGTGGCTTAAGCGGGTGTACTCGGCCTGCGGGCTCGACGGCCTGCCGCTGAACCGCGACTTTTCCGAGCGGCGCGTGGAGTGTCCCGAGGGCGAGCGCCTGCGCGGGTTCGACTGCACGGCGTGGCTTCTGAAGGCCGACGCCATAGTCGACGTGTGCAAGCTCAAGACCCACGGCATGATGGGCTTCACCGCCGGAGTCAAGAACATGTTCGGCGCCGTCCCGGGCACGAAAAAGCCGGAACTGCACTTCCGCTTCCGGGAGAAAGAGGCCTTCGCCTCCGCGCTCGCGGACATATGCGCGCATCTCCGACCGGCGCTCACAGTGTGCGACGCGGTCGACTCCATGGATGGCAACGGCCCGACTTCCGGCCGCCCGAGGCGCACGGGGCTCGTCGCCGCGGCCGGAGATCCGTTCACGCTGGACCTCTGCCTCGCGCGCTATATAGGGCTCGAGCCGCTGCGCGCGCCGACGGTCGCGGCCTCGCTGCGCCGCGGACTTGCGAAAGAGAGCCCGCTCGTGCTGAACGAGCCGGAGCCGCTCGCGGATTTCGATATCCCGGAGCCGGGCGGCCTGCTCTTTGAGGGACGCGGCGGCGCAATGGGCGCCCTGCGCTCGAAACTGCTCGGACGGCTGCTCGAGTCACGCCCCGAACTCGAGAGCGCAAAGTGCGTCTCCTGCGGCCGCTGCCGCGATGTGTGTCCCGCCTCGGCGATAGAGATGGCGGATTCAAAACCGCTCATAGACAGGAAAAAGTGCATCAAATGCTTCTGCTGCCAGGAGTTCTGCCCGGCGGGAGCCCTGCATGTGCGCCGCGGCGCGGTCGCCCGCCTGCTCGACAGGGAGGTGCGCTGACATGCCCGGCCTCATCTGTCCCGTGTGCTCAAAGCCGCTGTTCGACTGCGGCGCGAGCTATAAGTGCCCCGGCGGGCACTGCTTCGACAAGGCCCGCAAGGGCTATGTGAACCTGAACCTCGCCTCCGGCGCGCGCTCAAAGCGCCACGGGGACGACGCCGTCATGGTCGCCTCGCGCAGCGAGTTTTTGGACCGCGGGTTCTACTCACCGCTGCTCAGCGAGATAATCTCCGCCGCGCTGAGGCATGCGCCCGCCGGGAGCGCCGGCCTGCTCGACGCCGGCTGCGGCGAGGGGTATTACACCGCCGCCGTCGCCGCCGCGCTCAGAGATTCGGGCAGGGACGTCTCCGCCGTGGGCGTCGACCTGTCGCGCGCGGCTCTCGCCGCGGCCCACCGGCGCGACCCGTCGCTCGTCCTCGCCGCCGCCAGCGCGAAGAGGCTGCCCGTGGCGGACTCGTCGTGCGGCATAGTCCTCAGCGTGTTCGCACCGGTGTTTCCCGAGGAATTCGCGCGCGTCCTGCGGCCCGGCGGCGTGCTCATCCGCGCGGTCCCGCTGGAGCGGCATCTGTTCGGCCTGAAGGCCGCGGTCTACGACGAGCCCTACCTCAATCCGCCGCCCGGCGTGGAGCTCGCGGGCTTTGAGCTCACAGAGCGCGCCGATGTGGAATACACCCTCAGCCTCGACGGCGAAGAGGCCGCCGCGCTGTTCAAAATGACGCCGTATTACTACAAAACGGGCCGCGCGGACCAGGAGAAGCTCGGGAAACTCCCGTCGCTCACGACCGAGGCGGCTTTCGGCGTGTTCACCTATGCGCGCACGAGCTCCGTCCCGGGGTAATAGTGCGCGAGTATTTCGGAATAGCTCATGCCGGACCCGGCCAGCAGGTTCGCCCCCTCCTGGCTCATGCCGACGCCGTGCCCGTAGCCGCGCACGGTGAAGATGAACTCGCTTCCAGACCAGGCCACGTCGAAATCGGTGCTCCTGAGGCCGAAGGCGCCCCTCGCCTCCGTGCCGCTGAAGCGCTCGGAGCATATGGTCACGGCGGCGACGCGGCCGGACGCTGTGCGCTCCGTCTCCCCGAGCCATGAGCCCGGCTCGCCGGACACATCCGCATCCGGCCTGGCGGAGAGCAGTCGCGAGCTGAGCTCATCCGGCGAATAGCGCACCTCGGTGACCAGGCTCGGCACCGTGTCCGCCGTCTCGGGGCTGGACACGCTCACGAGATACGGCACGTCCGACCATACGCCGGCGCTGTCCTCGGTCGCCCCGGCCGACGATGCGTGGAACACGGCCTGTATCGCCTCGCCGTCATAGGCGAGGTATTCGCCGTCGGTCGCCCGGACGGCGGAGACTATCTTTGTCATGTTCGCTTCGTAATCGTCTCCCCAGTTTGCCCTCAGCTCGTCCTCCGAGAGCCAGCCCTTGCAGCAGCCGGGATCGGTGCATACGCTTGCCTCCGGGTGCTTGGGGTTCACGGCGGAACAGAGGTTCATTATGTAGCTGCGTATGGCCACGGCCTGCGCCTTGAGCGCCTCCGGCTCGAACGAGGCGGGCATCTCCGCCGCGACGGAGCAGGGGAGATAGCTGTCCATCGTCGCGGTGAACGTCCCGTCGGGGCCGAGCACGGTGAAGGACATGTCCGCGTCGGCCTCCGGCTCGGGCAGCGGCGCGGCGCTCTCCTGAGCGGACGGCGGCTCTCCGTCAGGGCTCTCCGCCGGCAGAAACAGCAGCGGCGAGAACAGCGCGGCCACGGTTATGAGCAGCGATACTATCCACAGCCTCAGCAAAATCGGACCCTCCCTTATTGACGCGGGGATGAAAGAAGTATAAAATATCCAGATGTACTAATCTTATTTGGACGGTATTTGAGATATGCGTAAAACAAAGCAGCTTGCCCTCCACATGTGCCTCGCGGTGCCGGTGATGTCGGCGTTCGGATTTGCCGTGAGGTGGATGCAGAACATAAGCATATTCGACGAGGAGACCCACCTCGCCGCACCCGGAGCCACGACGAGCTGGATGCTCGTGGTGCTCAGCCTGGCGGCGCTCGTCTTGTTCGCGGCGCGCCTGTTCCCGCTTGCGGGCAGCCCGATGAGCTCGCACCCCTCCTCCGACATACGCGGGGACGACAGGGCCTACAGGATCATGGCACTGCTCTCCGGCTTTATGGTCGCTTTCGGCGGGGCAATGATGGTCCTCGGCATCCTGGGCGACGACGAGGGCGCGCTCAGGCGCGAGCTCGGCATCCTCGCTTTCATCAGCGGCTGCGGCTTCATCTACGCCGGTTACGCCGGCAAGAGCAAGGCCGACACGCCGCTCTCCGCGTTTTTCAGCGCGGCGCCCGAGCTGTTTGCCTGCTTCTGGCTCATCGTGTCCTACCGTGACCATGCGTCCAACCCCGTCATCTGGTCCTACTGTGTCGAGATCATCGCGATAGCCGTCGCCGTGCTCGCGCTGCACTTCACGGCCGGATTCGTGTTCTGCCGCCCGCGCACCTATGCGACGTCCCTGCTTCTCTGCATGGGGGCCTACGCCTGCTCCACCGCCCTGGGCGACACGCGCCCGGCTGCGTTCCAGCTCTGCTTTGCCGGCATGGGCCTGTTTTTCATCGCCACCATGTACGAGCTCATCATGTGCGCCTCCGCGAGCGAGCACAACGCCGGGCGCGCGCCGAAAATTATATAAAAGTTTCCGCGGGAGCGGAACATCTGCCGGGAGACTGCGTCTTATACATTGAAAGACCTTTAAAGGAGGTAATGAGATGAAAAAGACGCAGTCTCTGTTTTCTCTTGCACTCGCGCTTGCCCTCATCCTCTCGCTGGCGGGCTGCGGAGGCTCCGCGTCGGACAGCGCTGCGGCCGAGGCGACACGGCCGGAGTATGCCGTGTCGGAGGAGGACACCGCCGGCATCACGTCCGAAGAGATCGCCGCCGTCGGCGTGCAGGCGCAGCAGTCGGAGCAGGACAAGATCATCTACTCGGCCGAAGCCAGGCTGGAGACACGCGACTATCCGGCGGCGCTCGAGTCGGTATACGCCCTCGTCGACGAGCTCGGCGGATATATCGAGTCGTCGTCCATCGGCGGCACCGGCTACGGCTCCCACGGAGGCAGATATGCCGAGTTTGTCATCCGGGTGCCGGGCGAGAAGTTTTCCGAGCTGACCGAGCGCCTGCCGGACATGGGCAACCTCGCCTACTGCCGCAGCTACACCGAAAACGTCACCACTCAGTACATCGACGTGCAGGCGAGGCTCGAGTCCTACCGGATACAGGAGGAGCGGCTGCTCGCCATGCTCGAGCAGGCCGGGACGCTTGAGGACATGTTCACGATCGAGGATCACCTTGCCGACGTCCGCTACAACATCGACACCTATACTAGCCAGCTGAACTATCTCGACAGCCAGGTGGATTACAGCACTGTGACGCTCAGCGTGGAGGAGGTCGTGGAGTACTCGCCGGACAGCTCGATAAACCGCAGCTTTTTTAGCCGTATGGGCGATGCTCTCGGCGGCGGGATGACGGCGCTGCTGGAAGCCGTGCAGAGTATCGTGCTTCTTCTGCTGTATTTCTGGTATGTCGCCGCGGCGGCGGTGGTGATAGCCGTCGTGCTCATAAGGCGTCGCAGGCGGCGCAAGGCCAAAAAGACGGATGAGACGGAAAAATGATGCGTATGACCTGAATGGGAGGGGACAGCCCCTCCCATTTTTTGCTGTGAGTAATTATTCACGGCTGCGGCGTCGCCTTATGGTAATATCGGCGAATAAGCCCTGCGCGGAAATGCTGAGATTTTGTATGTTTTCTTGTTGACTTTGACAGCTTAAGTAATTATAATTCTAATATCTTGTACCGGGTGTCAGGTGTCCGCCTCCCAGGCGGCCCGACGCACATTAATATACACTTGCCGTGCCAACGATTGCCGGTGCAAGCGAATCAGAAACCATTTTGGAGGTATTATTATGAAAAAGAAGAATGTTCTTGCCCTCCTGCTCGCCATGTGCATGATGGTCGGCCTGCTGGCCGGCTGCGGCGGCGACAGCGGCGAGAGCGCTGCCCCCGAGAGTTCTGCTCCCGAGAGCACTGCGCCTGATGCAGAAACTCCCGAAGAGGGTACCGACGGCGAGACCGCGAGCGGCGCTGCCATCAAGATCGGCGGCATCGGCCCTCTGAGCGGCTCGTCCGCGACATACGGCATCGCCACCCAGCAGGGTGCTGAGATCGCTGTCGCCGAGATCAACGCCCTCGGCGGGCTCCAGCTCGAGCTCGATTTCCAGGACGATGAGGGCGACGCCGAGAAGGCCGTCAACGCCTACAACGCCCTGATAGGCGACGACGCCCAGATCATCTACGGCTGCACCACCACCAACCCCTGCGTGGCTGTTGCCGCAGAGACCAACGCCGCGCGTTACTTCCAGCTGACCCCGTCGGCCTCTTCTACCGACGTCACCGCCGGCAAGGACAACGTGTTCCAGATCTGCTTTACCGACCCCAACCAGGGCACCACTGCCGCCAACTACATCAAGGACAATGAGCTCGGCACCAAGATCGCCGTCATCTACAACAACGGCGACGCCTACTCCACCGGTATTTACAACGCCTTCCAGGCCACTGCCGATGAGATCGGCCTCGAGATCGTGACCGTCCAGACTTTCCCGGACGACACCAACACCGACTTCACCGTCCAGCTCGGCGCCGCCAGGGACGCCGAGGCCGACCTCGTGTTCATGCCCATCTACTACACCCCCGCTTCCCTCATCCTGAACCAGGCCAACTCCATGGGCTATGAGCCCACCTTCTTCGGCTGCGACGGTATGGACGGCATCCTCGAGCTCGACGGCTTCGATGTCTCCCTCGCCGAGGGCCTCATGCTCATGACCCCGTTCAACGCCTGGGGCGAGGACGAGCGCACCGTCAACTTCGTCACCGCTTATGAGGAGGCCTACGGCACCATCCCCAACCAGTTCGCCGCCGATGGCTATGACTGCATGTACGCCATCTACGAGGCCTGCGTGGCCGCCGGCATCACCGCCGACATGAGCCATGATGAGATCTGCGAGGCTCTCATCGCCCAGTTCACCAACCCCGACTTCAGCGTCGACGGACTCACCGGTTCCGGCATGACCTGGAGCACCAACGGCGAGGTCAGCAAGGCCCCTGTCGTTGTCAAGGTCGAGGGCGGCGTCTACGTCACCCAGTGACCGAACCCGTATAAGCTTAACCGTCTGCACGGGGCTGCCTCGCGCGGCTCCGTGCAGACTTGTATGACAGAAACATCAGCAGCCGAGCCGCCGCTGATGTTTCTGTCATACAAAGAAACAAAGAGAGAGTAAGAGAAAGAGGTGAGTGGTTATGAGCATCCTGAGCAATCTTATCAACGGTATAAGCCTCGGAAGCGTCTACGCCATCATCGCCCTGGGATATACCATGGTTTACGGCATTGCAAAGATGCTGAACTTTGCCCATGGCGACGTCATCATGGTCGGCGCTTATGTCAGCTTTTTCGCGGTCGGCAGTTTCGGCCTGCCGCCTGTGGTGGGCCTGCTGCTCTCCGTGGCGGTGTGCACTGTGCTCGGCATAGTGATCGAGGGCCTGGCATACAGGCCGCTGCGCCAGGCCCCGTCTCTGGCCGTCCTGATCACGGCCATCGGCGTGAGCTATTTCCTCCAGAACAGCGCTCTGCTGCTCTGGAAATCCGACACCAAGATATTCCCGAACTTTTTTGCCTACACCGACGCTGCGGGCGAGACCCACAACAGCATATCACTGTTCGGCGGCCAGCTCACCGTTACATACGTCGCCATATTCACTGTTGTGATCTGCATCATCATAATGCTCGGCCTCACCTGGTTCACCGGGCGGACGAAGCTCGGCAAGGCCATGCGCGCCTGCTCCGAGGACAAGGGCGCGGCCCAGCTCATGGGCATCAACGTCAACCGCACCATTTCCATGACCTTTGCCATCGGCTCCGCGCTCGCCGGCGTGGCCGCCGTGCTGCTCTGCTCGGCATATCAGACGCTCACTCCGACGACGGGCTCCATGCCCGGCATCAAGGCCTTCACCGCGGCGGTCTTCGGCGGCATAGGCTCCATACCCGGCGCCTTCCTCGGCGGCATACTGCTCGGCGTCATCGAGACTTTCGCCAAGGTGTTCAACACCCAGATCTCCGACGCCGTGGTCTTTGCGGTGCTCATCATCATCCTGCTCGTCAAGCCAAGCGGCCTGCTGGGCAAGACCTCCAGAGAGAAAGTTTGAGGTGGCCGCGATGAAAAAACTTTCAGCTAACCGCAGAAGATTCATAAACAACTGCGTGACCTATGGAATGGTCATCGCCGCTTTCATAGTCATGCAGGTCCTCAACGGCGCGGGTATGCTCTCGCCGTCCCTGCAGGGCCAGCTCGTGCCGATATGCGCTTATATCACCATGGCCATCTCGCTCAACATCGTGGTCGGCGTCTCCGGCGAGCTCAGCCTCGGACATGCCGGATTTATGAGCGTCGGCGCTTTCTCCGGCATCATCGCCTCGCTCTCCATGCAGGAGATGATCCCGTTCGCGCCGCTGCGCCTGGCCGTGGCCATGGTCATCGGCGCCGCCTGCGCCGGTGTCGCCGGCGTCATCATCGGCGTGCCGGTCCTGCGCCTGCGCGGCGACTACCTCGCAATAGTCACCCTCGCTTTCGGCGAGATAATCCGCAACATAGTGAACATACTGTATGTCGGAATCGACGTGAACGGCCTGCACTTCTCCATCAAGAACGAGGCCGCGCTTAACCTCGCCGAGGGCGGCATGTCCATCCTCAAGGGCCCCATGGGCGTCACGACCAACGTGAAGATCGCGACGTTCACAGCGGGCTTCATACTGGTGCTGATCGCGATCACTGTGGCGCTGAACCTCATCAACAGCCGTTCCGGACGCGCCATCATGGCTCTGCGCGACAACCGCATAGCGGCCGAGAGCGTCGGCATCAACGCGACGAAGTACAAGCTCATGGCCTTCGTCACCTCCGCCGTCCTCGCCGGTGCGGCCGGCGCGCTCTACGCGATGAACTACGTCTCCCTCGCCGGCAAGAAGTTCGACTTCAACACCTCGATACTCATTCTGGTCTACGTTGTGCTCGGCGGCCTCGGGAACATACGCGGAAGCATCATCGCGGCCGCCCTGCTCTATATCCTGCCCGAGATGCTCCGCTCCATGTATGAATACCGCATGCTCATCTACGCCGTGGTGCTCATACTCATCATGATAGCCACCAATAATCCCAGGATGAAAGCGATATTCGCCCGTATCCTGCCGCATAAAAAGGAAGGAGGCGACGAGAATGGCTAAGAAATACGAAAAGCCAAAGATGGTCCCCGTCCCCAGCCATTCGATAATCCCCGAGCGCGACATCGACAAGAGCCCTATCCTCGAGTGCCAGCACCTGGGCATAGACTTCGGCGGACTGCGCGCTGTCGACGACTTCAACCTCACCATAGGGCGCACCGAGATAGCCGGGCTCATCGGCCCCAACGGCGCGGGCAAGACCACGGTGTTCAACCTGCTCACAAAGGTCTATCAGCCCACCCGCGGCACCATCATGCTCGACGGCATCGACACCGCCGGCAAGACCACCGCGCAGATCAACCGCATGGGCATCGCCCGCACTTTCCAGAACATCCGCCTCTTCACCAACCTCTCCGTTGAGGACAACGTGAAGATAGGCCTGCACAACCAGGAGCCCTACTCCATGCTCACCGGCATATTCCGCCTGCCGAAATACTGGAGGCAGGAGCGCGCCGCGCACGAGCGCGCGCTCGAGCTGCTGAGCATATTCGACATGCAGGACATGGCCGACGCCAAGGCCGGCAGCCTGCCCTACGGCGCGCAGCGCCGCCTCGAGATCGTCCGCGCACTCGCCACCAACCCGAGCCTCATGCTCCTCGACGAGCCTGCCGCCGGCATGAACCCGTCCGAGACGGCCGAGCTCATGGACAACATCATCAAGATACGCGACACGTTCCGCATAGCCATCATGCTTATCGAGCACGACATGAATCTCGTCATGGGTGTGTGCGAGGGCATATGCGTGCTGAATTTCGGCCAGATAATCGCCAAAGGCACGGCGGAGGAGATACAGTCCAATCCCGCCGTCATCGAGGCGTATCTCGGAAAAAAGAAGGGGGCGTGATCGCATGCCGATACTCAAAGTGACCGATCTCCACGTCTACTACGGGAGCATACACGCCGTCAAGGGCGTTTCCTTCGAGGTCAACCAGGGTGAGATCGTCACCCTCATCGGAGCGAACGGCGCCGGCAAGAGCACAGTCCTCAATACCATATCGGGCCTTCTGCACCAGCGCAGCGGCACGGTGGAGTTCGACGGCAAGGATCTCAAGGGCGTCGCCCCGCACAAGGTCATCAGGCACGGGCTCGCCCAGGTCCCTGAGGGGCGCCGCGTGTTCCTCCAGATGACGGTGCAGGAAAACCTAGAGATGGGCGCATACACCCGCCCCGGCGGCGAGATCGCCGGCAGCATAGCCGGCGTATACGAGCGCTTCCCGCGCCTCAAGGAGCGCCGCACCCAGGTGGCCGGCACCCTCTCCGGCGGCGAGCAGCAGATGCTCGCCATGGGCCGCGCGCTCATGTCCAAGCCAAAGCTGCTCATGCTCGACGAGCCGTCGATGGGCCTTGCGCCCATCCTGGTCGAGCAGATATTCGATATCATCCGCGAGCTGCACCGGAGCGGCACGACGATACTCCTCGTCGAGCAGAACGCCCAGGCGGCCCTCGCCATCGCCGACAGGGCATATGTCCTCGAGACCGGCAACATCACCCTGAGCGGGACCGGCGCCGAACTCATGGAGAGCGACAGCGTCCGCAAAGCCTATCTCGGCGGCTGATACAAAAAATAAAACCGGCGCGGAACGATCCGCGCCGGTTTTTTGCTGTCTCTCTTATTCCTTGTCCATGTCGATGCAGGTGAGCACGACGCTGGCGACGAACATCATCGCCGTGGCCATGCCGAGGGCGGCGAGGACAATGTAGGAGATGAATTTTGCCTTTTTCAAGATCGCTCATCCTTTCGCCTGGCTGTTTTCTCCATGATAGCGCGAAAAGCGGCGCAAGTCAACCGCAGTTTGGGTTTACAAGGCGCGGCGGCGGATTTATAATAGTCCCATCACCGAATGAAAGGATATGACGCCATGAGCAATAAATACAGGTTTGAGACAATGCAGCTGCATGTCGGCCAGGAGACGCCCGACCCCGCTACCGGCGCGCGCGCCGTGCCGATATATGCGACTACCTCATATGTGTTCCCGTCCAGCGCCGAGGCCGCGGCGAGATTTGACCTCAGCGAGCCCGGCAATGTCTACTCCCGCATGGACAACCCCACCACCTCGGTGTTTGAGCAGCGCATGGCCGCGCTCGAGGGCGGCGTCGCCGCCGTGGCGTTCGCCAGCGGCACCGCCGCGATAGCCGGCGCCGTGCAGAACATACTCACCAAGGGCAGCCACATCGTCGCCGCATCCACGCTCTACGGCGGCACCTTCAACCTCTTCGCCCACACCCTCGCCGACTGCGGCATAGACGCGACGTTCGTCGAGAGCGGCAAATGCGAGGATTTTGAGGCGGCTATCCGCCCGGAGACCCGCCTTGTCTACATCGAGAGCATGGGCAACCCCAACTGCGACATCATCGACATCGAGGCCGTCGCCGCCGTCGCCCACGCGCATAAGATACCCCTCATGGTCGACAACACCTTCGGCACCCCGTATCTCATCCGTCCGATAGAGCATGGGGCCGACATAGTCGTCCACTCCACCACCAAGTTCATCGGCGGCCACGGCACCGTCCTCGGCGGCCTCGTCGTCGACAGCGGCAACTTCGACTGGGCGGCCTCCGGCCTCTTCCCCGGGCTGTCCGAGCCGAACGAGAACTACCACGGCGTCGTGTTCACGGACATCGCCGGCAGGGCGGCCTATGCCACAAAGCTGCGCTCCACCATCCTGCGCGACTTCGGCGCCTGCCCAAGCCCGTTCAGCAGCTGGCTGCTCCTTCAGGGGCTCGAAACACTGTCCCTGCGCATCGACCGCCATGTCGAGAACGCGCTCAAGGCCGTGAAATACCTCTCCGAGCGCCCGGAGGTCGCCAGGGTAAATCATCCGAGCCTGCCCGGCCACCCCGACCACGCCCTCTACGAGCGCTACTTCCCGCTCGGCGGCGGCTCCATATTCACCATAGAGCTGCGCGACGCCGAAAAGGCCCAGCAGTTCTGCGAGAGCCTCAAGCTCTTCTCCCTGCTCGCCAACGTGGCCGACGTGAAGAGCCTCGTCATCCACCCGGCCTCGACTACCCACTCCCAGATGAACGAGGCCGAGCTCGCCGCCTGCGGCATAGGCAAGGGCACCGTCCGCCTCTCCATAGGCACGGAGCACATAGACGACATCCTCGCCGACTTCGACCAGGCTTTCGAGGCCATAGGTGGCTGATATGATAAAACGCTGCATCACCGAGCTCATAGGCAACACCCCGCTCGTCAGCCTCGAGCGATTCGGTGCGGGCCTCGGAGGCGAGATATGCGCGAAGCTGGAGTATTTCAACCCTGCCGGCAGCGTGAAAGACCGCGTCGGCGCAATGCTCATCCGCGACGCGGAGGAGCGCGGGCTCATCTCGCCGGGCGCCGTCATCATCGAGCCGACCTCCGGCAACACGGGCATAGGCCTCGCG
This sequence comes from Candidatus Heteroscillospira lomanii, assembly GCA_904419385.1. Lineage (GTDB taxonomy): Bacteria > Bacillota > Clostridia > Oscillospirales > Oscillospiraceae > Heteroscillospira > Heteroscillospira lomanii. Next base: position 33,167 of record CAJFRI010000002.1, read on the forward strand.
GCGGTCTGCGCCGTGCGCGGATACAGGCTCATCCTCACCATGCCGGAGACCATGTCGGTGGAGCGGCGCAAGCTGCTCGCGGCCTACGGGGCCGAGATAGTGCTCACCCCCGGGGCCGAGGGGATGTCGGGCGCCATCGCGCGCGCGGAGCAGCTCATTGCCGAGACGCCCGGCAGCTACATGCCCGGCCAGTTCGACAACCCCGCCAACGCCCGCGCCCACTATGAGAGCACCGGCCCCGAGATCTGGCGCGACACCGGCGGCAGGGTCGACATCTTCGTCTCCGCTGTCGGCACCGGCGGCACTTTCGCCGGCACCGCGCGCTATCTCAAGGAGCGCGACGCATCCGTGCGTGCCGTCGCGGTCGAGCCTGCGGGCTCGCCGGTGCTCTCCGGCGGCAGGCCGGGGGCGCACGGCATACAGGGCATAGGGGCGGGCTTTGTCCCGAAGGTGCTCGACACCTCGCTGATAGACGAGGTCATCACGGTGACCGACGAGGATGCGCTCGCCTGCGCGAGGGCTCTGGCCAGGACCGAGGGCTACCTCGTCGGCATCTCCTCCGGCGCGGCGCTCTGCGCGGCAAAAGCCCTCGCCGTCCGGACGGAAAACGCCGGCAGGCGCATAGTCGCCGTCCTGCCCGACACGGGCGAGCGCTATCTCTCAACGGCGCTGTTTGACTGAGACTAAAAAAGCTCCCCGCAATAAGCGGGGAGCTTTCTGTTTTTTTCCATTTTAACTTGGCTGCCAGGTGCCGAGCTGTATCTGCTCTACGTTTATGGCCGTGCCGTCCGAGCCACCTGCCTGAAGCGGCTCGAGCTCCGAGGCGCGGATGTTCAGGATGACCGGATCGCCGACCTCCAGGTCGTCAAATGTGAGGTCGTCCAGATCCTGCGTTTCATCGTCGTAATAGATGACCGGCACGCCGGAGCAGTCTATATCGCATTCTATGCCGAGGATGCCGTTTTCGTCGGCATCTTTGACGGTCATGGTGCCGTTCTCGCCGTCGATGCCCGTAACGACGGCGTTCACCCCGTGGATCATGGGATCCTCTTCCGCCGTGCCGCAGGCCGCAAAGGCGAGTACAATGATAAGCATGAGAAGCAGAGCGGTAAGTTTTTTCATAGATTTCCTCCTTTTTGTCAGGTGCGGTCACATCAGCGGGCCGAACAGGCGGAGTATCTCCTGCCAGAGGCGCTTTATGCCGGAGCAGCTGCAATTGGCCTCGTGCATCTCGCGGCAGCGCTCGAGCGTCTTGAGAAAGTCGTCTTTCACCTCGGCGACGGCGCGCGAGCCGTACATCCACACGCAGTCCTCAAAATGTAGGTAAAGGCTGCGGTAGTCGAGATTTGCCGTGCCGACCGTGGCCACGACATCGTCGCTGACGAAGGTCTTGGAGTGCATGAACCCGCCGGAGTACTGATATATCCGCACTCCCGAGCGGATGAACTGCCGGTAATACGACTGCGTCGTGAAATGGACGAAGCGCTTGTCCGCCTTGTCGGGCGTGATTATACGCACGTCGACGCCGCTCTTGGCGCAGAGCGAGATGGCGGAGGCGAGCGTGTCGTCGACTATGAGATAGGGCGAGCAGATATAGAGATACCTGCGCGCGGAGTTTATCATCTGCATGTAGACATGCTCGCACACATTGTCCTCATCGACCGGACTGTCGGCATATGGGATGACAAAGCCGTCGTCCCCGTTCGGACAGGGCTCCGAGTGCCACGGGTAGAAGCGCATGTAGTCCTCTTTCACATGCCGCGTGAGCTCCCATTGCTCGAGGAAGATGACGGTCATGTTCCATGCGGCCTCGCCCTCGAGCCTGATGGCCGAGTCCTTCCAGTGGCCGAAGCGCTCTTTCCGGTTTATATATTCGTCGGCGAGGTTCACGCCGCCCGTATAGGCGATCCTGCCGTCGACCGAGCATATCTTGCGGTGGTCGCGGTTGTTCTGCATGGCGCTGAGGAAAGGCGTGAACGGGTTGAACACCGAGGCTTTGATCCCGTTCTCCTCGAGCATGCGGTCGAAATCGGCCGGCAGGGACAGAAAGCAGCCCATGTCGTCGTACAGCAGGCGCACGTCCACCCCCTCGGCGGCCTTGCGCCGGAGGATATCGAATATGCCGCTGAACATCTCGCCCTCGTTCACGATGAAGTATTCCAGAAAGATATAGTGCTCGGCCGTCTCAAGATCGCGCAGCATCGACTCGTAGAACTCCTCGCCGGTGGGACAGAACCTGGTCTGAGTGTGCCGGCAGACGGGGAAGTGCGCATAATCGCCGAGGTAGCCGACGGTATTAGAGTGTTCGCCGCATGCGGCTTTTGCCTCGGCGGAGCACGGCGGGTTGAGAGCGAGGCTCGGCCTCGCCTTGATCTCCAGCTCGCGTATCCGCCGGTCGAGCTTTTTGGTGTCCGACTGGACGCGGAACAGGAAGTAAAGCGGGATTCCGATGATAGGGAACGCGAGCAGCAGTACTATCCACACGACGCGGTAGCCCGGTTTCTCGCGCGTATTGACTATGCGCAGCACGAGGAACAGGCTCACAAGCTGCATCGCCAGCGAGAACCACCCGTTGGTGAGCGCCTGGCCGAAGAGCAGATTTATGATGAATATGACCTGAGCCAGCAGGAGCAGGCTGATGACCGCGCGGCGTATGAGCAGGCGGCGCAGCCAGGGCTTTTTTCTCATTTCACCCTCCCGTTGAAATCGTTATCGCATTCAATTATCGCGCCGCGCCGCCTGTTTGTCAAGGGGCCGGGCGGAGCAAAGAAAAGCCCGCGCCTCAGGCGCGGGCTGTCAGTCAGGTCAGGGATGGGTCGATTATATCCTGGGCACCGGCCTCGTCATTCGCGGTGACATACACGGCGTATACCCCGGAGCGGCGGACTATCGCGTTTTCGAGTTTGGGCACCTCGGACGGCACATAGTTCTCATAGGCGGATATCTGGCTCTCGACGCGGGCGTTGAAAGCGGCCTCGGCTTTGTCGGCCTCATCGTTTCCGGTGCACTTCACTACCGCTATCTCCTCGGCTGTGGCTCCCGTGCCGAAGTATACGGCGCAGCTCTCTACGGTGTCGGCATCGATGCCGTACATCTCAAGCGCTGTGGCGCTGTCCACCTCGCTGAGAAGGTCTGTGAAACAGCTGCTGTCATAGAGCGCTTTCGCGAGCTCGGAGGGCTCAAAGTCGGCCTGCTGTTCAGAGGAGCCTCCGCAGGCGCAGAGAAAGAGCAGCAGAGCCGCCGGGAGAAGCAGGAACAGTTTTTTCATTCCACAACTATCCTTTACTTGTATTTATCGGTGCGCCCGGCGGGTCAGTCCTCCGGAGGTGCATAGTGCGTCTTGAGGTAGTCGAGCCAGACCTTGTATTCGCTGGCGGTGAAATGCACGCCGTCGGTGGTGACTTCACTGGGGAGATATCCGTCGTCACCGGCGAGCGCGTCGCACAGATCGACATACCAGCACTCGTTTTCATCGGCAAGAGAGCGCAGCGCGTCGTTGTACTCGCGCACGCGGTCCATCGTGAACACGTCGCTGGTCGAAGATTTGTAGGCGCTTACAGGAGTGAGCGACATGATGTATATGTCTGCGTCGGACTCGTTCTCACGTATCGTGTCGAGCATGTCCTGATAGAGGTCTATGAAATAGTCTACGTCATATCCTATCTCGTTTATACCGAGCAGGATGTATATCTTGCCGTATTGCTCCTGAGACATCTGAGCGATGAGGTCGTCTGCTCCGGCAACGGTCATGCTTGTGGCGCAGTAGTAGTCGCAGGTGTCGAGCCCGCTGAAGAGGCGGAACCCGTCGATGAGAGAGTTGCCGAGGAAAGCAGCGTCGGCAAAAAACTCGTCTCCCACCAGCGGCTGCTCGTCGAGGTCGGGATAGTCGGGCTCGGGCGACGGGGTGGGCTCCGGCGAAGCGGTATTCTCAGGCGCGGAGGGAGAGGGGACGGACTCCGGCGAGGTAGACGGAAGTGCAGGCGTTATGTCAACCTGCGCGGTGACAGATTCCTGAGGCGGGACGGCGTCGGCCTGCCTGGAGGTGCAGCCGCATATTGTTGTCAGAGCGAGAGCCAGCGCGCAGGCCCTGACGGGCAGATATTTATTGAATTGGGCCATTTTGCCCTCCTTATATATTGAGCAAAGCTCCGGGAATGGTTAAAAAAGCTCCCCTGCTTTTTTGAGCCGGAGACTGCAGATTTATTTCTTTACAAATCATTATAATGTAGGACAGCTGTTTAATGCAAGTATAAAATTGTCGGAAAATACACTAAAATGTCTGCTGAATGTCTGTAAATATTTTTCTGACACCGCCGCTTCAAAAGGGGGCTTTCGGTTGACAAATGTGCGCCTGTGTAGATATAATAAATGTTAATCGACCTTTCACGGGATTTCCCAAAATCATGACTGCGGCAGCCGGCCGCGGCAACAGGAGGTTCATTATGGACAACAGAGAAAAAAGCATGGACAAGATCGTCGCGCTGTGCAAGGGGCGCGGCTTTGTATATCCCGGCAGCGAGATATACGGTGGGCTTGCCAACACCTGGGACTACGGGCCGCTCGGTGTTGAGCTGAAGAACAACGTCAAGCGCGCATGGTGGAAAAAGTTCGTGCAGGAGAACCCGTACAACGTCGGGCTCGACGCCGCGATACTCATGAACCCGCAGACCTGGGTCGCCTCGGGCCATGTCGCCACATTCAACGACCCGCTCATAGACTGCCGCAGCTGCAAGATGCGGCACCGCGCCGACAAGCTCGTCGAGGAGTGGAACGAGCTCAACGGCATCACCGATGTGAACGTCGAGGCCATGGATAACGACGCGCTCATGGCATATATCCGCGAAAAGGGCATCACCTGCCCCGGCTGCGGCAAGAGCGATTTCACCGATATCCGCAAGTTCAACCTCATGTTCAAGACCTTCCAGGGCGTCAACGAGGACACCGCGTCCACAGTGTACCTCCGCCCGGAGACCGCGCAGGGCATTTTCGTCAACTTCAAAAATGTCCAGCGCACCACGCGCCGCAAGATCCCCTTCGGCGTGTGCCAGATAGGCAAGAGCTTCCGCAACGAGATCACCCCGGGCAACTTCACTTTCCGCACCCGCGAGTTCGAGCAGATGGAGCTTGAGTTCTTCTGCAAGCCGGGCACAGATCTCGAGTGGTTCAGCTACTGGCGCGAGTACTGCCACAAGTGGCTGCTCGATCTCGGCATGACCGACGCGAATCTCCGCCTGCGCGACCACGAGAAGGAGGAGCTCAGCCACTACTCCAACGCCACGACCGACTTTGAGTTCCTGTTCCCGTTCGGCTGGGGCGAGCTCTGGGGCGTCGCCGACCGCACGGATTACGACCTCAAGGCCCACCAGACCACTTCCGGTGAGAGTATGGAATATTTTGATCAGGAACTGGGCGAAAAATACATCCCATATGTTGTCGAGCCCTCGCTCGGCGCCGACCGAGTGACGCTCGCTTTCCTCATCGACGCATACGACGAGGAAGTCGTCGACGAGGCCAAGGGCGACGTGCGCGTCGTGCTGCACCTGCACCCGGCGCTCGCACCCATGAAGTGCGCCGTGCTGCCGCTGTCGAAAAAGCTCTCCGGACCGGCCACCGAGCTCTATCACAGCCTGCAGAAGCAGTTCATGTGCGACTACGACGACGCCGGCAGCATAGGCAAGCGCTACCGCCGCCAGGACGAGGCCGGCACCCCGTTCTGCGTGACTTACGACTTCGACAGCGAAAACGACGGCTGCGTCACCGTGCGCGAGCGCGACAGCATGGAGCAGGAGCGCATCGCCATATCCGACCTCGCGGCATACATTGGGGAGCGCATCGCCTACTGATATGTGCGGACCTCTGCAAACCATCAGCCGCCTCCGCGGCGCGGAGCTCAGGCCGCGTGCCCGCGCGGCCTGGCTGCTGATATTTTCGGCGCTCACGGGAGCCGGGCTCGCCGCCGCTTCCAGGCTGGTGACCACACAGAGCATAAGACAGACGCTCTCCGCCGTTTCGGGGGAGAGCGCGCTGTTTTTCGGCGAGAGCGCGCTGATAGCGCTTGCCGTGTTCGCGCTCGCGGCGCTGCTGCGGAGCCTGTTCGCGTCCGGGTGCGTAGCGGCGTGCACAGTGATGGCGCTGTCATTCGTGCAGTATTTCAAAATGCTCATCACATCGACCCCGCTCGAGATACAGGACCTCGCGCTCGCTTTCTCGGCGGGCGACATAGCGGGGCTGAACGCCAGGTATATCACCATGTCGCGCAACAGCGCGATAGCGCTCGCGGGCACGGCTGTCTGGCTTGCGGTGCTCTTCATCGCGTCAAAGCCGCTCAGGCTGCGCGGCTGGGCGCGCTGGGGGGCGTTTGCCGGAGCGGCCGGGATCTTTGTGCTGTGCTTCGGGCTGCTCGCGAACGCCGTCATCTACCGGCCGCTCGGCGTCCCGCTCAACAGGGCGTACAGCCAGAACTATGTGAATTCACGCACCGGATTCCTCCTCGGCTTCTGGCGCAGCGTCATCTACCGCGACGGCGGGATGAAGTATGACGAGGAGACCGCGGAAGAGGTGCGGGACGAGCTTGACGGCCTCATCTCCGGCATACCGTCCGGCGGGGGAGAGCCGGTGAACGTCATAATGATCCTGTCCGAGTCGTTTTTCGACGTGACCGAACTCGATGGCGTCGAGTATGAGGGCGACCCCGTCTCCGATTTCCACGAGCTCGAGAGCGAGGGGGTATCCGGCAGGTTCTATACACGCACCCTCGGCTACGGCACGGTGAACATAGAGCTCGAACTCCTCACCGGCATAAACACCCGCCTGCTGCCGTACGGCGAGGCGCTGAACACCTGGACGTCGGAGCAGTTTGAAAAACTGCCGGCGGTGCCGGCAGTGCTGCGCGGCGCCGGGTACTACACCGCCTTCCTCCACATGTACAACGACTCGATATACGGCCGCCGCGCCTTCCTGCCGGGCCTCGGCTTTGACGACGTGTTCTTCTCCGAGGATATGGCTGAGATCGATCCTGCGGCTGCGGCTGCGGGCGGCGACTACTGGAATTATATGGAAGAGCGCATCTCCGGATGGTATTACTCCGACGACTATATGGCCGACCTTATCATAGACCTGTTCGGCGAAAAGGCCGGCGAGTCGCCCGTATTCATATATGCGGTGTCGATGGAGAACCACTCGAGCTATCTCGAGGACAAATACGATGAATACGACTTTCCGTTCACGGCCGAGCTCAGCGGCGAGGCGCGCGGCGCGCTCTCCGCGGCGACCCAGGGCATAGCCAACGCCTCGCGCTCGCTCAGAAAGCTCACTGATTATCTTGAGACGGTGGACGAGCCGACGGTCGTGATATTTTTCGGCGACCATAAGCCGGGCCTCGGCCTCGAGCAGGGCGGCAGCGTCTACACCGAGCTCGGCATGTGCCCGGCGGACAGCTCAAGCTGGACGGCCGAACAGCGCGCCGAGATGTACAGCACAGAGTATCTCATCTGGGCGAACGACCCGTCGCTCCTACCGGCCGAGCCGGGTACGGTGATCGACGACTCTTCAAACTTCCTGGGGCTCACGGCGCTGCGCTGCGCGGATGTGGAGCTGCCGGGCTACTGGAAGATGATAGAGGCCATGCGGCAGGAGAGCCTCATCTACACATGGGAGTATTTTGTCTCGGAGTCCGGGAAGAGTATGTTGCAGATCCCGGACAGCGACGCGGATGCTCTCCGAATGTTCGACATCGCAAGCTTTGTCCTGCGCGACGCGTTCAGCGCGCGCTACATCACGGACTGGCTGCTCTAGGGGGAAATACTCCGAAAGGGAAAACAAAATGCATAGACAGGATATCATCAACGCCCCCTGGAACGGGCGCGCCTTTGCCACAGCGGCGGCAATACTCTCCGGCGCGGCCTACGGCGGGCTCGCCCTCATATATGCGGCGCTCGCCTCGAGCGAGCAGTCGGCGCTGTTCCTCAGCTATCTGCACAAGCCCCTGCTGGCTGTGCTCAACGTGCTGCCGGCCGTGCTGCTCTCGCTGTTCATATGGCTGCTCACCGACAGGGCGTGGTGCGCCTCGCTGGTGACGGGGCTTGCCGTCATGGGCCTGAGCTGCGTGAACTTCCTGAAGCTCACCATACGCAGCGACCCGCTCATAGCCGAGGACATGTTCGTGTTTTTCGAGGCGGCGAAGGCCGGTGAGAACTACTCGGGCTATCTGCGCCCGGCGACCGTGCTCGCCGTGCTCGCAGTTGCCGCAATAACGGCGCTGTGTTCCCTCTGCCGCGGCAGGCTGAGGGCGCCGAAGCGGCGCATTGCCGGAGCGCTCGTGCTCGCGGCGGTCTCGGCGGGCCTGTATTTCACGGTGTATGCCAGCGAGGACGTCTATACAAAGACGGAGAACATGGAGCGCAACTCCTGGTTCATGTCCGAGTGGTCGCAGACCGACCAGTACGTCAGCCGAGGGTTTCTCTACCCGCTGCTGCACAGCTTCACCGACGTGGGCGACCCGCCCCCCGAGGGCTATGATGAGGACGCTGTCGCCTCGGCGCTCGCGGAGATAGGCGACAGCGGCATACCTGAGGATAAAAAGGTGAATATAGTCGGCGTCATGCTCGAGGCGTTTGCAGATTTTTCCGATCTCATAGAGCTCGAGGCCGACCCGTATGTCAATTTCCACGCGCTCGCCGCCGAGAGCGTGAGCGGGCAGCTCATCACTAACATTTTCGCTGGCAATACGGTCGACACCGAGCGCGCCTTCCTCACCGGCACGACCGACCTGCGCAACTACCGCAGCGACACCGGCAGCTATGTCTGGTATCTGCGCGGGCAGGGGTATAAGACTGAGGGCGGGCATCCGTGTTATGGGTGGTTCTACAACCGCCAGAACGTGAACTCCTACCTCGGGTTCGAGGACTACTGGTTCTATGAGACGCGCTACTCCGACCCCGGCGAGATAACTTACAGCGGCATGATGATAGACGACCTCTTTTTCGACGACCTGCTCGGCATGTTCGATGCCGCGGCCGCCGCCGGACAGCCGTATTTCCAGTTCAGCGTCACCTACCAGAACCACGGCCCTTATGAGACGAAGGAGCGGTATTTCAGCACGGAATACGTCGCCAAGACGCCGGAGCTGAGCGACGAGGGGTATAATATCATCAACAACTACCTCTCCGGCATCGCCCAGACCGATGCGGCCGTCGGCAAGCTCGCGCGCGAGCTCGCCGCGCGCGACGAGCCTGTGGTGCTTGTCGTTTTCGGCGACCACAAGCCGTGGCTCGGCAACGGGGCGTATGTCTACTCGGAGCTCGGCATCGACATCAGCCGCTCCGATCAGCAGAGTTTTGAGAACTACTACGCCACGCCCTACCTCATCTGGGCGAACGACGCGGCCAAGGAGATGCTCGGGAACGACTTCACGGGACAGGGACCTGACATATCCCCGTGCTTCCTCATGAACCTCGTATTCGAGCTGTGCTCCTGGGACGGCCCGGCCTATATGAAGGCCGGCACCGACCTCATGCAGACCGTGCCGGTTATCAGCTCGACGGGGGTTTATTATGAAAACGGGTCGCTGACCGACGTCCTTTCGGCCGAAAACGCGCAAAAACTTGCAGAATTTGAAAAATTTGAGTATTATTGGCGGAGGAATCAATGAATACAGGCGCTGATTTCATAAAAAAACTGCGTCCGCTCGGCTGTGCCATCGTGCTGATGTGCTTTGCCGCGTTCCTCGTCATGTGCTTTACGAGCGGGGGAGACGGCGCGCTCAAGGACTACGAGCCGCCGCAGACGGACGAATACTATGCCGGGCACATAGACGAGCTCGTGAGCGAGCTGAACGGCAACGTGCTCCCGCTGCTGGACGCCGGAGCGACCTGCTCCGAGTCGGACGGCCGCGCGCTGGTCGAGACCGGCAGCGACAGCTTTTTTGCCGTGCGCCGGGCCCTGCTCGAACATTTCGACGACAGCCTGCTCAGTTTCAGGCAGACGGATCAAGGGGGAGAGAACAAATGAGAGACGGATTCATCAAAGTAGCGGCCGCATCGCCGCGCATCAAGGTAGCCGGCTGCGCTCACAACGCCGCGGCGGTCGTCTCCGCCGCAGCGGAAGCGGCGGCGCACGGCGCGCGCCTTGTCGTGTTCCCGGAGCTCTGCCTCACGGGCTACACCTGCGGCGACCTGTTTTTGCAGGACACGCTTCTCGACGGCGCGCTCAACGCGCTGGAGACGGTCAGGCGCGAAACGGCGGAGCTCAACGCCGTGCTGCTTGTCGGCCTGCCGCTGAGACTGCGCGGCAAGCTCTATAACTGCGCGGCCGTGCTCTGCCGGGGCCAGGTGCTGGCCTTCGTGCCGAAGCAGCATCTGCCGAATTACTCGGAGTTTTACGAGCAGCGCCATTTTTCCCCCGGCAGAGAGATCGCCGGCGAGCTCGCCGGGATAGATATACGCGCGGGAGGGGAGACGGTCGGCGTCCCGGTCGTGGCCGACGCCGTGTTCCGCTGTGATGAGGAGCCGCTCTTCACCTTCGGCGTGGAGATCTGCGAGGACCTGTGGGTGCCCGAGCCGCCGTCCTGCGGGCTCGCCATGGGCGGGGCGCACATCATCGCAAACCTCTCCGCCTCGGACGAGACCATAGGCAAGGCCGGCTACCGGCGCGAGCTCGTCTCGAGCCAGTCGGCGCGCCTGCTCTGCGCGTATGTCTATGCCGACGCGGGGCTCGGCGAGTCGACCCAGGACATGGTGTTCGCCGGGCACGACCTCATCGCCGAAAACGGCGCCATACTTTCCGAGAGCCGCCTGTTCACGAACGGCATCACCTACGCCGACATCGACCTCGGCCGCCTCGCCCACGACAGGCGGCGCATGAATACCTTCTCCGGCTGCGGCGCGGTGGATATCGGCTTCTCGCTCCGGCCCTGCGAATGCGACCTCGCCGACCGCTCTTTCCCGCGCCTGCCGTTCGTGCCGTCGGAGAAGGCCGCGCGCGACGAGCGCTGCGAGGAGATCCTCGCCATCCAGGCGGCGGGCCTTGCCTCACGCATGGAGCACACCCGCGCAAAGACGGCTGTTGTCGGCCTGTCCGGCGGGCTCGACTCCACGCTCGCGCTCATCGTGATGGCGCACGCGTTCGACATGCTCGGCCGCCCGCGCGAGAACATCACAGCTGTGACCATGCCCTGTTTCGGCACCACGGCGCGCACCCGCGGCAACGCCGAAAAGCTCGCCGAGGCCTACGGCGCGGCCCTGCGCACCGTCGACATAAAGGCCGCCGTGAACCAGCACTTTGAGGACATAGGACACTCGTGGGACGACCACAGCGTGACCTTTGAAAACGCCCAGGCGCGCATGCGCACGCTCGTGCTCATGGACATAGCCAACAAGTCCGGGGGCCTCGTCGTCGGCACGGGCGACCTGTCCGAGCTTGCGCTCGGCTGGGCGACCTATAACGGCGACCATATGAGCATGTACGGAGTGAACGCCTCGGTGCCGAAAACTCTGGTGCGCTATCTCGTGGACTACGAGGCCGAGCGCGCGGGCGGCGAGCTCGGCGCCGTGCTGCGCGACATACTGGCGACGCCGGTGTCGCCCGAGCTGCTCCCGCCGAAAGACGGCGAGATCAGCCAGCGCACGGAAAACCTCGTCGGCCCATATGAGCTGCACGACTTCTTCCTGTACTACATGGTGCGCTTCGGCTACTCGCCACGCAAGATCTACCGCGTAGCACTGCGCACTTTCGGCGGCGACTACGACGCCGCTACCATAAAGACGTGGCTGTGCACGTTCATCCGCCGCTTCTTTGCCCAGCAGTTCAAGCGCTCCTGCCTGCCGGACGGGCCGAAAGTCGGCTCCGTCGCGCTCTCGCCCCGCGGCGACTGGCGCATGCCGTCCGACGCGAGCGCCGAGCTCTGGCTGCACGAGGCCGAGGAACTCTGACACAGCACAGGAGGCAATCATGGACATAACCATAGACCATCTCACGGCGGGAGCCGCCAGGGCAGAGGGTGTCACCGTCGTCATCGACGTGTTCCGCGCCTACACCTTTGAGTGCTGGGCCTATTCCCGCGGCGCCGGCCGCATATACCCGCTGGCCTCGCTCGACGGGGCCATGGCGCTCAAAGCCGCGCACCCCGGCTGGCTCCTCGCCGGCGAGCGGCACGGCAGGCCCCGCGAGGGCTTTGACTTCGGCAACTCCCCGTCCCAGCTCGAGAGAGCCGACATCGCCGGGCGCACCATCATCCACACCACCAGCGCCGGCACCCAGGGCATAGAGGCCGCGGTGCACGCCGAGCGCATCCTGCCCGCCGCGCTCGTGAACGCGGCCGCGACAGCGGAGTATATCCGCAGGCTTGCGCCGCAGCGCGTGAGCCTTGTGTGCATGGGTTTTGAAAACACATGCCCGACCGAGGAGGACACGCTCTGCGCCGAGTATATCCGCTCGCTCCTGCTCGGCGAGCCCATGGATGTGCGCGCCGCTATCCCCTCGCTGCGCGCCGGCCCCGGGTCGCGCTTTTTCGTCCCGGAGAACCAGGCTTTCGCGCCCGAGCGCGATTTCGAGCTCTCCACCGATATCGACCGCTTCCCCTTTGCCCTCGAGATCTGCAAAGACGAGCAGGGCAGGAACTATACAAAGCGCGTCGGCCTGTGACGGTCATGAAAAAGCCCCGCTCTCCATTCGGAGAACGGGGCTTTTGCGTTTTCTCAGCGCTCGCGCGCTTTTTTTATCGCCCGTATGTCGCTCCCGGCGAACTCGAGCTCCTCGAACTCGCCCTCTATGCGCGAGGCGATCTGCGGCGTGTACCGCCGGGAGAGCTCGGCGGCGGAGAGGTTGGTGCTGATTATCATGCTCTTTTTCCCGGCGAGGCGGCGGCTCAGAATGGCGTATAGCGCGCCGTTGGTGACGCCGCCGGGCATCTCCGTGCCGAGGTCGTCGAGGATGAGCAGGTCGCAGCTGAGCATGCGCTCGACCGTACCGGCGGCATCGCCGTCGCGGGCGAAGCGCTTGTCCTCAAACGCCTCGAAAGCCGCGCCCGCCGACTCGTAGACCACGGAAAAGCCCTTCTGTGACACGACCCGCGCTATGCAGGCCGAGAGGAAGGTCTTGCCTAGCCCGGGGCCGCCGCGCAGCAGCAGGTCCATGCTGCCGGGCGCGAAGGTCTCGGCGTAGGTGCGGCAGGTTTTGTACACCATTTCCATGCACTCGCGCGGGGACACGCCGGTGCGCGCGTTTTTTTCGCCGTCGTAGTAAGAGAGGTCAAAGCGCTCGAAGCTCTCGTCGCCCATGAGCATGAGGCTTGAGAGGCTCGCGGCCACCTCGCGGTCGTAGAGCCCTTTGAGGCAGGAGCACATGTGCCCCATGACATAGCCGCTGTCGCGGCACTTGGGGCAGTCTGCGATCTCGTCCAGATAGTCCGCCGGATGGCCGAGCGCCGTGAGCCGCTCGGCTCGTTCGACCTGCAGGTCCAGGCTCTCGCGCTCGAGAGCCTTCACGTCGGCCCCGGAGCCGAGCGCCGCACCGAACACCTCTGCCATTATGCCGCGCAGGCGCGCGTCTATCTCTTTTATGCGCGCGTCGCGGGAGTAGATCTCCTTGCGGCGGCGCAGCTCCTCGCGGCGGTTTTGTTCTCTCGTCTCGGCCAGGCGCTCCCGCGCCTTTGCCAGAAGTTTGCCGTCCATAGCTCAAACCTCAATCTTTCTTCATGCGGTTCATAAGGCGCTCCATGCGCTCTATGCCGCCGCGGTCGGGCTCCGAAGCGCCGGCCGGTTTCGTGTTGCGCCGCTCGGGCGGGAGGGTGTCGCCCGCGGCGATCTCCTCCGGCGTGTGCAGGCCCTTGCCGTGCCAGCTGCGGACTATCGAGTCCATGTACTTCCACTGCAGGCGCCCCGTCTTGAGCACAGTGCGGTCGTAGGCGAGCTCGAGCGCGCCGGCCGAAAAGCCGAGCGCGATCCAGTCCTCTATGTATTTCCGCTCGGTGGACGAGAGGCTGCGCCCCTGTATTCCGAGAGCGGACTTTATCTTCTCGGTCTCGCTGTCGAGCTTTTGCAGATAGCGCAGGTGCTCCTCGGCGGCCTCGAGCGTCGTTATCTCGCGGTTGGCCCAGGCGTAGGCCTCGCGCTCGACGCTGCGCATGGAGGGGCGGCGGCCGGGGCCGAGGCGCTTTTCCGTCCGCTCGATACAGTGGCTCACGAGCATGAGGATGACCTCAGGCGGCAGGGCGAGGTAGTCGTATATGCCGAACAGGAGCTTCAGCTCCGTGCCGGAGAGCACCCGGCCGAACAGCGCCTGCACCTCGGCTGTGAGCGATGAGAATTCCGGGCTGTCAATGGTGCGCTCGCTCATCTGCTCTGTGGAGTACTCCGGCAGCTCCTCCGGCGGCTCGGGTATGCCGCGTATCTCCAGAAGGCCCATCTCGCTGAGCGCTTCGGCCGCGCGGCGCAGCTGCGCGGAGCTCATGCCGAGCCGCTTTGACGCCTCGTCCATCGTGAACGAGCCGCCGCGCCGCAGCAGGTATATGTAGAGTAGGGCTGCCGCCGCGTCGCCGCGCGAGAGCAGCCTGTCGGCGTCGGCCGCGGAGATGACGACTGCCTGTTCGCGCGCTATCGTGTATCTCACTTCGTTCATTCGTATATCTCCGTGTGTGGCGAAAATGTAAAGCTTTTGAAAATTTGCACGTCTGCGCTGTCTGAGCGCCCTTATTCGTGCTATAATGCATTATATCATCAAAAATCCCTTGTGGCAATGCGTAAGAATGTGATATAATCATATGTCCTGCGCCGCTGAGGGCGCAATGGAAGACAAAACTACGTTACGGGAGACGGAAAATGCTCGAGATCCTTTCGCCGGCCGGCTCTCCGGAGGGCGTTATCGCCGCCGTTCAGAGCGGCGCGGATGCAATATATATGGGCTTCGGCGAGCACAATGCCCGCCGCGGGGCCAAAAATTTCACAGATGAAGAATTCGCCGATTCCGTGCGGTACTGCCGTGTGCGCGGGTGCAAGGTGTATGTCACGCTGAACACCCTGGCCGCCGACAGGGAGCTGAGGCGCGTCGCCGCCCTGGCCGGCCGCGCGGCCGAGCTCGGGGCCGACGCCATACTGGTGCAGGACCTCGGGCTTGCGAGAGTGCTGCGCTCCGTGCTGCCGGATATGCCGCTGCACGCGAGCACCCAGATGAGCGTGCACAATCTCGACGGGGTTTACGCCGCGGCCGAGCTCGGGATGAAGCGGGTCGTGCTCGCGCGCGAGCTCAACATGCACCAGATAGAATATATCTGCGCGCGCTCGCCGATCGAGATAGAGGTGTTCGTCCACGGGGCGCTCTGCTTCTGCCACTCGGGCCAGTGCTATATGAGCGCGCTCATCGGCGGGCACAGCGGCAACCGCGGCCAGTGCGCCCAGACCTGCCGCATGGATTACAGCATGGGCGGCCGCATGGACCGCAAGCCCATGAGCCTGAAAGACAACTGCCTGCTCGCCTATGTGAGCGAGCTCGAGCGCATGGGTGTGGCCAGCGCCAAGATAGAGGGGCGCGCCAAGCGCCCGGAATACGCGGCGATCGTCACGTCGATCTACGCCGACGTCGTCAAAAACCGCCGCGTGCCCACCCAGGCAGACTATGAGCGCCTCGCGCTCGCCTTCTCGCGCCAGGGCTTTACCGACGGGTATTTCACCGGCAGGCTCGGGCCGGACATGTTCGGCGTGCGCGAGGAGACCCCGCGCGAGACCGAGCAGCTCTACAGCGAGGCGCAGAAGGAGTACATAAATTCCGAAGTGCGCCGCGTCCCGGTGAGGTTTTACGCCGTCATCGAGGCGTCGAACCGCTCGCGCTTTGCGATAGAAGACGCCGAGGGACGCCACGCTACCGCCGAGGGGCCCGTGCCGCAGGCCGCCGTCTCGCGGGAGCTCACTGCCGAGTCCGTCGGCGAGCAGCTCTACAAGACCGGCGGCACGCCGTACTCCTGCGTGGAGGTCAACTGCAAGGTCGACCCGGGGCTCTATCTCCCGGCGGCCAAGCTCAACGAGATCAGGCGCGAGCTCATCTCGCGCATCACGGCGCTGCGCCGCGCCGCCCCGCCTTACGCTAAGGGCGAGTTCCCGCCGGCGCCGCTCTCGGCTCCGGCCTCCGGCGCGCCGAGAGTCATATATCAGGTCACGAGGGCCGATCAGCTCTCGCCCGAGCTGGCCGACACCCGCCCGGACTATATCTATGTCCCGCTGGAGATCATCCAGGCGGCGCCGGAGGCCGTCGCCAGGTTCGTCTCCTCGGGGAGCACGCCCGTGGCCGTCATGCCGAGGGTGATGACCGACTCCGAGACGGGTGAGGTCGAGGCCCTGCTCCGCCGCACTAAGGCCATGGGCATAACCGAGGCTCTGGCCGGCAATCTCGGCCAGGTCGCGCTCTGCCGCCGCCTGGGATTCACGGTGCGGGGCGACTTCGGCTTCAACGCATTCAATTCACACTCGCTGGAGATGTTGCGCAGCGCGGGCCTCGTCTCGGCGACGGCGTCGTTCGAGCTGCGCCTCAGCCAGATACGCGACCTCATAAAGCCTCTCGACACCGAGATGATAGTCTACGGCCGCCTGCCCGCCATGGTGAGCGACCAGTGCATAATCAAGAACAGCGCCGGCCGCTGCAACTGTGAGAACAGCCCCCAGCTCGCCGACAGGCACGGCTCCGTGTTCCCGGTGATACGCGAGTTCGGCTGCCGCAACGTCGTCCTCAACGCGCACAGGCTGTTCCTCGCGGACAAGCGCGCCGACTATGAGAACATCGGCCTCTGGGGCGCGCGCCTGCTGTTCACGACGGAGAGCGCCCGCGAGTGCGTCCTCATCGCAAAGACATATGCCGGCGCGGCCGAATATTCGCCCACGAATATCACCCGCGGGCTGTATTACAGAGGCGTGAAATGAGCAAGGATATAATATTGGCCTCGGCCTCCCCGCGCCGCCGCCGCATACTTGAGATGATGGGGCTCGACCCTGTCGTGAGGCCTGCCGCGGGCGAGGAGCGCATCCCGCCCGGGGTCTCGCCGGACGGCGCCGTGCGCATACTCTCCGGCCGCAAGGCGGGCGAGGCGGCGGGCGTCTCGCCGCGGGATTCCATAGTCATCGCGGCGGACACGGTCGTCGTGCTTGACGGCCGCATCCTCGGCAAGCCCTCCGGGAAAGATGGCGCGCGCGAAATGCTCGCGGCGCTCTCCGCCAGGGAGCACAGCGTGCTCACGGGGCTCACCGTCATCTCCGGCGGGACCGAGATATGCGTGTCCGAGGAGACGCTCGTTCGCTTCCGCGAGCTGACGGAGAGCGAGATAGAGCGCTATATCGCCACGGGCGAGCCCATGGACAAGGCCGGAGCTTACGGCATACAGGGGCCCGGCGGCGCGTTCGTGAGCGGGATAACCGGGGATTTTTACAATGTCATGGGCCTGCCGCTGTGCCGGCTCGGGCTCATACTTCGCAGATTGGGTGTGGAGCTGATTTGAATTTCAAGAAATTTCTCAGGCGATACGGGACGCGGCTCGGGGCGATGACGCTCGGAGTCGTGCTGATAGTCGCCGTGAGCGCCCACTTTCTCGGCGGGCGCGCCGGAGTCGTCAGCGACACGGCGGGCATAGTCAAGTCGCCGGTGCAGAGCGCCGTCGGCGTCGTCGTCGACTGGTTCGAGAGCCTGTACGGATATATCTATGAATATGACATGCTCGTCGCCGAAAACGAGGCGCTGCGCACGCAGCTGGCCGAGGCCCAGGAGGACGCAAGGCTCGGAGCCGAGGCGCGCGACGAGAATGTGCGCCTGCGCGAACTGCTCGGGCTGAAACAGCGCCACTCCGACTTCGTGTTCGAGTCGGCGAGGATAGTCAACTGGAACTCATCCAACTGGACGAGCTCCTTCACCATAAGCAAGGGCGAGAGCTCGGGCCTCCAGGTCGGCATGCCGGTCGTCACGGAGGCGGGCGAGCTCGTCGGCGAGATCAGCGAGCTCGGCGAGACCTGGGCGAATGTCGCGACGGTCATCGACGTGAGCACCAACGTCGGCGTCCTCGTCGGCGAGGCCGGCAACGCCGCCATGGCGATAGGCGACTTCGCGCTCATGCAGGACGGCTGCTGCAAGATCTACCACCTCACGGAAGGCACCAGCCTCCTCGAGGGCGACACGGTGCTCACCTCCGGCCAGGGCGGGGCATACCCGCAGGGCCTCGTCGTCGGCACGATAGAAAATGTGCTCACCGAGGCCGGCGGCCAGATGCCGTACGGCGTGCTGAGACCGAGCTGCGACCTCGACTCGCTGTCGCAGGTGTTCGTCGTCACCCAGTTCGACGTGGTCGAGTGACACGGAGGGCGCCATGTATCTGCTTGATCTGGTCAATCTCGACAAGCTCCGCAGGAGCATACTGTATGCGCTCATGCTCATCGTCGTCATGTCGGTGCAGGAGCTGATCCTCTCGCGCGTGACCATATTCGGCGCGCGGGCGATGATAATGCCGCTGTTCCCCATAGCGGTCGGCATGCTGCAGGGCGGCGCGTGGGGGATGGTGTTCGGGCTGCTGTGCGGCATTTTGTGCGACGCCATGTTCTCAGAGACGCTCGTGCTCTTTACGCTCATAATGCCGGCGCTCGGCTTCCTCGCCACGGCGGCGGAGCGCTTTCTGGTCACGAAGCGGCTCCCGGCGTTCTTCGCCGTGAGTGCTGCCGGCCTGCTTGCGACGGCGCTGATCCAGGCGCTGCGCGTGTTCCTGCTGTATAACGGCGAGGTGCTGCCCATGCTGCGCACCGCACTGCTGCAAACGGCCTACTCGCTGCCATTCATATTCGCTATCTACTTCCCGTGCCGGGCCCTCGCGGAGCGATCGCTCGACGGATAAAAGGAGAACCCTATGGACAGATTTTTCAGCCGCGGAAGGCTGAGCGTGCTTTCGCTGCTGCTGGCCGCGCTGCTCGTGCTCTATCTGCTCACGCTGTACAAGCTCCAGATAGTCGAGGGCGAGGCCTACTACGAGAGCTCCACCAACAATATAGTCACGACAAAGACCGTCACCGCCGCTAGAGGCGACATCCTCGACAGATACGGCCGCGTGCTCGTGTCGAACAGGACGTGCTCGAACATAGTCATCGACACCGACAAGCTCTTCGAGATGGATGACCCCAACGCCGTCATCCTCCAGCTCATCGACATAGTCGAGAGCTGCGGCGAGGAGCATATCGACACCATGCCCGTGACGGACGAGGCTCCTTTTGAATATGTGGACAACATGACGAGCCTGCAGAGCTCGTTCCTCAGCGGCTACCTTGAGGCCAAGGATCTCGCGCCCGACACCAGCGCCGTCGAGCTGATGGCCTACTGCCGCGACCGCTATGAGATCGATCCCGGCTATGACAGCCGCCAGACCCGCCTCATCGCCGGTGTGCGCTATGAGCTCAACGGCCGCTACGACGTGCCCACATCTCCGTATATCTTTGCGGAGGACGTCGGCATAGAGACCATTGCCCGCCTGATGGAGAGCGACCTGCCGGTAACCGTCGAGGTGAGCTATGTGCGCGAGTACAATACGAGCTATGCCGCGCATATCCTCGGCTATGTCGGCGCGATGACGGCCGACGAGCTCGAGGAATACCCCGACTACGACATGAACGCCCTCGTCGGCAAAGACGGCGTGGAACGCGCGTTTGAGGAATATCTCCACGGCGACGACGGCACCGCGAGGATCACCAGCACATCAGACGGCGTCGTCACCAGCACGGTGTATACCGAAGCCCCTGAGCCCGGCAACCATGTCTACCTCACAATAGATATTGGCATACAGGAGGCCGCCGAGCAGGCGCTCGCCTCATATATAGCCGAGGAGAACGCCCAGCGTGAGATCGACAACGCCGAGGCCGAAGCCCTCGGCAATACCGAGGACATAAAGCAGCTCATAGACGGCGGCGCCGTCGTTGTCATTGATGTCGACACGGGCGAGCCGCTGGCCATCGCAAGCTATCCGACCTACGACGCCTCCAGCATACTTGAGGACTGGGATGAGCTCGTCTCCGCGGAGGGCAACCCCCTGTTCAACTACGCGCTGAACGGAATTTACGCCCCGGGCTCCACGTTCAAGCCCGTCACGGCCATAGCCGCGCTCAACGAGGGCGTGATCACGACTACCACCACGATCGAAGACGTCGGCGTTTTCACAAAATACGCTGACCAGGGCTATGCGCCTACCTGCTGGATATACCAGGAGGGACTGACGCACGGCGTGCAGAACGTCACGCAGGCCATCATGAACTCCTGCAACTACTTTTTCTACACCGTCGGCGATTATCTCCAGATCGACCGCCTCAACGACTACACGAAGCGCTTCGGCCTCAGCGAGCCGACAGGGATAGAGCTCGTCGAGTCGACCGGCACGCTCACCACGGATGAGTTCAAGATGCAGATCTACGGCGAGCCGCTCTACCTCGGCGATACGCTTCAGGCCTCGATCGGACAGGGATTAAACCAGTTCACGCCGCTTCAGCTCGCCGAGTACTGCGCGGTCATCGCCAACGGCGGCACGCGCTACTCCGCGTCCATCCTCAAATCTGTCCGCAACTACGGATACTCCGAGGAGATCTACGAGCGCCAGCCTGAGGTCCTCAGCACTGTCGGCGCCGACGAGGAGTATTTCAAGGCCGTCCAGGATGGAATGTACGCCGTTGCCAACGACCCGATGGGCACCGCTTTTGTCACGTTTTACAATTATCCTGTAAAAGTTGCCGCCAAGACCGGCACTGCGCAGATGGGTGAGGGCGTCACCAACAACGCGACCTTCATGTGCTACGCGCCTTTCGACGAACCCGAGATAGCAATAGCCGTCGTCATGAACAAGGGCAGCGCCGGTTCCGCCGTCGCCGAGGTCGCGCGAAGCGTGCTCGACTATTATTTCAGCTTCCAGAACAGCACCTCCACCCTTGAGAACGAGATGACTCTGCTCAAGTGATGTGGATTCAACGTTATCAATAAAATTTTCAAAAAATTCATTGAATTTTTGGTTATGGTATGATAGCATTATTTAGCTGAATTGTAAGCTTTAGTTTCCAAATTCTGGATTAAGATTTAAGATTGTAGAGAAGGCCCATATATTTGAGAGGGTGAATAAAAATGAACATTGCGCTAATGGCCCACGACGGCAAGAAAGAGCTGATGGTCCAGTTCTGCATAGCATACTGCGGGATCCTTGCCGGGCACAACATCTGCGCGACGGGTACCACGGCGCACCTCGTGCGCGAGGCGACCGGACTCCCGGTCACGCAATACTTCACCGGCGAGCAGGGCGGCATCCAGCAGATCGGCGCCCGCATCGCCTACAACGAGATAGATCTTGTCCTCTACTTCTGCGACGCCAGCGGAAAGGAAGACTGCACGGGCATAAACGAGATAGCCCGCCTGTGCGACACCTATAACATCCCGTTCGCCTCAAACGTGGCGACTGCGGAGGTCCTCATCCAGGGCCTGCGCCGCGGCGACCTCGATTGGCGCGACATAGTCACCAGCAGAGACAGGAACAGAAGGCAGTGACCTGGCAGGAGTAGCCGGAAAGGCAGGCACACAGGGACGGAGCGCCGCGACTGAGAGCGCCCGAGCCGCGCCCCGGCGAAGACAGCCAGCCAGCCCGCGCATAAGGCCGCGGCCGAAAGCGCAGTATGCCCCGCTTTAAGGGGCGGCCAAGGGCGCCGTGAGGCGCTGAATTTGGGTGGCACCACGAATGCACATGCAATCGTCCCAAACCAAGGGGACGATTGCATTTTTTTGCAAAAAGCAATACGGAAAGGAACAGGTTATGGAAAAGATCAAACCCCGCACGCTGTCGGGATTTATGGAGCTCCTGCCGGCCCGCCAGGCCCAGATGGAGCGTTTCATGCAGAAGCTGCGCGAGACCTACTCGCTCTATGGCTTCACCGCGCTTGACACTCCGGTGATAGAGGCGGCCGAGGTGCTGCTCGCCAAAGGCGGCGGCGAGACCGAAAAGCAGATATACCGTTTTCAGAAGGGCGACTCCGACCTCGCCCTGCGCTTCGACCTCACGGTCCCGCTCGCCAAATACGTCGCGCTCAACTACGGGCAGCTCAGCTTCCCGTTCCGGCGCTATCAGATAGGCAAGGTCTACCGCGGCGAGCGTGCCCAGCGCGGCCGCTTCCGCGAGTTTTACCAGGCGGACATCGACATTATAGGCGACGGGCAGCTCAGCGTCATAAATGAGGCGGAGATACCGTCCATCATCTACCGCACTTTCCGCTCGCTCGGGCTGGAGCACTTCGTCATCCGCGTCAACAACCGCAAGATACTGGGCGGTTTCTATGCCATGCTCGGCCTCTCGGAGAAATCCGGCGACATCATGCGCACGGTCGACAAGCTCGACAAGATAGGCCCCGACAAGGTCCGCGAGCTGCTCTGCGGCGAGGAGATCGGCCTTGCCGACTCCGAGGCCGGCGAGATACTGCGCTTCATCTCCATCGGCGGCTCCAACGCCGAGGTGCTCGCCGCGCTTGAGGGATACCGCGGCAGGGACGAGCTGTTCGACACCGGCCTCGACGAGCTCACCACGGTGACCCGCTACTTGGCCGATTTCGGCGTGCCCGAGGCGAATTTCGCCGTCGACCTCACCATAGCCCGCGGCCTCGACTACTACACCGGCACCGTGTATGAGACCACCATGACCCGCCACCCGGAGATAGGCTCCGTGTGCTCCGGCGGCCGGTATGACAACCTCGCCGGGCACTATACCGACAAGGCCCTCCCCGGCGTCGGCATCTCCATAGGCCTAACGAGGCTGTTCTATGTGCTGAGCGAGCAGGGGCTCCTGTCCGACGAACCGGTCACCGCCCCGTGCGACGCGCTGGTGATACCGATGGGCAGCGAGCTCGGCTACTCCATCGCCTGCGCGACAAAGCTGCGCGAGCGCGGCGTGCGCACGCAGATACACTGCGAGCAGAAGAAGTTCAAGGCCAAGCTCGCCTATGCGGACAAGCTCGGCGTCCCGTTTGCCGTCATAATAGGCGGCGACGAGGAGGCGCAGGGCGTTGTCGCCCTGAAGGACCTCGCCACCGGCGAGCAGAAGCTCTGCACCCCGGAGGAGGCGGCGGGGATAATAAACGGAGAGACCGCGCGGCGCAACTCCGCCGCCATTATCAAAGAGAACTGAGCCTATGAAAAAGATAGTTTCCATCATTCTTGCCGTCTGCCTGCTGACGGGCGCGGCTTCCGCCGCTTTCACCGACGTGAATGGCCACTGGGCGGAGGAATATATCGACGTCTGCTGTGAGCTCGGGCTCATGGAGGGCGTCTCGGACGAGAGCTTTGACCCCGACGGAGGGCTCACCGTCGCCCAGGGCGCCGCGATAGCCGCGCGCCTGTGCGCCTACCTCGGCGGGGAGGATGCGCCCGCCCCCGGCGAGCCCTGGTATGAGCCGTATATGGAATATATGGAGGGGCTCGGCTGTGACCTGCCCGACCCCGGAGACATGTGTACACGCGCGGTGTTTTTCGAGATGATGTCCGCCGCCGTCCCAGAGAAAAAGCTCGCGCCGATAAACAACATCAGCCGCGTGCCCGATAGCGACGATGAGAGCCTCATGGTGTTCTACAACGCCGGCATACTCACCGGCATGGACGAATACGGCACCTTCCGCGGCGAGCT
>CAJFRI010000003.1 GCA_904419385.1 Candidatus Heteroscillospira lomanii
GGGCGTTATGCCGTTTTTCTCAAGAACGACTTCGCCGACTCGCCGGATATGCGTCACCGTCAGTTTTTCCGCTAATTCGGGGTCGCGGGACTTTGCCGCGTTATATATATCGGTGTGGTCTGTGAGCGACTGCTCGTAGTCGGTGGAGAAATCCGAGAAATAATATATGTGCCGTATGGTATTGTTTATGGAGCCCATGATTTGTATGAGCCTGTTCAGATAATCATTGCCGGCCGCGTTGCTCAGGATGAGGTGGAAATGATAGTTGTAGCCCGTCACCTGGTCCAGCACCTCGGGGTCTGTCATATCCGCCGTGTGGAGCAGTCGCTCGAATTTCTGAAGATAGGACTCCATTTGGGAGAGGCCTTCATCCGTTATGTTTATGGTTCCCCAGTATGCGGCGGAGCCCTCTATGACGCTGCGGGTGTGGATCAGCTGGAAGATGTTTTCGCCGAGCACGTTTGTGACAAATGTGCCGCGCCTGGGGTATGTGCGCAGGAGCCCCTCCATATTAAGCGTCCGAATGGCGTCTTTGATTGGGGCGGTACTGACGTTGAGCGCCGCGCTGAGTTCACGCTCCGATATTTTTTCTCCCGGGCGCAGTTCGCCGGAGATTATGCGGCGGCGGAGAATATCCGCGACCTGGTCGCGGATAGGCAATGAGATCTCTATCCCGTCTTTCATTTGCCACCTCTGTTCTAGCATACCGATGGTATACAGAAATCTTATATTAAGTTTATCTATTATATCAACATTTTTGGTGATAAGCAAGTGTTGGTGTATTATGTTTTAGCTGTTTGCACAAGAGGATTGATGGCAATATGTAATAAAAATATATTGAAATAAGACGAAATAAATGGTATTATTGAATACACAATTGATATATCACATTTTAGAATATCAGATATCAAGGAGTGACCTGCATATGGATTGCTACGAAAAAATGAGAGAACTCGGAATAAAACTGCCGCCCCCTCCGGGGAAGGGCGGAATATATTCCTCCGTCCGCAAGTTCGGCGACAGGTTTTACTACACGTCAGGCGTAGGCTGCAAAAAGGACGGGAAACCGCTGTTTACCGGACAGGCCGGAAAGGATTTCACTGTCGAGCAGGGGCAGGAAGCGGCGCGGGTATGCGTGCTCAACCTGCTGAGCAACATCGAGGCGGAGCTGCATGATCTAAACCGCATCAAAAGATTCATCAAGATCCTCGGATTCGTCTCATCGGCCGATGACTTCGGACAGCAGCCGAAGGTCATAGACGGCGCGAGCCGGATGCTCATAGACATATTCGGCGAAGAGGCAGGCTGTGCCGCCCGCTCGGCCATAGGAGTCAATAATCTGCCGGGGAATCAGGCGGTCGAGATAGAGCTGCTGTTTGAGACGGAGGCGGAATGATGGCGGAGAACGAGCTGAGAGTAAATGCATATGAGGCGGCGAACCGCAGGTTCGTCGGGGGACGGCTGCATACGGGCGGGCAGGCTTATTTTGAAAAGCTGTCTGACGAACCGTTTGATGACACGGAGCTGTTCCTCTCCCCGGGCTTCATAGACATGCACGTCCATTTATTTGACGGCTACGGTATTTTTGGCATGCATGCATCCCTTTTCGGGCATCGCTGGGGAGTGCATGCCATGTCGGACGCGGGCAGCTGCGGATTCGACAACATCGACGGGTTTTATAAGTACATAATGCCCACTTACAGAGGCGTGACAAAGCCGAAATTGTGGATACACGTCAACCGGTTCGGACTTCCGAGCAACCACGAGAGCATCGACTTTTCAACGCTCAGGCCGGAGCTGGCGGCGCGCGCGGCGAGAGAACATGCCGGCGACGTCGTGGGAATAAAGGTCAGGCTCAACTGCGACATCCCGGAGAAAGACTGCCTCGTCCCGCTCGACCGCGCCCTGGAGGCGGCGGAGCTGGCCGGCCTGCCGCTGATGGTGCACATAAGCCAGGGACCTCCCAACTGCGAGGATATACTGCCGAGGCTCAGGAAGGGCGATGTGGTGACACATATATTCAACGGCAAGCCGGGAAGCCCGTGGAAGGCCGACGGGGCGCCTTCAGATGAGCTGCTCGACGCACAGCGCCGCGGAGTGCTCTTCGATGTGGCGCATGGTTTTTCCAGCTTTAATTTCAACACCTGCCGCGGAGCGCTGGAGCACGGCTTCAGGGATGTGAGCGTGAGCACCGACATGCACAAGCGCTGCTTTGCCGGAAAGCCGTTCACTTTTACCGATGTCATGAGCAAACTGTATGCATGCGGCATGACGCTCGAGGAGATAGTCTGGGGCGCGACCGCAAAGCCGGCCGCCATACTTGGATTCGACGGATGGACGGACATGGACGCGCTGTGCGGGCACGGCACTCTGTTCAGCTTCAGGGAAAACACGGAAAAGCGCGTGTTTTTCGACGGATTTGGAAACACGGCCATACCGGACAAGGTGTTCCATGCCGAGTCCGTGCTTGTGGACGGCGAGCTGATCGCGTGTGATGACGTGCCGCCGGCAGTGGATCTTGGATGAAAGGGAGAGAGATATGCTGAACATCGAGACGCCTGCTGTGATAATCGATATGGAGCAGGTAGAGCGAAACCTCCGCCGCTATCAGCAGTGCGCGGATCTGCACGGGTGCGCGCTGCGGCCGCACACCAAGACCCATAAGATTGTGCGCCTGGCGAAAATGCAGATGGAATTCGGCGCAAAAGGCGTGTGCTGTGCAAAGCTGAGCGAGGCGGAAGTCATGGCGGCCGGCGGGATAGACGACATTTTTGTCGCATATCCGGTGATAGGCCGCGAGAAGATCGAGCGCTTCCTTGCGCTGTCAAGGCAGATACGCATCATATGCGGAGTCGACAGCATCGAGGGGGCGTCGGCCCTGTCGGATGCCGCGGCGGCCCACGGCCAGCGCGCAGAGGTGCGCATAGAGCTTGATACCGGATATGCCAGGGCGGGCGTGCAGCGGGACGAGATACTGGAATTTGCGAAACGGGTGTCGGAAATGCCTGGACTCGACCTGGGCGGGATATTTACGTTTAAGAGCGCCACGCTCGCCGGGAAGCCGACTCTCGACCTGCGCGCCGCGGCCGAGGAAGAAGGACGGCTGCTGTCTGAGACGGCCGAGCTGCTGCGGAGCAACGGCATACCGATCCGCGACGTCAGCGGCGGCTCGACGCCCACGGGCGAACTGGTCGCCGCTTATCCGGGGATCACCGAAATAAGGCCGGGCACTTATATTTTCCAGGATGTGTCGGAGCTGCGGCAGGGCGTGGCCGAGCCGGAGGAGTGCTGCGCGGTGGTCAAGGTCACGGTCGTGAGCACCCCGACGCCGTATCGCGCGGTCATAGACGGCGGGTCAAAAGTGTTTGCAGCGGACAAGAAGCCTATGACGCCGCCGGTGAATCTGCCGGGATTTGGGCGCATAATCGGGCATGATGAACTCATATTCGACCACATGAACGAGGAACACGGAGTTATAGTGCGCAATGACGCGCCGACCGGCCTGAAAGTCGGAGATGTTCTGTACATAGTTCCGAACCATGTGTGCACGACGATGAATCTGTTTGATTTTGTGTACCTGCGCGAAAAAGACGGCAGCTATACGCGTACCCGCGTCGACGGCCGGGGCCGCGTGTGGTGAATGTATAGATGGCATACATCAAAAAACTGCAAAATTTATCAAAAGGAGAAATGAAAAATGAAAAAACTGACAGCATTGTTACTTGCCTTGGTTATGATTTTCTCACTGGCTGCCTGTGATGGAACAGACGGCGGAAACGACAGCGGCGAGAGTGCGGCGTGGACTGAAAAAAACATTGAGATACAATTGGCGGCGGCAGCTGGCGGTGGCACTGATGTTGTCGGACGCGCACTTACTAATTATATAAACCAGCAGGGTGAACACAACCTCACAATTATCAATAACACCGATGGCGGCGGCGTGGTAGCATTTGAAAATGTACGCAACTCAGACCCGGAAAAGGCTGACACACTTCTATTTTTCCATACGACAATGATAATCAAGACCGCTTCGCATATTTATGACAAATCTGCCACTGAGGACTTCACTGTCATCACTGTTGCCGAGCCGTCGGATCCGGGCAGTTATATCCTCGTTGTTCCGGCAGATAGTCCCTATCAGACAATGGAAGAATTTGATGCTGCCGTTAAGGAAAATCCAGGCGAGATTCTCTGTGGCGTTGAGACAGGCGGCAGCTCTCACGTTATGAGCGGACTTCTAGCTCAAGCCATCGGCGGAGAAATGAGTTTCGTGGAAGCTGGCTCTGATACCGAGAAAATGACGGCTCTCATGAGCGGCTCTATCGACTGCGCAATAGTCAACGCCAACTCCAGTGCCCAGTATATCGAGGCTGGCAAGGCAATCGGTCTTGGATGCTTCTCCACCAGTAACGAAGGCGGTCGGAGTTCCATTTTACCGGATGTTCCCTCCTTTATTGAACTCGGATATGAAGATCTCTCATTCGCGCTCAAGTTTTTTGTCCTCGGTCCCAAGGGTATGGATCCCGCAGTGTGCGAGGAGATAGCTGACGCCTTTATTGCTGCGGCGGAAGACCCCGCCACTCAGGAGATACTGACCAATGCCGGACAGGCTTGCACATTCCTGCCTTATGAAGAATCGCTGGCTGTTGTGCAGGCACAGGTAGATCAGCTCACGCCGGTCGTCGAGGCGCTTGGCCTCGTTCAGGACTGACAGTTAAAGCGTGCGGCAGCCTGGAAACAGGCTGCCGTATTGAAGGAGGTATGACGCTGTGAAAAAAATCAGACGCGACCATGTCACAGGCCTAGCGCTTATCATACTGGGAGTTGTTGTAGCGGTACTGGTCATGCAATTCAAAAAGCCGATGACGGCGGCCTATCCCGGCCCGAAACTGTTTCCGCTCATTGCCGCCTTTGGTTTTGTCGCATGTGGCCTGGGTATTTTCATTGAAGGTTGCCTGAGTAAGAAAGAGGAAAAGCCTTTCCTCAGCGCTGCGGGGTGGAAAAAAGTTGGAATTATGTTTGCCGTGTTGATCGTCTATGTTTTTCTGATGAAATACCTCGGCTATATGCTTGCAACGCCATTTGCACTGTTCGCCTTTACAACCATCATAGAAAAGGGAGAAAAGACAAAGGCCGGTTTAGTTTCAAAAATAATATATTCCGTTGCGGTGACCGTTTTTATATACTTGATGTACGTCACGGCGTTTGGTATGACGTTCCCCAGCGGAATGCTGTTTGATTAAAGGAGGCGGCAAAATGATTGAGAGCTTGCCTTTTATTTTAGAAACACTATCATCGCCTTATAACATAGTCCTTATGTTGGCAGGCAATGTTGTCGGCATAATTTTCGGTGCTATCCCCGGCCTCTCGGGCACCATGGCCGTCATGCTATTCATGCCGCTAACTTATACGATGGATGCTGGTACAGCCATTGTTTTCCTGCTCTCCCTGTGGATAGGCGGCTGCTCGGGCGCGTTCATAGGCTCGGTGCTGCTGGGCATACCGGGCTCGGCCTCTGCCGTGGCCACCTGCTGGGACGGCTATCCGATGAGCCTGCAGGGCAAGAGCGGAAAAGCTCTGGCCATAGGCATGACCGCTTCGTTTACCGGAACGTTTTTCAGCGCGATATTCGGTTGCATACTTTGTGTCTATGTAGCAGATATTGCGTTCCTGCTCAGCGCATGGGAATACTTTTCGCTGTGCTTTGTTGCGATAACGATGGTCATAGCTATTTCAAAAGGCAACATGTTCAAGGGGCTTGCGGCAGCTTCGCTTGGCCTTCTCTTCTCGTCTGTGGGATATTCCCCCATAGACGCCGAGCCGCGCTTTGTGTTTGACAACATGTACCTCATGGGCGGACTTGGGATGACGATAGTACTTATGGGTATTTTTGCCCTGAGCCGCATACTCGTGGATTTCGGACAGGGATATCCGCCGACACCGGAAGTTGATACTAAAAGCATACATGGTTTTGGTATAACGCCTACAGAGGTAAAGGAGCAGGGTGGAAATATTGTTCGTTCATTTCTGATAGGATTGGGAATTGGATTTCTGCCTGGTATGGGTCCTGGACTCTCCAATCTTGTGGCCTATTCATCGGCTAAAAACGCCTCCAAAGACCCCGACAGCTTCGGAAAGGGCAATCCTGCTGGCGTTTGGGCACCTGAAGTTGCCAACAACGCTGCCATCGGCGGCGCGCTCATACCTATGGCGGCGCTCGGCATCCCGGGCGACTCCACCACCGCGCTGCTCATCGGCGCTCTCACGATACACGGCCTCGAGATGGGCCCCATGGTATTTCAGAACAGTGGCCATGTAGTGTACCTCATGTTTGTTACTGTGGCAGTTTGTGCTTTGATGGTACTCGCCATGCAGACATTTGGCATGCGCCTGTTTCCACATGTCCTCAAGATCCCGCCGCACTACATGTATCCTGCACTTATAGTCATCTCTCTTATGAGTTCCTATGTGGAGTCCGGCAACCTTTACAAATGCGGCATGATGCTGGTATTCTGCGCTATAGGTGTGGCGATGAATTATGGAGGATTGCCGACCAGTTCTCTCATACTCGCCTTTGTTCTCGGGCCCATACTTGAGAAGAACATGCTCCGCGGATTCCAGTACAGCGGCACCTGGACCACTTTCTTCACGAGGCCCGTGTCCGGCATACTCATGCTGCTGGGTATCTTCTGCATATTCTCTCCGGCCATCCGCATGCTGCTTGACAAACGAAAGGCAAGTAAACAACAATAAGTCACGAGGTGATATAAATGCCACTCAACAGCACATCTAAGATCAGTCCACCGCCCGGCGATCTCATGGCGCGCGTCTGCCGCCGTCCGTGGGAGGCGTATGTCGAGCCTTTTGCCATGGCGCCGGGCGTGTGGTATATCAGCGGCAACGACTGGGTCGCCTGCTATCTCATCGATACCGGCGACGGCCTTATCCTCATCGACACGGCCATGCACGAGAGCGCCTATCTCATGATTGAGAATATCCGCAAGCTCGGATATGAGCTCACGGACATAAAAAAGATACTCCTTACGCACGCGCACATAGACCACATCGGCGCTGCGCGCACGATGAAGGAGCTCACCGGCGCGAAGCTCTATCTCGGCGCGCGGGATCTCGAGTTTCTCCACGAGAGGCGCGACCTGATAGCAAACAACGGGGAGTATACCTGCGGCGAGTTTGAGCCTGACGAGCTCTACGACGACGCAAAGCCCATCTCGCAGGGACATATCACGGTGCGCACTGTGTCGACTCCGGGACACACCCCCGGCTGCACGTCGATGTTTTTCGATGTGACCGATAAAAACGGCCGCACACTCAAGTGCGGCATACACGGGGGCGTGGGGCTGAATACGCTCAACCGCGAGTATTTCGAGGAGAAGCGCCAGCCGGTCAGCCTGCGCGACGAGTTCATCGAGGGGCTGAAAAAGCTCGACAAGATGGATGTCGACATATGCCTGCCTTCTCACACCAATCAGGTTGGCATACTTCAGCTCGTACCGCAGATAAGCGGGGATCACAACCCGTTTATCGACCCGAGCATCTGGCATGAGCTGATGAATGAGCGGCTCGAGCGGGTGTACGCGCTGATAGAAAAGGAAAAAACAATCTGAAAATAAAAGCCCCATCCGGGGCTTTTATTTTTGCTTTTCGCTTGACATATCCGGGCAAAAGCCGTAAATTTTAGCTGAACACCAACGCAGGAAATGTCCAAATTTGACAAGAGGAGAGTATATCATGAAAAAACGGCTTCTTTGTATGATTCTTTGCGCAGTGCTCGTCGCCGGTCTGGCAATGCCCGCCTTCGCCGAGGGAGAGGGCGAGACCCGCAGCGGATTCATCATCGGCGAAAACTTTTACGACTACGCCACGCCCGTCAGCGGCGACGGCTGGAGCTATGACGGCAACTACAGGATAACCTTCAGCGGCATCAGCCTGGCGACCCCCGACTACCCCTACACCAACTACACCTCTTTCCAGTTCTGCAACCCGCCGTGCGACCTCACCGTCGTCCTCGCCGACGGCACCTCAAGCTCCTTCAACAGCTTTGAAACAATGTACAGAATCGGGAAGGCCAGCGTCGATGCCGCCAAAATCACCTTTGAGGGAGGCGGCACCCTGACCTGCCATCAGTTTGTCATCGGCCCGGTGGAGATAAACGGGTCACAGATTAATTCGACCTACTTTGCCTGCGGCGACATGATTTTGAACGGCGGCGCTCTCACCACGACCCGACTCACCATCCAGGGCGATTACGACCTGAACTCCGGCAGCATTCTCGCCGAGGGCGGCGACTACAGCTACGAGAGCTGCCTGAGAATAAACATGGACTACGTAGACGACGGCGACGCCGTTGTCTCCCTGTTCAAAGACAAATACGGTCAGCCGCACAAGCTTGTCTGCACCACCTACGACTGGGGCGACGCCTACACCGTCGTCGACAGCAAGGGCGAGAACAGCACCTACGCCTCCTGGAGCTCCGGCGACACTCCCGAGCCCGCAGCTGACATGACCGCCTACGCCTCCACCCAGTTCGTGAATGTGGACGGCGAGCCGGTCGAGTTCCAGATGTACGCCCTCAAAGACGAAAGCGGAAACCCGACGAACTACGTCAAGGCCCGCGACGTGGCCTATGTCCTGAGCGGCACCGAGGCGCAGTTCAATGTCGGATGGGACGGCAGCGCAAACCTCATTGCCGGTGAGAGCTACGACGCCAACGGCTCAGAGATGAGCACCCCGTTCAGCGGCGACCGCGAATATAAGGCGGCCGCCTCGGCCACCAATGTGAACGGCAAGCCCGCCGAGCTAGAGGCCATCATGCTCTTTGACGACAACGGCGGCGGATATACCTACTACAAGCTGCGCGACCTCGGCGCGGCGCTGGGCTTCAATGTAGGCTGGAACGCCGAGCTCGGCGCTTACATCGAGACCGACAAGCCCTATGAGGGCTGAATGGGCAGCAAAAATCCCGCTGATTCAATCAGCGGGATTTTTTCGTCTCTAAATGCCCTCGGCAAAGACGACGCCGGGCAGGCGGCTGAGCTTTTCTATCACGTCCCGGTGATCCTCGTGCGCCGGCAGGCGCATGACCATGGTGGCGGACACGCAGTTCTCGATCGGGCGCTCCATGTCGGCGCTGACGAAGCGGAAACCCATGCCTTTGGCCTCCTCAATGAATGGGAGGACATGCTCCTCGCCGTCGAACAGCACGGACAGGCGGATGAGCGGGCTGTGGCGCAGGAAGCGCTCCTCTATGCGCTCGCCTATCGTCGCCGCAAACACGGATATGATGACGAGCGCCACGGCGCCGATATAGTATCCGCAGCCGGCGGCGAGCCCGACCGACACGCTCACCCACACGCCCGCCGCCGTCGTGAGGCCGACGACGCGGTTGGAACGGGAGATGATTATGCTGCCGGCGCCGATGAAGCCTATGCCGCTCACGGCGGCGGCCGCGATGCGCGTCGTGTCGACGGCGGGGTCCGACATGTACATGATCTCGCCGACAAGCACCGTCATGGCCGAGCCGACTGCGACGAGCATGTATGTGCGGAACCCGGCCTCGCGGCGCTTGCGCGTGCGCTCGAGGCCCATTATGCCGCCGAGCACGGCGGCGAGCAGCAGCCGGAACAGGCCCAGATCCCATAAGGCCACATAAAACGGATTTTCCATTTTCCAACCTCCGAGGCTAGTCGTCGAGTTTGAGCACCGCCATGAACGCCTCCGTTGGCAGCTGAACGGTGCCGAGGGTGCGCATTTTCTTTTTGCCCTCCTTCTGCTTTTCAAGCAGTTTTTTCTTTCGAGTTATATCGCCGCCGTAGCACTTGGCGAGCACGTCCTTGCGCATGGCCTTGACCGTCTCGCGGGCGATGATCTTGCCGCCTATGGCCGCCTGGATGGGCACCTCGAAGAGCTGGCGCGGGATGTTCTCCTTGAGCTTTTCGCATATCCTGCGCGCGCGGGCATAGGCCTTCTCGCGGTGGGCGATGAAGCTCAGCGCGTCGACCTGGTCGCCGTTGAGCAGGAGGTCGACCTTCACGAGCTCGCTCGCGCGGTAGTCGTTTATCTCGTAATCGAGCGAGGCGTAGCCCTTTGTGCGGGCCTTGAGCGTGTCGAAGAAGTCGTAGATTATCTCGTTGAGCGGCATGTCGTAGCGCAGCTCGACCAGGTTCGTGTCGAGGTACTGCATGTCTTTGTACTCACCGCGCCTGTCCTGGCACAGCGGCATGATGTTGCCGACGAACTCCGGCGGCGTGATTATCGACACGGAGGCGTAGGGCTCGCGCGCCTCGGTTATCTGCGAGGGGTCGGGGTAGTTGTGGGGGTTGTCGACCTTGACGACCGAGCCGTCGGTCTTGACGACCTCGTAGATGACCGACGGGAGCGTCGTCACGAGGTCGAGCCCGAACTCGCGCTCGAGCCGCTCCTGGATTATCTCCATGTGCAGCATGCCGAGAAAACCGCAGCGGAAGCCGAAGCCGAGAGCGACGGAGCTCTCCGGTTCAAACGAGAGCGACGCGTCGTTGAGCTGGAGCTTTTCCAGCGCCTCGCGCAGGTCGGGGTATTTGCTGCCGTCTTCGGTGTAGACGCCGCAGTAGACCATGGGCTGGACGGGGCGGTAGCCCGGCAGGGGCTCGAGCGCGGGATTGTCGGCGGAGGTGACCGTGTCGCCGACGCGGGTGTCGGCGACGTTTTTGATGCTGGCGGTGAAGTAGCCGACCTCGCCGGCGTAGAGCCGCCCGGCGCTCTGCATGCCCAGCGGCTTGAGATAGCCGCAGTCGAGCACGCTGTACTTCGCGCCGGAGGCCATGAGCTTCACGCTGTCGCCCACGCCTATGCTGCCGTCCATGACGCGGAAATAGACGATGACGCCGAGGTAGGGGTCGTACTGGCTGTCGAACACCAGCGCGCGCAGCGGCGCGCCTGTGTCTCCGCCCGGTGCGGGGATGTTTTTCACGATATCCTCCAGCACGGCGCGGATGTTGGTGCCGAGCTTGGCGGATATCTCCGGCGCGTCCTCGGTGTCCAGGCCTATGATGTCCTCGACCTCTTTCTTCGCCTTTGCCGGGTCGGCCGCGGGCAGGTCTATCTTGTTGAACACGGGCCTTATCTCAAGGTCGTGGTCGAGGGCGAGGTAGGTGTTGGCGAGGGTCTGCGCCTCCACGCCCTGGGTCGAGTCGACGACCAGCACGGCGCCCTCGCAGGCCGCGAGCGAGCGGCTGACCTCGTAGTTGAAGTCGACGTGCCCCGGCGTGTCGATGAGGTTCAGGATATAGTTCTCGCCGTCGTCGGCGGTGTAGTCGAGCCTGACGGCGCGGGATTTTATGGTGATGCCGTGCTCGCGCTCGAGGTCCATGTTGTCGAGTATCTGGTTTTCCATCTCGCGCTCGTCGACTGCGTTGCATATCTCGAGCAGGCGGTCGGCCAGCGTGGATTTCCCATGGTCAATGTGTGCGATGATGGAAAAGTTGCGGATCTTGCTTCTGTCAGTCATTTATCAGAAAACCTCCTGAGGGAAACCCACGCGCAGGCGCGCAGCGCCGCCGCAGGCCGGGCTCGGCCCGGCCGAGGAATTTAAAAGGCCGGAGGAACCGCGGACGGCGGAGCCGGACGCGGGGGATTTCCCATGGTCGATATGCGCGATGATGGAAAAGCTGCGGATTTTGCTTCTGTCAGTCATTTATCAGAAAACCTCCCGGCGTGGCGTTTGTCGGGGCTGCGCTCCGCGATGGCGCGCTCGGCCTCGGCCATCTCCAGCGACTGCCGCGACATGGAACGCGCGTCGGCCACGCCGTAGATCTCGTCGCACAGGCGGCGCACGGCGGCCTGCATATAGCGCTCGGCCGCGGCGGACAGCTCGGGATCGTCCCTCTCGCTGAGGGCGGCGTGCAGGGCTGAGAGCGCGCCGTCGGACGAGCCTCCGAGCGGCTCGGTGCCGCGCCCGAGCAGATAGTCGGCGCTCACCCCGTAATAGTCACAGGCGCGGCACACGAACATGAGCCCCGGCTCCCTCGCGCCGTTTTCATAGTGAGAGAGCAGTGCCTGGCTGATGTGCAGGTCGGCGGCGGCGCGCCGCTGGCTTATGCCCTTTTCGTGCCTTATGCCGGAGAGGATATCGGTGAAGCTGCGTCCCAAATCCACCGTCTCCTTTCAACTTTGATTACAGCTAGTTATTATAACAATTCCGGCCTGCCTTGTAAATAGGCGGGCGGCATATATAAAAGAAAATCCCCTCCCGCACGGGAGGGGATTTTGACGATGTGTTTTACAGTGAGGCGCTGTTTATCGCGCGGGCAACGAGCTCTGCGCCCTCTCTCCAGTGAGCCATGAAGTGGGGGATGAAGCCGTGCTTTGCTCCGAGCACGCGCCGCATCGTCACTTCTACGCCGAGGGAGGCGAGCTTTGCGCCGTAGCGCTCATCCTCGTGCCGCAGGTCGCACTCGCCGGCGGTTATGATGAGGGTGCGCGGCGAGGCGGCGACAAGCTCGTCGGGGGCGAAGCAGGGCGAGAGGAATTTGTCGCATCCCACGTTGGGGTCGCCGTCGGTGAGCAGCTCGGAGAAAGCGTCCATGCGGGCTGCGGGCATCATGCGCTTGCCGTAGCCGGGCAGCTTGAACTGCGCGCTCGTGGCCGAGTCGACGACGCCGTATCCCAGCACCTGGAGGCAGAGGCGGAACTCGCCGGTCTCAGCCGCCTTGAGCGCGGCGGCGCAGGTGAGCGTGGAGCCGGCGCTGTATCCTCCCATGCTGACGCGCTTTGTGTCGCAGTCCCACTCGCCGCATTTGGAGAAGACCCATTTGGCAGCGTCATAGCACTGGTCCATCGGCACGGGCCAGGCGGCTCCGTCGGCCGTGGTGGAGTAGTCGAGGTCGACGACGACGCCTTTGATCTGGTCGGAGAGCCAGGCGGAGAACATGTGGTCGTTTTCCTTATGCCCGTAGAAAAATCCGCCGCCGTGGATGTTTATGTGCACGGGGCAATGCGCCGTGCGGTTTTTGGCGGTGAAAACATAGCACTTGTAGCCGAAGCCGTCCACAGGGGCGCGCTCGACGGTCTCCATGTCGGCGAGGGCGAGGAAAGAGCGCTCTTCGTCGCCGTAGGTGAGGTTGGCTGTCATTGTCTCGTTCCTGCTGGCGCTCAGGTAGTTGACCAGCTCGGAGCGGCGTTCTTTTGTCATGGCCATGTTCACGCCTCCTTTGCCGGCAGTGCCGGCGTCATGTTGATGACGTCGATTATCAGCTGCTGCGCCTCGACCCACTCGTCGACCAGGCGCACGGTGAAACCGTGGCGGCTGTTGACGAAGCGGCGCATGGTGACCTCTTTGCCGAGCTTTACAAGGCGCATGCCGTAGTCCTCGTTCTCAAAGCGGAAACCGCAGGTCCCGGCGGAGATGACGAGCGCGGCCGGAGGCGTGAGCGCGAGCATCTCGTCGTCTGCGAAGAGCGGGGAGACAAAAGGAGAGGTGCACAGGGCGTCGTTCCCGTCGGTGTAGAGCGAGAAGAAAGCGTCGGAGCGTTCGGAGGATATCACGAGCGCATCGGGGTTGGCGTTTTCACCTTTGGGAGACTGCTGGCTTTTCTGCATGTTGAGCGCGGCGAAATCTACCACCTGGAGGCAGAAACGGTAGTCCCCGGTCTGGCCGGCGCGGATGGTTATCGCGGCAGTGAGGTTGCCGCCGGCGCTGTGTCCGCCTATGCTCACGCGGTTGGCGTCGCATCCCCAGGCGGCGGCGTGTTCAAACGCCCAGCCGCACACGGCGTAACACTGCTCAAACGCGGCGGGGAAGGGCTGATCCTGCGACAGGGCGTAGTCGATGTCGACCACGACGCCGTGGATTTCCGCGGCGAGATGGGCGCAGTACATGTCGTCGTCGCGGTTCTGCGGGAAGTAGAACCCGCCGCCGTGCATGTTGATGTGCATGGGGCAGTTGGCGGCTTTTTCCTTGGCGGTGGTGACGATGACGCGCACGTCGCCGTAGTCCGTCGGGACGCGGACCTCCTCCTGAGTGACCTTGTCGAGATAAGCGGTGTACCACTCGGGGATCACGCGGCTC
Organism: Candidatus Heteroscillospira lomanii; assembly: GCA_904419385.1. Classification (GTDB taxonomy): domain Bacteria; phylum Bacillota; class Clostridia; order Oscillospirales; family Oscillospiraceae; genus Heteroscillospira; species Heteroscillospira lomanii. Next base: position 14,066 of record CAJFRI010000003.1, read on the forward strand.
TGAAACGAGTTGCGCAGAGCGCCGGTGCGCGCGATGACGTCATAATAGTATTGTTTTTGTTCTGCTGTGAGAGGCATGGTTTGAAACTCCTTTTCAAGAATGCATCTTGGCCTTTTTGGCTTTCCTCTTCTCACTGATCATCGGCCAGAACACGCTGAACGCGGCGAGCAGCAGGAAGGCAAGGGACACAGGGCGGGTGAAGAAGGGCAGGACGCCCTGATCGGTGTAGCTGAAGCCCTTGCGGAAGTAGGACTCGAGGTTCTCCGCGAGGATGAACGCAAGGATCATCGGGCTCGACGGGATGTCGGCCATCTGGAACAGCACGCCGATGAAGAGGAACACGACCATCATGAACACGTTGAACATCGACGAGGTGGAGGTGTAGGCGCCGACGTAGCACATGACGAGTATCGCGCTGTACAGATAGTGATAGGGCACCTTGAGCAGGAAGGGGAACCAGCGCTTGGTGAGCAGCTCGCCGACGCACACGAAGATGGCGGCAAGGAGGACCATTATAAAGACGAAATAGACGAAATCGGGGTGAGTGGAGATGAGCAGGGGGCCGGGCTGGAGTCCGTGGACTATCAGGCCGGAGAGCAGCAGGGCGGTCGGGGCATCGCCGGGGATGCCGAGGCTCATCATCGGGATGAGCGCGCCGCCTATGGCGGCGTTGTTCGACACCTCGGAGGCCATGACGCCCTCGGGGATGCCGGTGCCCCATTCATCGGGGTTCTTGCTCGCAGATTTGCATTGTGCGTAGGCCACCATGTTTGCAAGGCTGGAGCCCATGCCGGGCAGGAAGCCTATCCACACGCCGAGTACGAACGAGAGCAGGATGGTCTTTATGTTGCTGGTGAAGTCGCGCAGGGTGACGCCGAGGCCCTTGAGGTCCTTGGCCTTGACCTCGGGCAGCTTCTGGTTGCCTTTGGCGAAGTCGGCAGATACCTGGAGCAGGGCGAAGATGCCGAGCATGGCGGCGACCATGTCGATGCCGCCCTGGAAATAGACGGAGTTAAAGGTGAAGCGCAGGCTGGCGGTGATAGGATCCATACCTATGCATGCGGCCAGCAGGCCTATGCCTGCGGCTATCATTCCCTTGACGGCGTTGCCGCGCGAGAGCGAGGCGACGAGGACGACGGCGCAGAAGCAGAGGCTGAACAGCTCCCAGGGGCCGAGCTTGAGCGCGAGGTCGGCTATCGGGCCGGAGAGCAGCATGGCGATGATAACGGAGAAGAAGGTGCCCATGAAGGAGCAGATGATGCCGAGCGCCAGGGCCTTGGAGGTCTGGCCTTTCTGGCTCATGGGATAGCCGTCGTAGCAGGTGGCTATCGAGGAGGCCGAACCGGGGATGCCGACCAGGACGGCGGCGATGAACGAGCCGGAGATGCCGCCGACATACATGCCGAGCAGCATGCTGAAGCCGTTGTACATCGCCATACCGAAGGTGAGCGGGAGTATGAGCGTCATGCCCATGCCGCCGGAGAGGCCGGGGATGGCGCCGAAGATAACGCCGACGACCGCGCAGAGCGCCATGAGCAGCAGGTTCAGCGGGTCGAGGCAGGTCATGAACGAACTGAAGAACACATCCATTTTTGATTACCTCCTCAGAACAGGATTCCGCTGGGCAGCGGGATGCTGAACAGCTCGGTGAACAGCAGGTAGATGCCGATGGTGAGCACGGCTGTGATGACCACGGCGGCGATCTTGTTGACCTTTTCGCCGCTGCTGAGGACAAAGATGAATGCGAGCGTGGCGATAGGCGTGGCGATCAGGAAGCCGACGATCCCGAGCAGGACGGCGTAGGCTATCATGAGCACGGACGCGAGGCCGAGGCGTTTCCAGCCGGCTTTGTCAAGGTAAGGCTTGCTTTCCTTGGCGTTGGGGTCTTTTTCCTTGCCGCGGGCCTGGATTATCATGATGATGGAGCACAGGGCGATGATGCCCTCGGCCAGATACGGGAAGATGCGCGGGCCGGGCTCATACAGTCCGTCAATGACTTGGATACTCGGTGTCATTGCAGCAAAGAAAACGGCAATCAGCAGGAAAATGACACCGACTATCTGTGTGCGGTTTAATTTCATTCTCTTACCTCCTCTAGTTTACATTGGCTTCATTTATAATGGAAGCCACCGCAAGGTGGCTTCCATTAAATTTGTCGTTTTAACTCAACGGCCTTCGGCGAGGATGCCGAGGCTCTCGGCGACGGAATGCTCGCTGTCGAAGAACGACTGGAGGGCGGCTCTGGAGTCCTCAAGGTTCATCCAGCCGGGCTGGCAGCCCATGTTGGTCATGCCGTCGATATAGGCCTGATCCTGGGTGACGCCCTCAAGGGAGGCGTTCATGGCCTGGAGGGTCTCCTCCGGAGTGCCGGCGGGGGCGAAGAGGAATATGTAGCTGTTGGAAGTGTAGTCGACGCCCTGGTCGGTGATGAGCTGGTACTGCGGGTAAGCAGAGGTGTCGGCGTCGGCGCTGTTGGCCATGAGGCCGAGCACCTTGACCTTGCCGTCGGCCTCGTAGCTCACGCCGTTGGCGGCGGAGCAGTTGCCCAGGCTGATGAAGCCGCCGGCGACGTTCGTCAGCTTCTCGGTCTCGTTTGCGGCCTCGACCATGCGGAACTCAACGCCGCACTCCTGAGCGATGGAGCCCCAGAGGAAGTGGGTGGCGTTCTTGGTGGCGATGGCGCAGCTCAGCTCGCCCGGATGCTCCTTGGCGTAGTCGATCATCTCGGCAAAGTTGTCATACGGTGCGTCGGGGGCGGCGATGATGGCCTGCAGGCCGAAGTCCTGCATGACGGCGACGACCTCGAGATCCTCGAGCGGGTTGACGTCGGTGGCTCCGGTGAGGTAGGAGTCAATGATGCCGGTGTGCATGCACAGGAGGTTCTGGCCGTCGGGATCCATGGCGGCGACGGAGCTGAAAGCGACGGCGCTGGAGTCGTAGTTCTGGACGACGACGTTCTCGTCGATCAGCGGGCTCCATGCATTTGCGATGAAGCGGGTGTGCAGGTCGGTGGAACCTCCGGCCTTGCTGGCGGAGTGGATGGTCACGGTCCCGTCAGGCCACTCACCGGCGGGGGCGTTGGCCTCGGGCGCGCTGCTTTCGGGCGCGGAGCTCTCGGGAGCGGCGCTCTCAGTGGAGCCGCCGCAGCCGGCCAGCAGGCCGACGACCATGACGAGTGCGAGTGTAAGAGCAAGCAGTTTTTTCATGTTGTTCTCCCTTTCAATTTGAATTATGTTTAGCATAAAACTAACATTCTTAAAAATAATATTTGTTATGCGCATATGCGCTGCGGCAAACTGTGCAAAACGCTAAAATATGTCGCCTGTGTTTAGTAATAGCCTATCGAACGACATAATAATATACGAAAAAATGACAGTTGACAATCATCATTTTCTCATATATACTATAGCAAAAAGTTATGGTTTAGACTTACAAATATAACTAATCAGCATAATAAAAACAAATAAATGCTATACAATGACTGTATTTTGGCCTAAGAGCACAAAACGCGGGAGTGGATTTATACATGAACACCAAACAACTGCCGTATCTCATCGCGATAGCGGAGACGGGCAATTTGTCCGCCGCTGCTCACAAATTGAACGTATCACAGCCGGCGCTGAGCAAATATCTCACAGATGCCGAGCGGGAATACGGGATGCCCCTGTTTTACCGGGAGAAGAGGCAGCTCAAACCGACGGAGGCCGGCGATGTGCTCATCGCGGCGGCGCGGCAGATACTCGACGTGCGCGAGCGCACGCGCAGCTCGATAAGCGGCCTCGGGCGCACCGACAAGCAGACCATCCGGGTCGGCATAACGCCGCACCGCGGGGCACAGGTCATGGCCATGATCTATCCTCATCTGCTCAAGCGCTTTCCGAACGTGCAGATAGCCACTGTGGAGGGATATGCGCAGGAACTTCTGAACCTGGCGGCCGCCGGCGAGGTGGACTTCTCGCTCGTCACCGCCTATGAACAGAAGCTCGGGCTGCATATGCTGCCGTTTTACGATGAGGAGATAGTCCTGAGCGTGCCTGTTTTCCACAATCTGGCCAGACTGGGGTCGCGCGACGTGAAAAAGGCGCCGAAAATAGATCTGGCCGATTTCAGGGACAGCCCGTTTGTCGTGATGGGGGAGAACTCCACGCTGGGCGGGCTGACGAAGCGCACGGTGCTCCGCGCGGGCTTTGAGGCCATGGAGGTGTTCAGCTCCGACAACGTCCTGGTCGTCGATCAGATGATAAAGACGGGAGCGGGCGTCGGCCTCATCCCGTGGCACTACGCGAAGCCCTGCGAGGAGGCCGTGTATTTCCGGCTGAAAGACGCCCCGTTTTTCACCCTGTGCATGATGATGAGGGAGGAATATGTCCTCTCAAAACCGGAGCGGTATCTGATGTACCTAAAGGTGAAGATGTATGACGAGCGCAACATACCCGACTGGCACAACATGCGCTGGACGGAGCAGCTGCGCAGCATAATGCTCGAGTTCGAGCCGGAGTATGATTTCGAGGGGGTGCACATCCATGAACACCAGAGTATATGAGTACCTCATAGCGATAGCCGAGGAAAAGAGCATGACCCGCGCGGCCGAGCGGTCCTATCTTTCACAGCCGTCGCTGTCGCGCCACCTTGCAAACGCTGAGGAAGAGGTCGGCGCGAAGCTTTTCTGCCGGCGCGGGGGCGAGTTCACCCTCACCGACGCGGGAAAGATATATATAAACGGCGCCCAGGCCATACTCCGCATAGAGCGCCAGGCCATGGCCCGCCTGGAAGAGCTCCGCCGGGCGGAGAGCCGGGCGGTCACCGTGTCGTGCTCAGGGGATCACGCGGGCTTCGTGCGCGACTGGCTGCTGCCGGAGTACAACAGGGAAAACCCCGAGCAGCCGGCCGCCGCGGCCGCGCCCGGGGAAGAGGCGGATGTGGAGATTACGGTGCTGCGCAAGGCGCCGCCGGAGGGCTTTGCCGCTCGTGAGCTCAGGCTGGAGCGCCTGGTGATGGCGGCTCCGAGAGAGGAGCGGAGCCCGGCGGATGGCTGCTTTTTCCTGCACGAGCGCGGCAGCGGCGAGCGGGAGATCGAGGATGAGGCCCTGCGCCGCTGCGGGATAGATCCCGATATGGTGTGCAGCGTGAGCACGAGCACGGATGCGCTCGAAATGGCGGCCCGCGGCTGCGGCCGCGCGCTGCTGCCGCTGGAGCTGGCAGAGCGGAGCGCGGGCCGTGTAAATATAATGCCGCTGGAGCCGGAGTTCACGTTCTCCGTGTGCGCGATGTTCAGAACGGAGAACTCGCAGAGGATAGAAAAGCTCATCGCGGCGGCGAGACGCGGGCTCTCGGCAAATCTGGACAGATGACGAGGCAGATAAAAAATATCCGGCGCTGAACGCGCCGGATATTTTTTATATACATATTATAATACAACAGCGAGCGGGGCTCAGCTGCGGCTCTTGCCTTTGGCGTAGCCGAGGGCGAAGGCCTTTTTGTTCATCTCGACGAAACGGGGCTTCACGTTGTCCTCGATCGCCTTCATCCACACATCCTCGGGCAGGTCCATTATGGATGCGAGGATGCCGATGAGCACGACGTTGACGGCCTTGCTGCTCCCCGCCTCGAGCGCGAGCGACAGCGCGTCGGCCGAGACCATGTTGACGCCGAGGGCCTTGATCTTCTCAAGTATGCCGTCGGGATAGGAGGCGGCGCCCGTGATGACGGGCATGGGGTTTATCCTCTGGTCGTTGACGATGAGCTCACCGCCTTTTTTGAGCCAGCCGAGCCAGCGGGCGGCCTCGAGCCGCTCGAAGGAGAGGATGTAGTCGGCCTCGCCGCGGTCGACCAGCGGGGAGTAGACCTTGTCGCCGTACTTCACATATGTAACGACGCTGCCGCCGCGCTGACTCATGCCGTGCACCTCGCTGAGCTTGACGTCGTGCCCGTAGGACATGAGGGCGCTGCCGAGGATGCGCGAGGCGAGCAGGGTGCCCTGGCCGCCGACGCCGACTATCATTATGGATTTTGTCTCACTCATTGCTCACACCTCCTGGTTCTTTCCGATGGCGCCGGGACGGCACATCTGGATGCACAGGTCGCAGCCGACGCACAGCGTCGGGTCTATGGCGGCCTTGCCGTCGGTGACGCTGATGGCGGGGCAGCCTATGCGCATGCACATCTTGCAGCCGACGCACTTGTCGGAGTCGACAACGAGCGGGGGCAGAGGCTTAACTTCCGGCAGCAGGGCGCACGGGCGGCGCGCGATGATGACGGAGGGCTCGGGCTTGGCGAGCTCCTCGCGCACGATCTGCTCGAATTCCTTGAGGGCGTAGGGGTCGCACACGCGGATGTTGTCGTGCTTCACGCCTATGGCCTCGCAGAGCTTTTCGATGTTCACGGCGGGGGCGGGATCGCCCTTGAGCGTCTTGCCGGTGGTCGGGTTCTGCTGATGGCCGGTCATGCCGGTGATGGAGTTGTCGAGGATGATGGCGGTGGAGCTGCCGTTGTTGTACACGAGATCGATGAGGCTCGTGATGCCGGAGTGGGCAAAGGTGCTGTCGCCGATGACGCTCACGGTGTTCTTGGCGCTCTCGGCCCCGCGCGCGGTGTTGAAGCCGTGCATCCCGGAGATGGACGCGCCCATGCACACCGTGGTGTCGACCGCGCCGAGCGGGGGCAGCGCGCCGAGCGTGTAGCAGCCTATGTCGCCGAAGACGGTGACGCCGAGCTTGTGCAGGGCGTAGAACACGCCGCGGTGCGGGCAGCCGGGGCAGAGCACGGGCGGACGGGCGGGCACGTTCTCGCCGAATTCGACGGAGGGCTTGGCGCTCAGGCCCATGCGCTCGGCGATGCGGCTCTGGCTGAGCTCGCCCTGGAGGCCGAAGATGTCCTTGCCGCCGTCGACCCTGACGCCGATGGCGCGGCAGTGGTTTTCGATGAACGGGTCGAGCTCCTCGCAGACGATGAGCTTGCCGACCTTGGATGCGAAGTCTTTGATGAGCTGCACGGGCAGGGGGTACACCATGCCGAGCTTGAGGATGCTGGCGTTCGGGAACACCTCGCGCAGATACTGATAAGAGGTGCCGGAGGTGATGAAGCCGACCGAGGTGTCGCCCATCTCGACGCGGTTGAGCGGGGTGGTCTCGGCGTACTCGCGCAGCCTGGCCTGGCGATCCTCGACCACGACGTGGCGGCCGATGGCGTTGCCCGGCATCATGACGTACTTGCGCGGGTTCTTCTCAAAGGGCTTCAGCTCGTGCTCGACGCGGTCCGAGAGCTCGACAAGGCTCTGGCTGTGGGCCACGCGGGTGCAGCTGCGCAGGATGACCGGCACGTCGAACTGCTCTGAGATCTCGTATGCCGTCTTGGTGAACTCGAGGCACTCGGCGGAGTCGGACGGCTCGACCATGGGTAGTTTCGCGGCCTCGGCATAGTGGCGGGAGTCCTGTTCGTTCTGGGACGAGTGCATGCCGGGGTCGTCGGCCACGCAGATGACCATGCCGGCGTTGACGCCGGTGTAGGACGCGGTGAACAGCGGGTCGGCCGCGACGTTGAGCCCGACGTGCTTCATCCCGCAGAAGCTGCGCGCGCCGCCGAAAGCGGCGCCGATGGCGGCCTCCATGGCGACTTTCTCGTTGGGGGCCCACTCGGCGTATATCTCGTCGTAGAGGGCGGCCTGCTCGCTTATCTCGGTCGACGGGGTGCCCGGATATGCGGACACGAAACGGCAGCCGGCCTCATAGAGCCCACGGGCAACGGCGGCGTTGCCCAAAAGCAGTTGTTTCATTGGCTTGACTTCCTTTCAGTTGTGTGGTTGTCCGTTAGCTATACATTATACAACACATTTGTCTTTTGCGCCATAGCCTTTTTTATCCACGGGACAATTAGTGGCGGATTTCTCTTTTTTTGTTCACAAATTCATGGTATAATGACACGGTTAAATACTCGGACAACTGTATCATGCGCTATGGAGGTATGCTCACATGGGCCTTTTCGACAAATTTTTCGGCTCCCACTCCGACAGGGAGCTTAAAAAAATATATCCGATAGTAGACAAAATAGAGGCGCTCGACGGAGAGTATTCCGCGCTCACCGACGAACAGCTGCGCGGCAAGACGGCTGAGTTCCGCGAGCGCCTCGCAAACGGCGAGACGCTCGACGACCTGCTCGTCGAGGCCTTTGCCGCCGCACGCGAGGCCGCGTGGCGCGTGCTCGGCATGAAGCCGTTCAGAGTCCAACTCGTCGGCGGCATAGTCCTGCACCAGGGCCGCATCGCCGAGATGAAGACCGGCGAGGGCAAGACGCTCGTCGCCGTCCTGCCGGCCTATCTCAACGCGCTCGGCGGCAATGGCGTGCATATAGTCACCGTGAACGACTACCTCGCCAAGCGCGACAGCGAGTGGATGGGCAAGGTCTACCGGTTCATGGGCATGGACGTCGGCCTCATAGTCCACGGGCTCACCCCGGCGCAGCGCCGGGCGGCCTATGCGGCCGACGTCACCTACGGCACGAACAACGAGATGGGCTTCGACTACCTGCGCGACAACATGGCCATCTACAAGGAGAACATGGTCCAGCGCGGACATGCCTTCGCCATCGTCGACGAGGTCGACTCCATACTCATAGACGAGGCCCGCACCCCGCTCATCATCTCCGGACAGGGCGAGGAGAGCACCGACCTCTACCGCCAGGTCGACGACTTCGTGTCGCGCCTGAGAGTGCGCGTGTGCGCCTCGCTCGACGAGAAGAGCGACGAGGACGACAGTTTCGACGCGGATTACGTCGTCGACGAAAAGGCCCGCACCGCGACACTCACCGCCCGCGGCATAGCCAAGGCCGAGCAGGCTTTCGGCCTCGAGAACCTCGCGGACATCCAGAACGCGACGATATACCACCACATCAACCAGGCGATCAAGGCCCACGGCGTGATGAAGCGCGACATCGACTACGTCGTGAAAGACGGCGAGGTCATCATAGTCGACGAGTTCACCGGCCGCCTCATGTTCGGCCGCCGCTATTCCGAGGGGCTGCACCAGGCGATAGAGGCCAAGGAGCACGTCACCGTCGCCCGCGAGAGCAAGACCCTCGCCACCATCACCTTCCAGAACTACTTCAGGCTCTACGGCAAGCTCTCCGGCATGACCGGCACCGCCGCCACCGAGGCCGAGGAGTTTGCGACCATATACAGGCTCGACATAGTCGAGATACCGACGAACAAGCCCCTCGCGCGCAAGGACTACAACGACTCCGTCTATAAGAACGAGGCTGGCAAGGACCGGGCGGTGATAGCGCAGATCAAGGAGTGCCACGACAAGGGACAGCCGGTCCTCGTCGGCACCGTGTCGATAGAGAAGAGCGAATATATCTCCTCCCTGCTCAAGCGCGAGGGCATAAAGCACAATGTGCTCAACGCGAAGAACCACGAGCGCGAGGCCGAGATAGTCGCCCAGGCGGGCAAGCTCGGCGCCGTGACCATTGCCACCAACATGGCCGGCCGAGGCACCGATATCATGCTCGGCGGCAACGCGGAGTTCCTCGCCATGGCCGACCTGCGCAAGGCCGGATACAGCGAGGAGGTCATCTCCGAGGCGAACGGATATGCCGACACCGACAACGAGGAGATACTCGCCGCCCGCGCCTACTTTAAAGAGCGCATGGACGAGCACAAGAAAGTCACCGGCGCCGAGGCCGAGCAGGTGCGCGCGGCCGGCGGCCTGTTCATCATAGGCACGGAGCGCCACGAGTCGAGGCGCATAGACAACCAGCTGCGCGGCCGCGCCGGCCGCCAGGGCGACCCGGGCGAGAGCCGGTTCTACATCGCGCTCACCGACGACATCATGCGCCTGTTTGGCTCGGAGCGCGTGCTCAGCATGATGAGCGGCGCCATGGACGAGGATGTGCCGCTCGACAACAAGATGGCCTCGAACGCCATAGAGCAGGCACAGAAGAACGTCGAGAGCCGCAACTTCCAGTCGCGCAAGAACGTCCTCGAGTACGACGACGTCATGAATACCCAGCGAAATGTCATCTATGAGCAGCGCCGCCGCGTGCTCGACGGCGAGAACATCCGCGACAATGTGCGCGCCATGGTGCGCGACTATGTCACGGAGCACATAGGCTCGGCGCTCGGCGCCAGGCCGCACCCCGACTCCGCCGAGGAGCTCGAGGAGATCCTCTCCCCGTTTTACCGACTGTTCCTCCTGAAAGACGACATCACGCCGGAGAAGTATCCGCTCGACAGCCTCGGCGCGGAGCATCTGTCCGAGCTCGTGCTCGAGCGGGCCGACACCGTGTACGACCTGCGCGAGAAGGGCTTCGGCCTGCGCGAGGACGGCACGCCGCTCATGCGCGAGATCGAGCGCGTCATCGTGCTCGGCGTCGTCGACCAGTACTGGATGGAGCACATCGACGCGATGAGCGAGCTGCGCCGCGGCATAGGCCTGAGGGCCTACGGCAACACCAAGCCCATAGACGCCTATAAAGAAGAGGGCTATGAGATGTTCGAGGCGATGATAGACGGCATAAAGGCCGAGGTCGCCAGACGCATCTATACGGTCCAGGTGCGTGTGGGCGAGCAGGTGCAGCGCAAGGCCGTGGCCAGGGAGTCCGGCGCGAACGCCGGCGGCCCTCCTCCCAAGCGCCAGCCGGTGCGCAAGGAGAAAAAGCCCGGCCGCAACGACCCCTGTCCCTGCGGCAGCGGAAAGAAATATAAAAAGTGCTGCGGCCGCAACGAGAACTGAGGTGCGGCGATGGCGTTTTACGAGACCGTGTCAAACGGGGTGACGCTCGTCAAGAGCTCGCTCATCCCGATGAGGCACGCTTTCACCACCAGATACGGAGGCGTGAGCGGGGGCATATACGCCTCGCTCAATCTCGGCGAGAACCGGGGCGACGACCCCGAGGCCGTCCGCGAGAACTACCGCCGGCTCGCCGGCGCAGTCGGTTTCGAGCTTGACAAGCTGGTGTTCACAAAGCAGGTGCACGGCAGCTGCGTGCGCACCGTGACCTCGCTCGACAGCCGGGAGCTGTTTGCCGCACCGCGCTTTGAGTGCGACGGGCTCGCGACGGCGGAAGAGGACCTGCCGCTCATATGCTACACGGCCGACTGCGTGCCCGTGCTGCTGTGCGACCCCGTGAAAAACACCGCAGCCGCCGTGCACAGCGGCTGGCGCAGCACGGTGGCGGACATATCCGCGCGCGCCGTCGGCGCGCTCGCCGCCATGGGCAGCCGCCCGGAGGATATTCGCGCCGCCATAGGCCCCGCGATAGGGCGCTGCTGCTTTGAGGTGGGGCGCGACGTGGCCGACGCGATGTTCGCCTGGCTCGGGCGCGAGGCCGAGCCATTCCTGGTCAGGCGCGAAGGTGCCGGGGACAAGTTCCTCGCCGACCTGCGCGGTGCGACCAGGCACAGGCTCATCTCACTCGGGCTTAGGCCCGAGAATATCGACGTGTCGGGCGAGTGCACTATGTGCTCGCCCGGGAAATACTGGTCGCACCGTGTGACTCAGGGACACCGCGGGAGCCAGGCGGCCGTCATAATCCCCGACAGGAGAAGCTGAAAAAATGCTGTTATATATAAAGAAAGCCGTGTCGCTCGCGCTTGCTGCGGCGATGACGCTCTCGCTCGCGGCCTGCTCAGGCGGGAGCGGCGAGGAGGACGAGGTCGTCCAGGGCGAGACCATAGGCGAGGAGATCGCCGACATCGCCGCGGCGGACGACATATTCTCGCTCAACAGCGACCAGAGCGGCACGTTCAACCCATACACCGACACGAGCGTGTATAACCACATGTTCATGACGCTCGTCTACGACAATATCTTCGATCTCGACGCGGAGTTCAACCTCTCCAGCCGCATAATCCGCGACTACAGCTGCTCCGAGGACGCGACCAGCTGGAGCTTTTACGTCGACAACACCGTGACCTTCCAGGACGGCACGCCCGTCACGGCCTACGACGTGGCCTACTCGCTTCTGAGGGCCGCGCGCGGCACGGAATACGGCGCAAGGCTCAAAAACCTCGTCGGCGTCTCGGCGCTGGATGACGAGCTGTTCATGGTGAGCCTCTATGAGCCGAACCGCATGTTCCCGATGCTGCTCAACGTGCCTGTCATCAAGGACGGGGCTTCCGGAGACACCGCGCCGGCAGGCACGGGGCCCTACCGTTTCAGCGATGACCACACCAGGCTCGAGCTCTGGGAGGGACATCCGCAGGCCGCGGACATGCCCATAGACGTGATATATTTAAAGGAATACGACAGTCCGGAGGACATCATCTCAGCGTTTGAGGACTCGCTCATAGACCTGGTGCAGAACGACCCGACCGGCATGAGCGACCTCGGCTACGGCAGCGCCAACGAGAAGCGCTACTGCACGACCACCAACATGCACTACATCGGCTTCAACCAGAACAGCGCGTTTTTCTGCTATCCGCATTTCCGCGCGGCCGTCACATATATGATCGACCGCGAGCACATCGTCACGGAGCTGATGGGCGGCGCCGGCGTTGAGGCGACGCTGCCGATAAGCCCGCTGAGCCCGCTTTATAACGAGACCTTTGCCTCCTATTTCGGCTACGACATGACGAACGCCGCGCTCGCGCTGCAGAACGCCGGGGCGAGCGACCAGGACGACGACGGACTGCTCGAATTCCTGATGGGCGCCGTGAAGGTCGACATCGACATAAACTTCATCGTGTGCGGCGACAGCGCTGTGAAGGTGCAGGCGGCGCGCGACATAGCCGACAAGATGCGCGAGCTCGGGCTAGAGGTGACGCTGCGCGAGCTCAACTGGAACGACTACCAGACCGCGCTGCAGGAGGGCGACTACGACATGTACTACGCCGAGGTGAAGCTCTCGGCCGACTTCAACATCTCCGAACTCGTCACCGAGGACGGCTCGCTCAACTACGGCGAGATACTCGACCCGGGCTACGACACATATATAGGCGACTATCTGGCTGCCACCGACACGGACAGGCAGATGTACTGTGAACTCATGTGCCAGTATTTCACCCAGACCGCGCCCATCGTGCCTATATGCTTTGAGAAGACCGAGATGCTCACACACCGCGGCGTCGTCTCGGGCGCGAGCCCCACGCAGTACGACCTGTTCCACGACTTTGCCTCGTGGACGATAGAGATCGAGAGAGGGGACGCGGCGCAGTGAGAGAGCTGATCGCAAAATATATACGGGTCATCAAATTCGGAGCCGTCGGCTGCGTGAACACGGCGGTCGATTTCCTGGTGTTCACGCTCGCATCTGAGCTGCTGCTCATGGCGCCGGCGGCCGCACAGGCCGTGGGCTACGGTTCGGGAATAATATGCAGCTTTGTTTTGAACCACTGCTTCACTTTTTCCGACGCAAAAAAAGAAAATGCCGCCGGACAGGCCCTGCGCTTTTTGCGCTTCGTGGTCGTGAACGGGGTGAGCCTGGCGGTGAGCACCGTGCTCATCGATCTGTTCACCGGATGGGGGATATGGAAATACCTTGCCAAGCTCGTCGTTACCGGCATAACGATGGTGCTCAACTATTTTGGATATAAGATATTGGTGTTCAGGATAAGGGAGGGCTGACACATGAAAGACAGGGAGCTGCTCGATATCGCGCGCGAAGCCGCAAAGAACGCCTATGTGCCGTATTCGCACTTCCCGGTGGGGGCGGCGCTCGAGTGCATGGACGGGACCGTGTTCACCGGGTGCAACGTTGAGAACGCCGCGCTCGGGAGCACGATATGCGCCGAGCGCACGGCGTTCGTAAAAGCCGTCAGCGAGGGCAAGCGTGAGTTCCGCCGCATCGCCATCAGCGGCGAGGGAGCGAACTACTGCCTGCCGTGCGGCGCGTGCCGTCAGTTCATGCACGAGTTTGCTCCCAGCATGGAAGTGCTCTGCACCCGCGGGGACGGCCGCTATGTGAGCTACCGGCTCGACCAGCTCATGCCCTATCCGTTCGAACTGTGAGGCGCGCGATAGACCTGGAGCGGCTCGAGATATTTCTCGCTGTGGCCGAGCACCGCAGCTTCACCCGGGCGGCCGAGGCCCTTTATATCAGCCATTCGACCACGAGCCGCAGCGTCTCCTCACTCGAGGAGTCGCTCGGAGCAAAGCTCTTTCTGCGCGACGGGCGCACAGTGCGCCTCACAAGGGCGGGCGAAGTGCTCTTCCATGAGGGGCGGCAGCTCATGCGGCGGATAAAAGGCGTCGAGGATATGGTCGCCGCCGCCGGACGGGAGCGCGGCAGCGCCGTGTGCGTGTCGGTCTCTCACTTCAGCAGCGTGGACCTGCTCAGCTCCATGCGCAGGTTCTGCGCCATGAGGCCGGACGTGTGCCTGAGCATGATAAGCACAAGGCCGCGCGACGTGTTTGGCATGGTCGACGGCGGCGAGGCCGACATAGGCATAACGGCGGCGGGCCTCGTGCCCGACAGGCGCGAGGATATAGAGAGCCTTCTGCTCCCGTGCCGGGGGCTGTGCCTGCTCACATCGCACTCCGACGTGCTGGCGGAGAGGGGCGGCGGCGCCGAGCTCTCGGAGATAGAGGGGCGCGAGCTCGTGTGCGACGAGAGCACCGTGCGGCTCATACCATCCTGGCTCGCCGGGAAGAACACCGTGACCGTCATGCCGTCGCTCGAGTCCGTGTTCATGCGCAGCGGAGTCGGACGCGCCGCGGCAATAGTCCCGGATTCCATGCCTGTGCCGGAGACAGATGGATTCGTAAAAGTCCAGCTCAGGGCGCCGTGCCCGGAGAGCGTTGCGCTGCTCTGGCGCGGCTCATGCGGGAACCCCGCGCTCGGCGAGCTGCTGTCATATATCCGTGAAGATCTTGCGCAAGAGATAAAAAAGGAGGCCTTCAGTTGAAGAAAAGATCATTGGCGCTGCTGCTGGCGGTTTGCATGGCTTTTGCGGCCGTGATAACACCGGCCACTGCCGCTTTTGAATTCAAGGATTTCCCCGACGTGAGCTCCGACGCGTGGTACTACGACTGCGTCGGCTGGCTGAGCGCGCTGGAGATCGTGAACGGCGATACAGACGGATATTTCTATCCCGACCGCCCCATAAAGCGCTCGGAATTCCTTAAAATGATATCCATCGCGACGGAGCTCGTGGCCTCGCCGACCCCGCTGCGCGGAGTGCACTGGGCGGAGCCGAGCTGGCTGATGTGCGTCGAAAACGGTCTGCTCGACTACAACGGCGAGAACATCATCCCGCTGGATTTCGATGCGCTCGAGCAGTATATCACCAGATACGAGATGGCCGTCATCATCTCCAATGCCATGGAGAGCGTCATGATGGAGAACACCGTCGAGATAAGCTCGCCCGAGGTCGCCATCACGGACTACAGCTCCGTGCCCGAAGGCTACCGCGGCTATGTCGAGCAGGCCTACGGCAAGGGCGTCATCACCGGCTTCACCGACGGCAGCTTCGGCGGCGATGAGACCCTCACAAGGGCCCAGGCCTCCATGGCCGTCTACCGCCTGCTCTGGAACAACGAGCGCGTCGAACCTGAGTTCGACTACACCGTAATCGAGAAAGAAGAGCCTGTCGCGCCCGAGATCGTGCCCGACGGCACACCGTTTGCTGTATATGTGCAGGAGAACGGGCTGCTCAACGCCTACGGACGTCCCAGCTCCGCGCTCTGCGAGATGCTGTTCGGCAGCGAGTATAAGAATTATTTCACCAGCGCCGCGGATGCCGGCGACTACATAGTCGACGTAGAGGTGCCGGTCTGGCGCATAAACTCCGCCGGACAGAAGTATTCGACCACGGCCTGGCTCCAGGTCCACAAGCTCGTCGCCAACGACGTCGTCGGCATATTCACCGCGATATTCAACGACCCGGAGCAGTTCCCGATACAGTCTGTCGGCGGCGCCCGCTACTCCGACACCCTGCGCCACAGCTGGGGCTGCGCCATCGACATCAACCCGACGCAGAACGCCTACGGCTACTATTCCAACGGCAGCCTGGTCTGCTCCGTCGGCGAAGGCTGGTGGCCGGGCTCGAACGAGTACTCGATAACGGCCGACGGCAGCGTCGTCCGCGCCTTTGAGGCCTACGGATGGGGCTGGGGCGGCCAGGGATACAGCAGCGGCTGGTACGACTACATGCACTTCTCCATAATGCCGTCCGGCGGCTGATACCGCAGTTCAAGCGGCCCGCGCAAATTGCGGGCCGCTGTTTGTTCTGAACTGCCTCTGCGGAGGACATATAAGCTATATTATTGAAAGGAGCGGAACACAAATGTCAGCCAATCTCAAAAAGCGCCTGCAAAACGGCGAACGGCTCATAGGCACGATGATAAACCGAATCGACACGCTCGACATCATCCCCATGCTCAAGGCGTGCGGCATGGATTACGTCATTGTCGACAACGAGCACGGCACATGGAATCCGGAAAAAATCGCCGATATGGCGCTCCTGTGCAATTCCACCGGGCTCGGCGCGCTGATACGCATACCGGTGCTGCACCGCCCGTATGTCCAGCAGTATCTCGACTGCGGCTTCGACGGCATAATGCTCCCAAACTGCCACAATGCCGAGATCGCGCGCGAGCTCGTCGGCCTGTGCAAATACGAGCCCGACGGTAACCGCGGCATATCCATAATGCGCGGGCACTGCGGCTACAACGCGGTCGATGACCCGGAGGAGTTCATGCGCCGGAAGAATGAGGAGACCATCGTCATCGTGCAGATCGAGTCCCGCGACGGGCTCAAAAACGTTGGGGAGATCGCCGCTGTCCCCGGCGTCGATATCGCGCTCATCGGCCCGAACGACCTCAGCCACAGCCTCGGCATCATGGGGCAGTATCACAACCCGGAGTTCATCCGCGCGACCGAGGATGTAGCCGCCGCCTGCAAGAAAGCCGGAAAGTGGGCGGCGATCCAGGCGACGAATCCCGCCGCCATGCGCGAATACATGGAGCGCGGCTTTGATTTCATACTGTATGGAAACGAGGTCTCGCTGCTCATGTCGGCTGCACGTCAGTGCGTCGGTGAATTCAAGAAAATCTGCTCAGACGGCTGACCGCCGCGGAAAGCCGGGATCAAAGCTGCGCCGTTGCCTCGGCGCAGCTTTTTCGTCTTTTCTCCCGCCGCAGGGGCGGTTTTCGCAGGGCTCGCAGCCGGCGGACGCGCCGTTTTTGCGGCTGCCCGGCACGCCGTGAAAAAAGAGCGAAAAAGCCTGAAGAAATATGAAAAATTATCTTGACACGGGGGATAAACTTTGATATTCTAGGTAAGCGCCTGCGGGTGGGTTGCGCCTGCATGCGCAAATGCGATGAAGCGGGAGATTGCGGACCGTGAGTCCGGTAACTTCCGTGGAGTATGTCCGTTTGATCGGGCGGCTGAGATGTTTCTGTGCAGACCGTATCTCGTATATCGTCTGTACGGGGAACGAGCCGGCGATTTATGCCGGTTTGTTTTTCGGGCGGGGCCTGATACGCACGGCAGAGTGTGCAGAAAAATCTCATCCGTACGAGAACAGCCTGGCGGAGCCAATGCCGCCGCAATTCGTACGAAACAGGAGGAAATCAACAGCATGGCAGCTACCAACAAAAAGATGATCCGCATCAGACTCAAAGCTTATGACCATCAGCTCATCGACAAGGCCGCCGAGACCATAGTCGAGACCGCCAAGCGTACCGACGCCAAAGTCTCCGGCCCCATCCCTCTTCCCACCAAGAAGGAAGTCGTCACCATCCTCCGCGCTGTCCACAAGTATAAAGACAGCCGCGAGCAGTTCGAGCGCCGCACTCATAAGCGTCTCATCGACATCATGAGCCCCACCCAGAAGACCGTCGAGGCCCTTATGTCGCTTGAGCTCCCTGCCGGCGTTGAGATCGAGATAAAGCTCTGATCGCGCCGCATAAAACAGCTAAACCCATTGCCCGCGACTTGCGTGAGCGGGCGGGTCAAGTCAGCAGCCTCTGGGCAGAGACCTAAGCGAGCTGACCAATAACCTGACAGGAGGAAATACCATGAAAAAAGCAATCATCGGCAAAAAGGTCGGCATGACGCAGATCTTCGATGAGACTGGCAAGGTCGTTCCGGTAACCGTCATCGAGGCGGGGCCGTGCGTCGTTGTCCAGAAGAAGACCGAGGAGAAAGAGGGCTACAACGCCGTCCAGCTCGGTTTTCAGGACCAGATCGAGCGCAAGCTCACCAAGCCTGAGAAGGGCCATTTCGATGCCAACAGCATCAGCTATAAAAAGCATCTGAAAGAGTTCCGCCTTGAGAGCGCCGCCGAGATGAACGTCGGCGACGAGGTCCGCGCCGACGTGTTCGCCGAGGGCGACAAGATCGACGTCACCGGCATCAGCAAGGGCCACGGCTATCAGGGCGTCATCAAGCGCCACGGCGCTCACCGCCTCAAAGAGTCCCACGGCACCGGCCCTGTCGTCCGCCAGGTCGGTTCCCTCGGCGCAGGCAGCCATGTGTCCAAGATCCTCAAGGGCACCATCGGCGCCGGCCACATGGGCGTCGAGCAGGTCACTGTGCAGAACCTCGACGTCGTCAAGGTCGATCCCGAGCTCAACATGATCGTTGTTCGCGGCGCGATCCCCGGCCCCAAGGGCGGCATCGTGTACCTCAAGGACACTGTGAAGCACAATGTCGAGAAGAAGGGCGCCGCCGGCATCTCCCTCAACCCGCAGAAGGCTTCCGCCCGCGTCAACCCGCAGAAGGCCTCCGCGAGGAGCAAGTAAGGAAAGGAGAGAGTGATCGATGCCTAAAGCTGTTATTTACAATATGGCCGGCCAGCAGGTCGGTGAGATTGAGCTCTCCGATGCCATTTTCGGCGTAGAGCCCAACGAGGCGGCCGTTCATGCCGCCGTCAAGAATCACCTCCTCAACTGCCGTCAGGGCACCCAGAGCGCTCTGACCAAGGGCGAGGTGAGCTATACCACCAAGAAGCCCTGGCGCCAGAAGGGCACCGGACGCGCCCGCGCCGGTTATGCCGGTTCTCCCGTGTGGAGACACGGCGGCGTCGCCTTCGCCCCGAAGCCCAGGAGCTACAGATATGCTCTCAACAAGAAGACCAGAAGGCTCGCCCTCAAGAGCGCCCTCTCCGCCAAAGCCGCCGACGGCGAGATCGTCGTCATCGACGACCTCAAGATGGACGAGATCAAGACCAGCGCTTTCAAGAGCTTCCTGAACTCTGTCGGCTGCGACGGCAAGGCTCTCGTCATCACCAAGGAGCTCGACGAGAAGGTCGTTAAGAGCGCGCGCAATATCCCCGGTGTCGTCACCACCATGGCCGCCATCCTCAGCACCTATGAGGTCCTGAACGCCGGCAAGCTCGTGGTCGACAAGGCGGCGCTGGAGAAAATCGAGGAGGTCTATGCCTGATGAAAAGCGCTTACGATATCATCATCCGCCCCATCATCACCGAGCAGTCCATGGAAGACCTGGACATCAAGAAATATGTGTTTGAGGTGGCGAAAGACGCCAACAAGATCGAGATAAAGAAGGCTATCGAGGAGATTTTCGGCGTGACCGTCATCAAGGTCACCACGATAAACGTCCAGGGCAAGGAGAAGCGCACCGGCGCCTATCCCAAGGGACGCACCGCCTCCTGGAAAAAGGCTGTTGTCAAACTCAGCCAGGAGTCCAAGAACATCGAGATCTTCGAGGGCATGGCGTAAGGGAGGAAATGAGAAATGTCTATTAAAACTTATAAACCTACCACACCGTCCAGAAGGCACATGACGGTCTCCGGCTTCGACGGCATAGATAAGCACGCCAAGCCCGAGAAGAGCCTCCTCGAGGTCCTTCACACAAACGCCGGCCGCAACAGCTACGGCCGCATCACCGTCCGCCATCAGGGCGGCGGCAACAAGCGCAAGTACCGCATCATCGACTTCAAGCGCGACAAGACCGACATGCCGGCCACCGTCCTCCGCCTTGAGTACGATCCGAACCGCAGCGCCAACATCGCCCTCGTCGAGTATGCCGACGGCGAGAAGCGCTATATCCTCGCCCCTGTCGGCCTGAACGCCGGCGACACCGTGCTGTCGTCCGCCTCCGCCGACATCAAGCCGGGCAACTGCCTGCCCATCGCCAACATCCCTGTCGGTACGGTCATCCACAACATCGAGCTCTATCCCGGCAAGGGCGCCCAGCTCGTCCGCTCCGCCGGCGTCGCCGCTCAGCTGATGGCCAAGGAGAACGGCATGGCTCAGGTCCGCCTCCCCTCCGGCGAGTTCCGCCGCATCCGCCTCGACTGCCTCGCCGTCATCGGCCAGGTCGGCAACGTCGACCACGCCAATGTCCACATCGGCAAGGCCGGACGCAAACGCCACATGGGCTGGCGTCCCACCGTCCGCGGCTCCGTCATGAACCCGAACGACCACCCCCACGGCGGCGGCGAGGGCAAGAGCCCGATCGGCCGTCCGGGGCCTGTCACCCCCTGGGGCAAGCCGACTCTCGGATTCAAGACCCGCAAGACTAAGAACCCGACCGATAAGTTCATAGTCAAGCGCCGCAACGCGAAGTAAGGAGGGAATTATTAAATGAGCAGAAGTATCAAGAAAGGCCCTTTCGCCGCTCCCGAGCTGCTTAAGAGGGTCGATGAGATGAATAAGACCGGCGATAAGAAGGTCGTAAAGACCTGGAGCCGCGCTTCCACCATTTTCCCCTCTTTCGTTGGTCACACCATCGCCGTCCACGACGGCCGCCGTCATGTCCCCGTCTACATCACCGAGGATATGGTCGGCCACAAGCTGGGCGAGTTTGCGCCCACCCGCACCTATCGCGGACACGCCGGCGCCAAGACCGGCAAGTAAGGAGGAGAGAAAATGGAAGCAAAAGCACATCTTAAATATGCCCGCATATCTCCCCGTAAGGTCAAGATAGTCTGCGACCTTATCCGCGGCAAGGATGTCGGTACCGCGAGGGCCATCCTCATGAACACCCCGAAAGCCGCCAGCGAGCTCATGCTCAAGCTGCTCAACAGCGCCGCGGCCAACGCGGAGAACAATTTCCAGATGGACCCCGACAAGCTCTACGTCTCTGAGACCTACGCCAACCCCGGCCCCATCCTCAAGAGGGGCATGCCGAGAGCTCAGGGCCGCATGTACCGCATCAACAAGAGAACCAGCCACATCACCATCACTGTGGCCGAGAAGGAATAAGGGAGGCAGAATATGGGACAGAAAGTTAATCCTCATGGCCTTCGCGTCGGCGTCATCAAGGATTGGGATTCCCGCTGGTACGCCCGCAACGATAAGGTCGGCGACCTCATCGTCGAAGACTACAATATCCGCAAGTTCCTCAAGGAGACCCTGTATTCCGCAGGCGTCCCCAAGATCGAGATAGAGCGCGACAGCTCCAAGGTCCGCATCTTCATCCACTGCGCCCGTCCGGGCGTGGTCATCGGCAAGGGCGGCGCCGAGATCGAGCGCCTGCGCCAGACCCTCGAGAAGAAGATCGGCAAGCCCGTTGCCCTCTCCATCGTCGAGGTCCGCTCCCCCGACATCAACGCCCAGCTGGTCGCTGAGAACATCGCCTCCCAGCTCGAGCGCCGCATCGGCTTCCGCCGCGCCATGAAGAACGCGATGGGCCGTGCGATGCGCATGGGCGCCCGCGGCATCAAGATCATGTGCTCCGGCCGTATCGGCGGCGCCGAGATCGCCCGCACCGAGCAGTACCACGAGGGCACCATCCCCCTGCAGACCCTCCGCGCCGACATTGAGTACGGCTTCGCCGAGGCCGCGACCACCTATGGCCGCATCGGCGTCAAGGTCTGGATCTACAAGGGCGAGATCCTCTCCCAGACCCTGCGCACCACCCCGCGCACCATGGATATGAGCCGCCGCGACGACCGCCGCCGCGACCGCCGCCGTGATGACCGCCGCGGAGGCCAGGGCAGGGGCCAGGGCGGATTCAACCGCCAGGGCCAGGGATACAACAGAGGCGGCAGGCCCCAGGGACAGAACGGCGGGTTCAACCGCGGTCCCCGTCCGGCTGCCGGCGCACCCAAGGAAGGAGGCAACGCATAATGCTGATGCCCAAAAGAGTTAAATACCGCCGCGTCCACCGCGGCCGCATGAAGGGCAAAGCCACCAGAGGCAATTTCGTCTCCTACGGCGAGTGGGGCCTGATGGCCACCGAGCCCAGCTGGATCACCAGCAACCAGATCGAGGCCGCCCGTATCGCCATGACGCGTTACACCAAGCGCGGCGGTAAGGTCTGGATCAAGATATTCCCCGACAAGCCCGTCACTCAGAAGCCGGCCGAGACCCGAATGGGTTCCGGTAAAGGTTCTCCCGAGTACTGGGTGGCCGTCGTCAAGCCCGGCCGTGTTATGTTCGAGATAGCCGGCGTGGGCGAGGAAGTCGCCCGTGAGGCGCTGCGTCTTGCCAGCCACAAGCTCCCCTGCAAGTGCAAGATCGTGAAGCGCGAGGCCGAGTCTGAGATTGGTGGTGAATAAGATGAAGGCAAACGAAATCCGCAATATGTCCGCCACCGAGCTTGAGAACAAGCTCGCGGAGCTGAAAAAGGACCTGTTCACTCTCCGCATGCAGCACGCTACCAATCATCTTGACAACCCCGTTAAGATCAGCGCTGTGCGCCGCGATATTGCCCGAGTCAAGACCGTGATGCGCGAGAAGCTCGAGCAGTAAGGAGGTAAAGTGCAATGAACGAGATCAGGACTAGTTCCCGTAAGACCCGTGTGGGCAAGGTCGTTTCCGACAAAATGGACAAGACCGTGGTCGTCATCGTTGAGGACCGCGTTGCCCATCCGATATATAAGAAGATCATCAAGAGGACCTACCGCCTGAAGGCGCACGACGAGCAGAACAGCTGCGGTGTCGGCGACAGGGTGAGAGTCATGGAGACCCGTCCGCTCAGCCGCGACAAGCGCTGGCGCGTGGTCGAGATAATCGAGAAGGCAAAGTAAGGAGGCGCCTAAATGATACAGCAGGAAACTTATCTTAAGGTCGCCGACAATACCGGCGCCAAAGAGCTAAAGTGCATCCGCGTTCTGGGCGGAAGCAAGCGTAAATACGGCAACATCGGCGATGTGATCGTCGCCTCCGTGCGCAAGGCCGCTCCCGGCGGCACCGTGAAGAAGGGCGATGTCGTCCGCGCGGTCATCGTGCGCAGCGCGAAGGGCGTCCGCCGCAACGACGGCACCTATGTCCGCTTCGACGAGAACGCTGCGGTCATCATCCGTGAGGACAAAAACCCCCGCGGCACCCGCATCTTTGGACCCGTGGCTCGCGAGCTGCGTGAGAAGGACTTCATGAAGATCCTCTCGCTGGCTCCCGAGGTCATATGAGGAGGACTGTGGAATGAACATTAGAAAAGACGATACCGTCATCGTTCTGTCCGGCAAGGACAAGGGCAAGAAGGGCAAGGTCCTCTCCGTCAACCCCAAGGACGGCAAGCTCGTCGCCGAGGGCATCAATGTCGCATCCCGCCACCGTAAGCCCCGCAAGCAGGGCGAAGAGGGCGGCATCCTGAAGATAGAGACCCCGATCTATGCGTGCAAGGTCCAGGTCGTCTGCCCCAAGTGCGGCAAGGCCACCCGCGTTGCCCACAAGATCGAGGGCGACAAGAAAGTCCGCGTCTGCAAGAAGTGCGGCGCGGCGCTGTAAGGGAGGAGAGCAGAATATGACTACGATGAAGAAAAAATACATTGAGGAAGTCGCTCCCGCCCTCATGGCCAAGTTCAACTACAAGAGCGTCATGCAGATCCCCAAGCTCGACAAGATCGTCATCAGCGTCGGCTGCGGCGACTGCAAGGACAACGCCAAGGCTCTCGACGCCGTCATAAAGGACATCAGCGCCATCGCCGGCCAGCACGCCGTTGCGACCAAGGCCCGCAAGTCCGTCGCCAACTTCAAGCTCCGCGAGGGCATGAACGTCGGCGTCAAGGTCACCCTCCGTCACGACAGGATGTGGGAGTTCCTCGACAGGCTGTTCAACATCGCTCTGCCGCGTGTCCGCGACTTCCGCGGCATCAGCGCCGACGCCTTCGACGGGCGCGGCAACTACAGCCTCGGCCTCAAGGAGCAGATCATCTTCCCTGAGATCGATTACGATAAGATCGAGAAGCTGCGCGGTATGAACATCGCGATCTGCACCACCGCTAACACCGACGAGGAAGCCCGCGAGCTGCTCAAGCTGATGGGCGCTCCCTTCATTCAGGCATAAGGAGGCTGCGAACAAATGGCAAAGAAAGCAATGATCCTCAAGCAGCAGCGCGGCTCCAAGTTTTCCACCCGCCGCTACAACCGCTGCAAGATCTGCGGACGTCCCCACGCCTACCTGCGTGACTACGGCGTCTGCCGTATATGCTTCCGCGAGCTGGCCTACAAGGGCCAGATCCCCGGAGTTAAAAAGGCTTCGTGGTGAGCCTATCGCCCCGAAGCCGCCAGAGGGCCTGACGGCCCGGTGCGCTTTCAGGGCGGGCAGATCATGCCCGCCCATAGGAGCGAAATAAAGGTTTTTCCGGCCGAGCGCCGAAAAACATAGATAATAGGATGGCGAAAGGTCACGGGCAATCACGGATTGGTCATGAAACCTCGCCGCCTGAACAGGCTTGGTGGCCTGTAACTCTAACAAGGAGGAAAACACAATGCAAATCACCGACCCCATTGCGGATATGCTCACCCGCATCCGCAACGCCGGCAGCGCCAGACATGAGACTGTCGACGTGCCTGCTTCCAAGATGAAGAAGGCTATCGCCGAGATCCTGCTCGAGGAGGGCTATATCAAGGCCTACCAGATCGTGGAGGACGGCACCCAGGGAACCATCCGCATCACCCTGAAGTACCTGCCCGGCAAGGAGAAGGCCATCACCGGCCTCCGCCGTGTCAGCAAGCCCGGCCTGCGCGTCTATGCCGGCGCCGACGAGCTGCCCCGCGTCCTGCGCGGCATGGGCATAGCCATCGTCTCCACCTCCAAGGGCGTCATGACCGACAAGAAGGCCCGCGCCAACCATGTCGGCGGCGAAGTCCTCGCGTTCGTTTGGTAAGGAGGTAAGAAGATGAGCAGAATCGGAAGAGCTCCCATAGCTATCCCCGCCGGCGTGACCGTCACCGTCGGCGAGAACAACCACGTCACCGTCAAGGGCCCCAAGGGCGAGCTTGAGATGACGGCGGTCCCCCAGATGACCATCAAGGTCGAAGACGGACACCTCACTGTCTCCCGTCCCGATGACGAGAAAGAGAACCGTGCCCTGCACGGCCTGACCCGCAGCCTGCTGCACAACATGGTCGTCGGCGTGACCGAGGGCTTCAGCAAGACCCTCGAGGTCAACGGCGTCGGCTACCGTGCCGCAAAAGAGGGGAACAGGCTCGTGCTCAACGTCGGCTTCTCCCACCAGGTCAACGTTGACGAGGTCGACGGCATCACCATCGACGTCCCCAACCCCAACGCCATCGTCATCAACGGTATAGACAAGCAGAAGGTCGGCCAGTTCGCGGCAGAAGTTCGCGGCATCAAGCCGCCCGAGCCGTACAAGGGCAAGGGCATCAAGTATGTCGACGAAGTCATCCGCCGCAAAGAAGGCAAGACCGGTAAATAACAGGAGGTGTGCCTAAATGATTAAAAGACCCGATACCAAGGGACAGCGCCAGAGGCGCCACGCCAGAGTCCGCGGAAAGATCTCCGGCACCCCCGAGAGACCCAGGCTCAGCGTGTTCAGAAGTGAGAAAAACATCTACGCCCAGATAATCGACGACGTGGCCGGCAGGACCCTCGTGTCCGCCTCCACCGTTGAGAAGGGCTTCGACGGATACGGCGGAAACAAGACCGCCGCCCGCAAGGTCGGCGTCACCATCGCCGAGCGCGCGCTCGCAAAGGGCATCGACACCGTGGTCTTCGACCGCGGCGGCAATATCTATCACGGCCGCGTCCAGGAGCTGGCCGAGGGCGCCCGTGAGGGCGGCCTGAAGTTCTAAGGGGAGGAGGAAACGAAACATGGCTTACAACAACAGAGACAGGCGCGATGACGTCCAGTCTGAGTTTACCGAAAAGGTCGTTTCCCTGAACCGCGTCTCCAAGACGGTCAAGGGCGGCCGCGTCATGAAGTTCTCGGCGCTCTGCGTCGTGGGCGACGGCAAGGGCCGCGTCGGATACGGGCTCGGCAAGGCCAACGAGGTCTCCGAGGCCATCCGCAAGGGCCTTGAGGACGCCAGGAAGCACATCGAAACGATCACTCTCGAGGGTACTACCATCCCCCACGAGACCATAGGCATTTTCGGAGCCGGCAAAGTCCTCATGAAGCCTGCTGCTCCCGGTACCGGCGTTATCGCCGGCGGCGCAGTCCGCGCCGTGCTCGAGGCTGCCGGCATCAGGGACATCAGGACCAAGTGCCTGCGTTCCAACAACCCCCAGAACGTCGTTGCGGCCACCATGGCCGGCCTGCGCTCCCTGCGCAACGCCCAGCAGATAGCCGCCGTCAGGGGCAAAACTCCTGAAGAGATTCAGGGCTAAGGAGGCAGAGGCATGGCAAATCTTAGAATTAAGCTCGTCAAGAGCCTGAACGGCAGACTGGATAAGCACATCGCAACTGCCAACTCTCTCGGACTGCACAAGATCGGCAATGAGACCGTCCAGCCCGACAATCCCCAGACCAGGGGCAAGATAGCCAAGATAGGCTACCTCCTCCAGGTCACCGAAGAATAAGGAGGTGTGGAGTATGAAACTCAACGAGCTCTCTCCCGCCGCGGGTTCCACCCATGTCGCTAAGCGCAAGGGCAGAGGCCACGGCACCGGCAACGGCAAGACTGCCGGCCGCGGCCACAAGGGCCAGAAGGCCAGAAGCGGCGGCGGTGTCCGCGTCGGATTCGAAGGCGGCCAGATGCCCCTGACCAGACGCATCCCGAAGCGCGGCTTCAACAATATTTTTGCCAAGCCCCTCGAGGCCATCAACGTCTCTGCTCTCGACAGGTTTGAAGACGGCGCTGTCGTCGGAGCGGCCGAGCTGCTCGCAGCCGGCATCCTCTCCAAGTGCGAGTATGGCGTCAAGATCCTCGGCGGCGGCGAGATAACCAAAAAGCTCACTGTAAAGGCTTCCGCCTTCTCTGAGACGGCCAAGAGCAAGATCGAGGCGGCAGGCGGAAAGACTGAGGTGGTGTAAGGTGCTTCAGACGATCCGCAATGCATGGAAGATAGATGAGCTGCGCAAGAAGATAATCTTCACCATCATCATCATTCTGCTCTACCGTCTTGGCAACTCCATTCCCGTTCCCTATGTCGACATCGACCTGCTCAGCCAGTATATCGACAGCCTGTCGAACACCGTGTTCGGCCTGTACAATGTCATGTCCGGCGGAGCGTTCTCGCAGGCGACAATTTTTGCGCTGTCCATCCAGCCGTATATCAACGCCTCCATCATCATGCAGCTCCTGTGCATAGCGATCCCCGCCCTTGAGCGCATGCAGAAGGAGGGCGGCGAGGAGGGCCGCAAGAAGATCGCCTCCATCACCCGTTATGCCACCGTGGGCATCGGCCTGCTCCAGGGCTTTGCCTACTATATGCTTATCCGCAACAACGGACTCCTCGCCGCTGACGGCGAGAGCGTCTGGGCCGGCATCGTCATCGTCCTCACCTTCACCGCGGGCAGCGCCCTGCTGATGTGGATGGGCGAGCAGATCACCGAGTTCGGCATAGGCAACGGCATCTCCATCATCCTCTTCGCGAGCATCATCTCGCGCTTCCCGGGCGCCATCATCACCACGATATCCAACGTGGCCGGCGGCGTCACCCCGTGGTATGTCGCGCTGCTCATGCTAGTAGGCGCGCTCCTCATCATGGTGCTCATCGTCATCGTGACGAACGCCGAGAGGCGCATCCCGGTGCAGTATTCCAAGCGCGTTGTGGGCCGCAAGATGTATGGCGGACAGTCGACCCACCTTCCCATGAAGGTGAACATGTCCGGCGTCCTGCCCATCATCTTTGCCCAGTCGATCGCATCCCTGCCCGCCACGATCTGCATGTTCTTCGGCATCACCGAGCAGAGCGAGGGCTTCTGGGGCAGCTTCCTGCGCGTGTTCAACACGACCAGCCTGCTGTATGCGTTCATCTACCTGCTTCTGATAATCTTCTTCGCGTATTTCTACTCCACCATCCAGTTCAACCCAGTGGAGATCGCGAACAACCTCAAGCGCAACGGCGGATTTATCCCCGGCTTCCGTGCCGGACGCCCGACGAGCGACTTCATCTCGAAGGTGCTGAATAAGATAACCCTGTTCGGCGCCATCTACCTCGCCATCATCGCCGTCGCGCCCATAGTCATCTCCTGCTTCAGCGAGTCCGCTGCCAACAGCGGCATCTCGCTCGGCGGCACCTCCATCATCATCGTCATAGGCGTCGCTCTTGAGACCGTCAAGGCTCTTGAGAACCAGATGCTTATGCGCCACTACAAAGGCTTCCTCGAGTAATTTGGAGGGATCGATATGAAACTGATACTTTTAGGGGCTCCCGGAGCCGGAAAAGGTACTCAGGCGGAGATCCTCAGCCGCAAACTTGCCATTCCAGCCATCTCTACGGGCAATATCCTCCGAGCCGCCATAAAAAACGGCACAGAGATAGGCAAAATGGCGCAAAAATTCATTGACGGCGGCAAGCTTGTCCCAGACGATGTCATTATAGGCATCGTCCGGGAGCGGCTCGCCGATCCGGACTGCACAAACGGTTTCATCCTCGACGGCTTCCCGCGCACCATACCTCAGGCCGAGGCGCTGGAGAACGCGGGCATCGACATCGACGCCGCTGTCTCGATAGAGGTCAGCGACGAGACGATAGTCGAACGCATGTCGGGCCGCAGGGTGTGCCGTGAGTGCGGAGCCACATATCATGTGGTCACAAAGCCCCCCAGGAAAGAGGGAGTGTGCGACCTGTGCGGCGGTGAGCT
>CAJFRI010000004.1:0-42866 GCA_904419385.1 Candidatus Heteroscillospira lomanii
TTGAATGTCATCCATGCTGCCGATATTCGCCATCTGCAGCAGTTCGCGGATCTTCTCCCGCCGGGCTTTTTCTTCCGGTGTGCGATTCTTTCTGGCCATTTGAACAACCTCCTGTGTGATGCTTCTATTCTACACCACTCAGGAGGTTTACACATAATTTGAAGAAGCCTCAGGGCTTTTGCAGGTAGATGCAGTCGATTTAATTGATCCCGCGCATTACCATTCCGCGCGCCCGCGGTATTCGCTTTTGAGAATCTCGACCATATCTTCCGGACTCTCCCTGCAGCCGTTTTTAAGCCACAGTTTTATGATTTGCGTGATGCCCGCCCTGAAAAACTCCATATGGTACTCGACGAATTGGTTCTGAAAATGTTCACGCGCCAGGTTGACATCGTAGGCAATGACCTTATATTCGTTGTCATATCCGAGCTTGAAATAGGTCTGATAGAATATCTGGTTATCTTTGATATGACGGAACAGCTTCAGGTAATCATTGCTGTTGAAGCGCTGGATGATTTCATCTTCATACAGGTCAGTCACTTCATTTTCCAGCTTGTTCCGTATGGCATCGGCCAAACCGTAGATGTCCGCATAATTGGCATAGAATGTGGTCCGGTTCAGCCCGGCGCGCTTGCAGATGTCCGACACCCTGATCTCGTCCAGTTCTTTTGTCTGCAGCAGCTCAACAAAGACCTTTTCGATTCGCTCCATAGACTCTTTTCTTCGTTTGTTGTTCGGTGTATTCATAAAAACTCCTTTATCTCAACAGCTGTTGGCTAATTGATGATTGTTTTCTGTACGCAAATCCATTATACTCGGCTTACAAGAAAACAACAACTGTTGTTTTAATAATTTTGGAGGTCATAGCCAATGAAAAAAAGCAGTTTTGTAGCAATGGTGTTGGGGACGGTGAGCGTCGTCCTTTTTGCGCTGGGCATGTGCATGGCGCTCATACCGGAGTGGAACGCGTTCAGGCCGGGCATAATCTTTGGATGCGTCGGGCTCATCCTCGGGATTATTACGCTCGTCGTGTGGAGAAGGATGGAGAATAAAGCGCCGATCCACATCAACGGAAAGACTGTCCTGACTGTCATCATCGGCGCAGCCGGCGCCCTGGCTCTGGGCGTGGGCATGTGCTTCACCATGGTCTGGGGCAGGATGATCATGGGCGTCGTGATCGGCCTGGTCGGTATCGTCGTCTTGCTTTGCCTCATCCCCATGACAAAAGGGATTAAAGATTGAAACCGAAACAGATGGCGGTGTCGCTGCTTTCAAGGACAAAGACAGGCGAAAAGCTTGTGTCCAGCCGGCGTTACCGCGTCATCCTGTCGGCAGCGGTCGCATTCGTGTTCAACTTGCTGTACGCGCTGTACCATTGCGTGCTCGGCGTTCTGAACCTCTCGCTTTGGTTCATTGCCATGTGCGCTTTTTATGGGATTCTAGCCACAATGCGGTTTTCCGCGGTGCTGTGCGAGCGAAATCAACACAGGTCGCCGTCCGACGATACTGAAATATTTGTGATGAAGCTCTCCGGCATACTGTTGGTCACATTGGGCGTAGTGCTTGCGGCGGTGAATTATATCAGTTTATCACAGAATATCGCCGTGAAATACGGAGAGATCACGATGATAACGATTGCGGCCTACACATTTACCAAAATAACAATGGCAATCGTCAGAGCTGTGAAGCAGCGCAGAGACCCGTCGCCGCTGCTGAGGACGATACGGAACATCGGTTACGCGGAGGTGTCCGCTTCCATATTGACCTTGCAGCATTCCATGCTCGTCTCCTTTGGGGGGATGGATGACAGGCAGGCCCGCCTCATGAACTCGCTCACCGGCGCGGCTGTGTGCCTGTTTGTGCTGATGCTCGGTCTGTCCATGACGGCAAAATCAAGAAGGAAGGTACATGAATAATGGCAAAATCAAAACTCGTGACAACAAACGAGAAAATTGCTGAGAAAGTTGTCGGCAGTTATAAGAAAGTCGAAAACACTGTTGTCGGCACCTACAAGAAAATAGAAGATACTGTTGTCGGCGGCTATACGAAAGTCGAGGATGCTTTTGTCGAGCGCTATCTGACAAAAGAAGGCGAGAGCGTTGAAGAGGCGAAGGAGCGCTTGAAACGCGAGCACGATACATCAAAATAATCCAATAGTTTTTATAAAGGAAAACGGGCAAGAGATCGGCAGATCTCCTGCCCGTTTTTTCATCAGCGGCACATGCTGGAGGGGCGCTTTTCGCTTTCTCGCGCGCCAAAGCTCTGTAAAATCAGCATTTTTTTATTTTACCGCGATTTAACACAGAGGCGGTTTTGGTTTTTACATTGTCTTTGTATTCTTTCTTTTGCAAGCAAGTGCAAAGCAAACACACTAAAAAGGAGTTATCTAAAAATGAAAAGAACGCTTTCCCTTGTACTTATGGCCGTTATGTGCATCGGCCTCCTGGCCGGATGCGGCGGCAGCACTGAGTCCGCGGCTCCCGAGAGCACCGCTCCCGAGTCTACCGCTCCTGAGAGCACTGCTCCCGAGTCTGAGGCTCCCGAGTCCACCGCTCCCGAGGCTCTGAGCGGCATCGTCAACACCAACGGCTCTACCTCCATGAACGACGTCATCCTCGCTCTCACCGAGGGCTTCGGTGAGGTCCAGCCCGATGTCACCGTCAACTACACCGGCTCCGGTTCCGGCGCCGGCATCGAGGGCGTGCTCGCCGGCAGCTGCGACCTTGGCCTGAGCAGCCGCGCTCTCACCGACGAGGAGAAGGCTGAGGGTGCTGTTGAGAACATCATCGCTCTCGATGGAGTTGCCGTCGTCATCAACCCCGAGAACACCGTCACCGACCTCACCATCGAGCAGATCGCCCAGATCTTCACCGGTGAGATCACCAACTGGTCCGAGCTCGGCGGCGCCGACGCTGAGATCGCTGTGTTCGGCCGCGAGAACGGCTCCGGCACCCGCTCCGCTTTCGAGGAGATAGTCGGTGTCGAGGACGCCTGCGCCTACACCAACGAGTACAGCTCCACCGGCGACGTCATCGGCAATGTCGCCTCCAACCCCAACGCCATCGGCTATGCCTCCCTGTCCGCTGTTGACGAGAGCGTCGTGGCTCTGATGGTCAACGGTGTCGCCCCGTCTGAGGACACCGTCAAGGACGGCAGCTATGAGATCCAGCGCCCGTTCGTCATCGTCACTGTCGATGGCACCGAGCTCTCTCCCGCTGCCCAGGCTTTCCTCGATTACGCCATGAGCGCCGAGGTCGCCGACATCATCGCCGCTGCCGGCGCCGTGTCTGCCAACGCCTGAGTCCAAACAACAATCATGATGGCAATGGCCCCCACATCCTTGGGGGCCTATTGCCCTGCCATGGGGGTATATCTGACGAGTGCCCGCCGCCATGAGGCCGTCCCTTTATTCAATAAGCGTGCCCCCGGCTCCGGCACCCGCCAGATATGCCTCCAAGCGTTATATGGAGGCCTCCGCGCAGACTCCAGAGATATACATACTGAAAGGAGAGGGAAATATAATGCAGTCACCGTCAAACGCAAAAGCGTCCGCGGCAGCGGGCACAGCTGTCACCGGCAAGACGGCGGAAAAGATCGACTCCAAACACGGAGTCAAGGACATGATGGAGACCATCATGCGTGCAATTTTCGTCATATGCGGACTGGTCGCCGTGGGCTTTGTCCTCGTGATCTCCGTGTACCTCATCATCTCCGGCATCCCCGCGATAAGGGAGGTCGGGCTGTTCAACTTTCTCGGAGGAACGAACTGGGACCCCGCAAACAGGAGCGGAGCCGCCTCATACGGCATCCTGCCCATGATACTCACCAGCATCTACGGCACGGCCGGAGCCATAGTCATCGGCGTGCCCATAGGCTTCCTCATGGCCGTGTTCCTGTCTAAGGTCGCGCCGCCCAGGCTCTCCGCCG
The DNA here is from genome assembly GCA_904419385.1 of Candidatus Heteroscillospira lomanii. Classification (GTDB taxonomy): domain Bacteria; phylum Bacillota; class Clostridia; order Oscillospirales; family Oscillospiraceae; genus Heteroscillospira; species Heteroscillospira lomanii. Next base: position 3,928 of record CAJFRI010000004.1, read on the forward strand.
TTATCCGCGAGGTCGTCGACCTGCTCGCCGGCATACCCAGCGTCGTCTACGGCCTGGTCGGCATGATGGTCCTCGTGCCCGGGATAAGGGAGCTGTTCGGCCTCGCCGCAGGCGACAGCCTGCTCGCCGCCATAATCGTCCTCGCCGTCATGATACTGCCGAGCATCATATCCGTCTCCGAGACCGCGCTCAACGCCGTGCCGCGCGAGTATGAGGAGGCGAGCCTTGCGCTCGGCGCCACCGAGATAGAGACCTATTTCCGTGTGAGCGCGCCCGCAGCGAAGAGCGGCATCGCCGCCGCAGTCGTTCTCGGCGTCGGCCGCGCGATAGGCGAGGCCATGGCCATACTCATGGTCGCCGGCAACGTCGCGAACATGCCGTCGCTCCTCTCGAGCGTCAAGTTCCTCACCACCGCCATCGCCGGCGAGATGGGCTATGCCGCCGATCTGCACCGCCAGGCCCTGTTCTCCATAGGCCTCGTGCTCTTCCTCTTTATAATGCTCATCAACGCCGCGCTCAACCTCTTCCTCAAGCGCAACAAGGAGGGCAACTGATATGAACGAACACGGCTCACTCACCCAGGGCCTCTCGTCGAGGCGCAAGGCCTATGACATCACGATGCGCACGCTGCTTTATGCCTCCGCGATCATAATCTGCGCCCTGCTCGTCTTCCTGATAGGCTACATACTCTATCGCGGCGTGCCCAACCTCAGCTTGCAGTTCATCACCAGCGAGGAGAGCGTCATAAGGGACATACAGGGAATACTCCCCGCGCTCATCAATACGCTCTATATAATCGTCGCAACGCTCATCTTCATCCTGCCGCTCGGCGTCGGCAGCGCCATCTATCTCACCGAGTATGCCTCGAACAAAAAGCTCGTCGCCGCCATAGAGTTCGCCACCGAGACCCTGGCCGGAATGCCGAGCATCATCTTCGCGCTCGTCGGCGTCATAGTGTTCTGCGAGACGCTCAGCCTCGGCTATACCCTCATCGCCGGCGCGTTCTCCCTCGTCATGATGACTCTGCCGACTATCATCCGCACCACGCAGGAGTCGCTCAAGACTGTGCCCCAGAGCTACCGCGAGGGCTCCCTCGCCCTGGGAAGCGGCAAGTGGCACATGATACGCACCGTCGTCCTCCCCTCCAGCATAGACGGCATAGTCACCGGCTGCATACTCGCCATAGGGCGTATAGTCGGTGAGAGCGCCATCCTCATGTTCACCGCCGGCATGAGCATGTCCCTGCAGAACTACAACAGCTTTTCCGACATCTTCCAGAGCTCCGGCGCGACGCTCACCGTCGCCCTCTACGTCTACGCCAAGGAGCGCGCCGATTTCGGCGAGGCATTTGCCGTCGCCGTCGTGCTGCTCGTCGTGGCGTTCGTCATCAACCTGGCAGCCAAGCTTGCCGGCCAGAAACTCAAGAAAAACTGAGACAGGGAGTTACAGATAATATGAGCGAAATAAAATACGGCTCCGCCGCAGTCAGCGAGCGGACCATAATCGAATCAAAGCACCTCAATCTCTACTACGGCGAGAACCACGCCCTCAAGGACATATGCATAGAGGTCCCCGCGAACCGCATAACCGCTCTCATCGGCCCCTCGGGCTGCGGCAAGAGCACCTTCCTCAAGACCCTCAACCGCATGAACGACCTCGTCGAGGGCGTGCGCATCGACGGCGAGGTGCTCTACAACGGCGAGAACATCTACGGCAAGGACGTCGACGTCACCCGCCTGCGCAAACAGGTCGGTATGGTGTTCCAGAAGGCCAACCCATTCCCGATGTCCATCTACGACAACATCGCCTACGGCCCGCGTACCCACGGCATACGCTCAAGAGCCAAGCTCGACGAGATAGTCGAGAAGTCGCTGCGCGATGCGGCGATATGGGACGAGGTCAAAGACCGCCTCAAAAAGTCCGCCCTCGGACTCTCCGGCGGCCAGCAGCAGCGCCTGTGCATCGCCCGCGCCCTCGCGGTCGAGCCCGATATACTGCTCATGGACGAGTCGACCAGCGCGCTGGACCCGATCTCAACTTCCAAGATAGAAGACCTTGCGCTCGACCTCAAGAGCAAGTATACTGTTGTCATGGTCACACATAACATGCAGCAGGCGGCGCGCATCTCCGACAAGACCGCGTTTTTCCTCCTCGGCGAACTCATCGAGTTCAGCGACACGCAGACCCTCTACTCCCAGCCCACCGACAAGCGGACTGAAGATTACATCACAGGAAGGTTTGGTTGATATATGAGAAGCAGATTTGACGAACAGCTCTCCATCCTCAATACTGAGATGATCCGCATGGGCGCCCTCTGCGAGGAAGTCATCTCCCTCGCGAGCCGCGCTCTCACCCACGGCGGCGACGCGGCCGACCGCGCCATCGCCGTCGACGCTGAGATAGACCGCAAGGAGCGCGACATCGAGGGCCTCTGCATGAAGCTCCTCCTGCTCGAGCACCCCGTGGCCCGCGACCTGCGCGTCGTCTCCTCCGCGCTGAAAATGATCTCCGACATGGAGCGCATCGGCGACCAGGCCGCGAACATAGCCGAGATAACCGGCTACATATCCGGCATCGACGTGCCCGAGGCCCTGCACATAGGCGATATGGCCCGCGCCACCGTCAAAATGGTCACCGACAGCGTCGATTCATTCGTCAAAAACGACCTCGACATGGCACGCGGCGTCATGAAATACGACGACGTGGTCGACGGCCTGTTCGACAAGGTGAAAAACGGCCTGGTCGACCTCATCCGCGGCGGCAACTTCGACGCCGAGGCCGCGCTCGACCTGCTCATGGTCGCCAAGTACTTCGAGCGCATCGGCGACCACGCGGTCAATGTTGCCGAGTGGGTCGAGTACTCCATCACGGGCGTGAGGAGCAATAACGAGACCTCCGAGGTGTCCGGTATATGATCTATTTTGTAGAGGACGACAACAGCATAAGAAAGCTCGTGCTCTACACTCTTTCGAGCCAGGGGATCGAGTGCGAGGGCTTTGCGCGCCCGTCCGAGTTCTGGGCGGCAATGGCCGAGCGGGCGCCGGATCTTGTGCTGCTCGACATCATGCTGCCGGAGGAAGACGGCGTGACCATACTCCGCCGCCTGCGCTCGACTCCGGAGACTTCCAGGCTGCAGATAATCATGCTCACGGCAAAGACCAGTGAATACGACAAAGTCATCGGCCTCGACAGCGGGGCCGACGACTACATTGCAAAGCCGTTCGGCATGATGGAGCTCGTCGCCAGGATAAAGACCGCGCTGCGCCGTGCCGGCAACTCTGAGAGCGCCGGCAGGATCTATGAGCTAGGCACTCTCAAAGTGAACCTCACGTCACACACCGTCACCGTCGACGGCAATCCCGTGTCGCTCACTCTCAAGGAGTTCGAGCTGCTCGCGCTCCTTCTCGGCCGCAAGGGCACCGTGTTCACCCGCGACCAGCTCCTCAACACCATCTGGGGCTACAGTTTCGACGGTGCGAGCCGCACCGTGGACGTCCACATCCGCACGCTGAGGCAGAAACTCGGCGGCGCCGGCAGCTGCATACAGACTGTGCGCGGCGTGGGATACAAGATAAGCGAGGAGACAGTATGATAAACAGGATATTCAGGACCACTTTCGCCATAGCGATGGTCATCCTGATCGTGGCGCTCCTCCTCTTCGTCGGCATATTGTACGGCTATTTCAACGACAACGTATTCACCGAGCTTGAGGCTGAGGCCGGCTATATTGCCAGAGGCATCGAGCTCTCCGGCATCGGGTACTTCGACGATTTCACCACCCCGAACCGCGTCACTTACATAGACCGCGACGGCGACGTTGTTTACGACAGTTCCGCAAATCCCGTTGACATGGAAAACCACGCCAGCCGCGACGAGATCATGCAGGCTCTCGAAACCGGAGAGAGCACCAGCGCGCGCTATTCCGAGACGCTCTCTGAGAACACGCTGTACTATGCGATGCGCCTCGGCAACGGCGATGTGCTGCGCGTAGCGACCCGCCAGAGTTCGCTTTTCGCGCTCATCATGTCCCTCATGCCGCCTATCCTCATAACGATCGTGCTCGCGGCGGTGCTCGGCCTCGCGCTCTCGAGGAGGCTCGCGCGGAGGATTACCGAGCCAATAATATCGCTCGACCTCGACCATCCGGAGGACTCCGATACATACGAGGAGCTCTCCCCTCTGCTCCGCAAGCTGCGCCGTCAGAACGATATGATAAAAGAGCAGATGTCCCGCCTGAAAAAGCGCCAGGAGGAGTTCACTGCCATCACGGAGAACATGTCCGAGGGCTTCCTGCTCATCGACAGCCAGACCAACCTGCTGTCGTATAACTCCAGCGCCCTGCGCCTGCTCGGCGCCAGCGATCCCCAGGCCGGGCAGAGCGTGCTCGCGCTTGAGCGCGGCGAGAGCTTCCGCAAAGTCATAGACGAGGCGCTCGAGGGGCACCACAGCGAGGCGCTCATGCACGACGGCGAGCGCTGCTATCAGCTGTATGCCAACTGCGTGCGCCACAACGGCCAGGTGGTCGGCGCTGTCATCGCCGTGCTCGACGTGACCGAGCGCGAGGAGCGCGAGGCCCTGCGCCGCGAGTTCTCGGCGAACGTGACGCACGAGCTCAAGACACCGCTCACCTCGATCTCCGGATTTGCCGAGATAATGATGAACGGCATAGCCTCGCCCGGCGATATACCGGAGTTTGCCGGCGACATATACAGCGAGGCGCAGCGCCTCATCACCCTTGTCGACGACATACTCCATCTGTCCCAGCTCGACGAGGAGGCCCCGCTGCCGCGCTCCGAGATAGACCTGCGCGCCATGTGCGAGAGCGTGGCCGAGAGGCTCAGGCAGCCGGCAGACAAGGCCGGCGTGAGCATAAGTGTCACCGGCGACAGCCCCACAGTGACAGGCGCGCAGAGCGTCGTGGATGAGATAATCTTCAATGTCTGTGAAAATGCCGTGAAGTACAACCGCAGAGGCGGCAATGTGATCATCTCCCTGCATGACAAGCCGGGAGAAGTTGAGCTCTCGGTCTCTGACACCGGCATAGGCATCCCGGCGGCCGACCGTGAGCGCGTTTTCGAGCGGTTTTACCGTGTGGACAAGAGCCACTCGAAGGAGATAGGCGGCACCGGCCTTGGCCTCAGCATAGTCAAGCACGGCTGCGCCTCGCAGGGCATCGCCCTCTCGCTCGAGAGCGAGGTGGATGCCGGCACCACTATAACTCTCAGATGGAACAAAAAAGCCTGAGCGATAAGCTCAGGCTTTTCCTTTTGCTGCATCACACGAACGACTCGTCGATGGTGACGACGGCGGTGCAGTTCGGCAGGCGCTCGGAGACGAGCTCGGTTATCTTCTCCTTTGCCTCGTCCGCCGTCATCTTGTTCTCGACCGGCATGACCATATCGAAAATGAGGTTCGTGTTGTTCGTGCCCTTTACCATGCGGAAATCGTGTATTGAGGCCTTCGGGTCGACCTCGCAGGCCAGCTCCGCGACTTTCTGCCGCATCTCGGCGACGGCCTTGTCGTGGGTCGCTATCGGGTCCATGTGTATCACGGCGTCACAGCCGATGCGCTCGGAGAGCTCGCGCTCTATGTGGTCTATGGCCTCGTGTATCTCGAGAATGTCGCCGTTCTCCGGCACTTCACAGTGCAGCGAGATCATGATGCGCCCTGGCCCGTAGTCGTGTACCACAAGATCGTGTATGCCGACGATGGGCTCGTGCGACATGACTATGCCGCGTATCTCCTCGACGAGCTGCGGGTCGGGCGCGCGGCCCAGCAGCGGGCTCAGAGTGTCGCGCGCGGCCTCATAGCCGGCCTTGAGGATGAACACGGCGACGAGCAGGCCGCACCATGCGTCGAGGTTCACGTTCCAGAGTCGGCTGATGAGCGTGCACACGAGCACGGCTGTGGTGGCCACGGCGTCGGACAGGCTGTCTGCGGCCGTGGCGCGCATGGCGTCGGAATTTATCTTCGCGGCGATCGCCCGGTTGTAGCTGAACATGTAGAGCTTGACGCAGATGGACGCGGCGAGTATCGCCATGCTGAGCCAGGATGCGTCGACGGCTTCGGGGGAAAAGAGCTTCTCCACCGAGGTCTTGCCGAGCTCGAAGCCCATGACGATGATGGCGACCGATACGGCAAAGCCGGAGATATACTCTATCCTGCCGTGGCCGAACGGATGGTCCTTGTCTGGACGCATGCCGGAGAACTTGAAGCCCACCAGGGTGATGAGCGAGGAGCCGCCGTCGGACAGGTTGTTGAAAGCGTCGGCCATTATGGCTATGGAGCCGCTGATGGCTCCGGCTGCGTATTTCCCGGCGAAGAGGATGAGGTTGAGCACTATGCCCACCACGCTGCACAGCATGCCGTAAGCCCGCCTCACGGCCCCGTCGGTATAGTTGTGTCTGTCGCGTATCAATGCGCGAGATAAAAGCTCTATCATTGTCATTCCTCAAAAAACATCAGATTTGGATTATCATACACAATATAACATGCCGCCGGTGCATTCTCAAGCGAAAAATGCTGAGGCTCGCACCTTACGGCTCGCCGGTTCCCGGTCTAACGAAAAAAGCCCGCCACTCAGGCGGGCTTTATTCTACGTCGGCCGGGGACACGGGGTGGCATTTACGCACGGGTGACCTTGCCGCTGCGGAGGCAGCGGGTGCACGCATACACATGCCTCGGGGTGCCGTCAACGATGGCCTTGACGCGCTTGACATTGGGCTTCCAGGTGCGGTTGGAGCGCCTGTGCGAGTGGCTGACTTTGATGCCGAAAGCCAGATCCTTGCCGCAGAATTCACATTTTGCCATTTATAGCTGCACCTCCTTGCTTGACTAAATAAACAGCTTATTAATGATAGCAGATTGGCCGCAAAAATGCAAGTAAAATCTTAAAAATTGACCTGCCGCAGGCAAAAGTTTGGCGGCGGGCATTGCCAAAACGGCGTGATGTGTTAAAATAGTACATACTGGATATAGTGTATCTTTCAGGCGACATTAGTATAAAGAGGTGGTACTATGAATAAGTACACGGTGAAGCTCTCGGATGTGGTGAAGGAGCTCAAGCTCGAAGTGGTGCACGCCGCTTCGAATTACGATGAGGCCCTCATCGATACCGCCGACGTCAACCGCCCGGGGCTGCAGCTCACCGGATTTTACGACTATTTTGATCCAAAGCGCATGCAGATCCTCGGCCGTGTCGAGAGCTCGTATCTGAAGGGACTGCGCTCGGATGACAGGCGCATGCGCTTTGAAAAGCTGATGGAACGCAAGCCGTCCGCCGTGGTGCTCTGTCACAGGGCCGAGATATATCAGGAATGCATAGATGCGGCCGGGAGCTGCGACGTGAACCTGCTCAAAACCGAGCGCGATACGTCCGAGTTCATGTCCATAGCGATAGAGACCCTGCGCCGACATCTCGCACCGCGGACCACCATGCACGGCGTGCTGGTCGAGATACACGGCGAGGGAGTGCTGATAACCGGTGAGAGCGGGGTCGGCAAGAGCGAGGCCGCGCTCGAGCTTGTCAAGCGCGGACACCGCCTCATCGCGGACGACGCGGTCGAGATCAAGTGCACGGGGTATAATAAACTCGTCGGCACCGCTCCGGCGATGATCAGGCATTACATGGAGCTGCGCGGCATAGGCCTCATCGACGTGCGCACGCTCTACGGAGTCGGGGCAGTCAAGCGCTCGGTGAACATAGAGCTCGTCGTCAATCTGGAGACTTGGAGCGAGCAGAAAGAATACGACAGGCTCGGCCTGTCCAACCAGACGACGAACATACTCGGCGTCGAGGTGCCGAGCATAACCGTGCCCATACGGCCGGGACGCAACCTCGCCGTCATCCTCGAGACGGCCGCGGTGAACAACCGCCTCAAGAAAATGGGATATGACGCCGCGAAGGCGCTCGTCGAGCAGCACGACCGCGCTGTCGACGAGGGCTGGGCCGGCGAGGACTGAGGGAGGAGTAAATGGCTCGGGATATCCTGCTTGACACGATAAGAAGAGAGCTCCCCGATATGGAGCTGCGCGAGGGCGAGATCCTGAGCGCGCACTGTTCTTTCCGCATAGGCGGCCCGGCGAGGGGGATGGCGCTCCCGCGCAGCGAAGATGAGCTCGTGAGCCTGCTGAGGCTCTGCCGCTCGCTCGGTGAGGAACCGCTGCTCCTCGGCCGGGGGACGAATGTGCTGTTCGCCGACTCCGGCACGCGCCGCCTGGTCGTCAAGCCCTGCGGCGACCTCGCACAGATGCGGCTCGAGAGCGGGACCGTCATATCCGCCGGATGCGCCGTGACGCTCGCGCAGCTCGCGTGCTTTGCGCGCGACAACTGCCTTGCGGGGCTGGAGTTTGCCCACGGGATACCGGGCACGCTCGGCGGTGCCGTCGTGATGAACGCCGGAGCATACGGCGGCGAGATGAAAGACGTACTGCTGCGTGTGCGCTTTTTCGATGACGGCGCCGGCGAGGTGATCACCATGCCGGCGGGCGAGCTTGAGCTAGGCTACCGCACCAGCCGCTTCAGCACAAAAGGCGGCGTCGTGATCTCGGCCGAGCTGGAACTGCGGAGCGGCGTGCGCGAGGAGATAGACGCGCTCATGCGCTCGCTCATGGAGAAGCGCCGCGCGAGCCAGCCGCTCGACAAGGCCTCGGCGGGGAGTACATTCAAGCGCCCGCGCGAGGGCTATGCCGCCGCGCTCATCGACGGCTGCGGCCTCAAGGGCCGGTCGGTCGGAGCGGCGCAGGTCTCGCCGAAACACGCGGGATTCATAGTCAACAACGGCGGCGCGAGCTGCGGCGACGTGCTTGAACTCATGCGCATCGTGCAGGACACGGTGCAGCGCGAGACGGGCACCCGGCTCGAGCCGGAAGTGAAGATAATAGAGAGCTGACGGCAGTCGGCGAAAGGAGGCTCACATGGAATTTCTGATAATATCCGGTCTGTCGGGCGCGGGAAAGAGCCGTGCGGCCGATGTCCTGGAAGACCTCGACTTCTACTGCGTCGACAACATGCCAGTCGCGCTCATCGGCAAGTTTGCCGAGCTCTGCATGGCGACCCGCGGGCGCTTTGAGCGCGTGGCGCTCGTGACGGACATACGCGAGGGGCGCAACTTCGAGGAGCTGTTCACGGCGCTCGACGGCCTGTGGAGCCTCGGCTGCGAGTACAAGATACTCTTTATGGAGGCCGACGTCGAGACCATAGTGAAGCGCTATAAGGAGACCCGCCGCCGCCATCCGCTCGCGGGCGACACCGGCACCATAGAGGCCGCGGTGCGCGAGGAGATGAAGCTGCTCGGCCCCGTGCGCGAGAGGGCCGACTACGTCATAAACACCTCCGGGCTCACGCTCGCCCAGCTGCAGAAAGAGATATGCCAGCTCTTTGTGGGCGATGGGATGAACCGCGCCATAAACGTGAACGTCATGTCCTTCGGCTTCAAATACGGCATACCGCTCGAGGCTGACCTCGTGTTCGACGTCAGGTTCCTGCCGAACCCGTACTACGTCTCCGACCTGCGCGATAAGACCGGGCTCGACGAGGAGGTACAGAATTTCGTATACAATAACGGCGACACGCGCGAGTTCCTCTGCCTGCTCACCGACCTGCTGTCCTACCTCATGCCGCACTACATCGACGAGGGCAAGCACAACCTCACCGTCGCTGTCGGCTGCACCGGCGGCCGGCACCGTTCGGTGTCCATCGCCGTGGCGCTCACCCGTTTCCTGAACGACCAGGGCTATTACACGATAAACACGAACCGCGACATAGACAAGGGCTGAGGGCGGGGGACGATATATGGACAATATTCGCATCCGCCGCGCGCAGGAGCCGGCCATAGTCGCCCTGGGAGGCGGGACCGGGCTCTCGACCATGCTGCGCGGGCTGAAAAAATATACCGAAAACCTGACCGCGATAGTCACCGTGGCAGACGACGGCGGCGGCTCCGGCGTTTTGCGCGACGAGCTCGACATGCCGCCCCCCGGCGATATACGCAACTGCCTCCAGGCGCTCGCCAACACTGAGCCGACCATGGCCGACCTGCTTAACTACCGGTTCACCCGCGGTTCGCTCAAAGGGCAGAGCTTCGGCAACCTCTTCCTCGCCGCGCTCAACGGCATGAGCGACTCGTTCGACCAGGCCGTCATGAAGATGAGCGAGGTCCTCGCCATCACCGGCAGGGTGCTGCCGGTCTCTAACGAGAATATCCGCCTCGTCGCCGAGTTCGACGACGGGACGGAGGTCGTCGGCGAGTCGGTCATCGCCCACCACAAGGCCGTACACGACCGCAATATCACGAGGGTGCGCCTTGTGCCTGAGCACCCGGCTCCGCTGGAGGCGAGCATAAGGGCCATAGAAGAGGCCGACCTCATCATCCTCGGCCCCGGCAGCCTGTATACGAGCATACTGCCGAACCTGCTGGTCGACGGCGTGGCTGAGGCCGTGTGCGGATCAGACGCGGTGAAACTGTACATAATGAACGTCATGACGCAGGACGGCGAGACCGAGGGCTACACGGCCTCGCAGCACATAAAAGCCCTCCAGAAGCACGCCGGCAGGGAGCTGTTCCGCCTGTGCCTGGCCAACAGCATGGAACTGCCTGAGGATGTGCTCGCCAGATACCGTCTCTGGGGCGCGGAGCCGACTGTGCTCGACACGGAGGAGATAGCAAAGCTCGGAGTCGAGCTCATCACCGCGCCGGTGGCCGATGTGCGCGACGGGCTGGTGCGCCACCATCCGCACATGCTCGCGCGCGAGATAATGCGCATATTCTTCGAGCAGTCGCCGACAAGGATATACAGACAGAAATAGGAGACCCATATGTCGTTTTCATCAAAAGTCAAAACAGAGCTGTGCAGGGAGAACCCGGTCCAGAAGAAGTGCTGCGCCAGAGCCGAGTGCTACGGCGTGCTGCTCTACTGCAACACGTTCTCACACCGCGAGATCAGGATAATCACCGGCAGCGACAGCTTTGCCCAGCGCCTGCCGCGCCTGTTCAAAAAGGCCTTCGGCTGCTCCATTGAGGAACAGGGCGAGGGCTCCAAGCACAGCTTTGTGATGACCGACCGCGCCGTTATACGGCAGATATTCGAGAGCTATGGCTACACGCCGGACTCCGCCCTCCAGCACCACATAAACCTCGCCGTGCTTGAGGACGACTGCTGCCGCGCGGCGTTCGTGCGCGGGGCGTTCCTGGCCGGCGGGAGCATAATGGACCCGGCCAAGCGCTATCACCTCGAGCTCGTCACCGACCACGCGACCGTCAGCCGCGAGGCCTACTCCGTCCTGCTCGAGATGGGCTTTGCGCCCAAGGACATATCCCGAAACGGGCATCAGGTCATATACTTCAAAAACAGCGAGGCCATCGAGGACCTGCTCACGACCATAGGCGCGCCTGTGTCGGCGATGGAGATAATGCAGGCCAAGGTCGAGAAGAACATGCGCAACGCGGTGAACCGCCGCGTGAACTGCGACAGCGCCAACGCCGACAAGGTCGTGAGCGCGGCGCAGGCCCAGCTCGAGGCCATACGGCGCATCGACCGCGCGTCCGGCCTCGGCGAGCTGCCGCCGCGGCTCCAGGAGACGGCGCTGCTGCGCATAGCGAACCCGGAGGCGAGCCTGGCCGACCTCGCGCTGCTGGCCGACCCGCCAGTTACAAAGAGCTGCCTCAGCCACAGGCTCAGGAAGCTCACAGAGATAGCCGCGGCCCTGCCGCGGGAGATATGAGAGGGGGCGCGGACCTTTGGCGTTCGTCCATCTGCACGTTCACAGCGAATACAGCCTGCTCGACGGTGCGTGCCGCATAGACGCGCTGGTAAAGAGGGCGAAGGAGCTCGGCCAGAGCGCCTGCGCCATCACCGACCACGGCGTGATGTACGGCGCTGTCGCGTTTTACAAGGCCGCGCAGCGTGAGGGGATAAAGCCGGTTATCGGCTGCGAGGTCTACGTCGCGCCCGGCGACAGGCGCGGCCGGGAGTACGGCATAGACAACGAGTACACCCACCTGATACTGCTCTGCCGCAACGAGACGGGCTACCGCAACCTCTGCTATCTCGTCTCGGCGGGCTTCACCGAGGGCTTTTACGTCCGCCCGAGGATAGACTGGCCGCTCCTGCATGAGCACGCCGAGGGGCTCATCTGCCTGTCCGGCTGCGTGGCCGGGGCGATACCGCGCATGATAAATTCCGGCGATTATGCCGGCGCCAAGGCAAAGGCCATGGAACTGAGCGAGCTGTTCGGCCCGGACGGGTTCTATCTCGAGATACAGGACCACGGCATGCCGGAGGAGAAGAGCGCGGCCGCCGGAATGCTGCGCATACACCGCGAGACGGGCATCCCGCTCTGCGCCACGAACGACGCGCACTACACGACGCGTGAGGACGCCTACTATCAGGATGTGCTCATGTGCATCCAGATGGGAAAGACCGTCGACGACCCGGACAGGCTGCGCTTCGGCGGCTCGGAGCTCTATCTCAAGAGCGAGGACGAGATGCGCGCCTTGTTCTCCGACTACCCCGACGCGGTGGACAACTCGGCAAAGATCGCCGAAATGTGCTCGTTCGACTTCGAGTTCGGGCACTACCACCTGCCGCATTTCCAGCTCCCCGAGGGCGGGAGCGACAGCTTCGGCTATCTCACCCGCCTCTGCCGCGAGGGCCTCGCGCGGCGCTACGGGCCCGGCAGGGACGACGCGGAAAAGCAGCTCGAGTATGAACTGGACATGATAAAGCGCATGGGCTTTGTCGATTACTTCCTCATAGTCGGCGACTTCATCGGCTATGCCAAGCGCCACGACATACCCGTCGGCCCCGGCAGGGGCTCGGCCGCCGGCAGCGTCGTGGCCTACTGCCTCGATATCACGGACGTAGACCCCATCAAATACAGCCTGTATTTCGAGCGCTTCCTCAACCCCGAGCGCGTGAGCATGCCGGATATAGACGTCGACTTCTGCGTCAACCGCCGCGGCGAGGTGATTGATTACGTCACCCGCAAATACGGCGCAGACCATGTCGCCCAGATCGTCACTTTCGGCACAATGGCCGCGCGCCAGGCCATACGAGACGTCGGCCGCGCGCTGAACGTGAGCTATGCGGACACCGACGCCGTCGCCAAACAGGTGCCCATGGCGCTGGGTATGACGCTCAACGAGGCGCTCAAGATATCGAAAAACCTGCGCGAGATGTACGACGGCGATGAGAACGTCCGCCGCCTCATCGACACGGCGCGTCAGCTCGAGGGCATGCCGAGGCATGCCTCGACCCACGCCGCCGGCGTCGTCATCACGGAAAAACCTGTGTACCAGTATGTCCCCCTGGCCAAGAACGACGAGTCTGTCGTCACCCAGTACACGATGACGACGCTGGAGGAGCTCGGCCTGCTGAAGATGGATTTCCTCGGACTGCGCAACCTCACGGTGCTCAAGGACGCGGAGAACCTTGTGCGCCGCAGAGAACCGGATTTCCGCATAGAGAAAGTCCCGGAGGACGACCCGGGAGTTTTCGACATGCTGTCGCAGGGGCACACCAGCGGCGTGTTCCAGCTCGAGAGCACGGGCATAACCAGCGTGTGCATAAATCTCAAGCCGCGCAGCATAGAGGATATCACGGCCGTCATAGCGCTCTACCGCCCCGGCCCTATGGACAGTATCCCGCGTTTCATCGAGTGCAAGCAGCACCCGGAGAAAATCAGCTACAAACATCCGCTCCTGCGCCCCATACTCGAGGTCACATACGGCTGCATAGTCTATCAGGAGCAGGTCATAGAGATATTCCGCCGCCTCGCCGGCTTCTCGCTCGGCCAGGCGGACATGATACGCCGCGCCATGTCGAAGAAAAAGCACGCCGTCATCGACTCAGAGCGCGTCGCCTTCATACACGGCGACCCCGGGCGCGGTATAGACGGCGCCGTAAAGCGGGGAGTGCCGGAGGACGTGGCCGGCAGCATATACGACGAGATCGCGGACTTCGCGAACTACGCGTTCAACAAGGCGCACGCCGTGTGCTACGCCGTGGTCTGCTACCGCACGGCGTATATGAAATGCCGCTATCCGCGCGAGTACATGGCCGCGCTGCTCACGAGCGTGCTCGACAACACCAACAAGGTCGCCGAGTACATCGCCGAGTGCCGCGACATAGGCATCAGGGTCCTGCCGCCGGACGTGAACGAGTCCGACGCGGACTTCACGGTTGCCGACGGGAACATCCGCTTCGGCCTTGTGGCGATAAAGGGCATAGGCCGCGGCTTCATCCGGGAGCTGATGGCCGAGCGCGAGGCGAACGGCCCGTTCGAGAGTTTCGACGAGTTCTGCTCGCGGCTCTACGGGCGGGACCTCAACCGCCGCGCGATAGAGAGCCTCATCCGCGCGGGTGCGTTCGACAGCCTCGGCGCAAAGCGCAGCCAGCTCCTGCAGGTGGCCGACAGCGTGCTCGACGGCATCGCCGCAGACGGGCGCAGGAACGTCGCCGGGCAGATGAACCTCTTTGCCATGGACGACGAGGAGCCCGCCGCCGGCACAAAGCTCGAGCTGCCAGACGTGCCGGAGTTCTCGCGCCGCGAGCTGATGGCCATGGAGCGAGAGACCACCGGCCTCTACCTCACCGGCCACCCGATGGATGAGTACCGCGAGGCTGTGCGCCGTATCGGAGCCGTGCCCATAGGCGCGATAATCTCCGACTTCGCCGAGAACGCGGGCGGCAGCCGCTTCCGCGACGATCAGGCCGTCACCATCGCAGGCGTCGTCGCGAGCGCGCGCACGCGCACGACAAAGAACAACAGCCTGATGTCGTACATCATGCTGGAGGACGACACCGGCTCCGTAGAGCTGCTCGCCTTCCAGCGCGCGCTGGACAATGGCGGCGGCTATGTCAGGGAGAACGCGCCGATCATAGTCCGCGGGCGCATAAGCCTGCGCGACGAGGCAGAGGTGCAGATAATGGCCGACTCTTTCCGGCCTCTGAGCGACACGGAACCTCTTCAGGACGCCGGGGACGAGCCGAAAAAGAGGCCGACGCTCTATCTGCGCGTCCTGCCGGAGAGGGAGAGCCTGCTTCGCAAGCTGGAGAAAGTGCTCATCATGTTCCCGGGCGAGGACAGGCTAGTCATGGTGCGCGATATGAACGGGACGCGCAGACAGTTCGCCGCAAGCTGTGCGGCGCACCCCGCGCTCGTTCAGGAGCTGCGTGAGATGTTCGGCGATGAAAACGTCGTCGTGAAGTGAGATGGAAAAAACAGGCGCTGCCGCCGGCAGCGCCTGTTTTGATTTTATCCGTATGGGTAGGCCCACGACTCCGTCGTGCTCGTGTTGTACATAATGGGCACGAAGCGGCTCGCAAGCTGGTCCTGCGAAATGGCCTGTCCGACGATCTGCATGTCGGAGGTGACGGTGTTGCCGTCGGTCAGCCAGTAGAGCCTGTCGAAAACCCTGGAGAAGAGCTCGGGGTCCTGGCCGTTTGAGTCGGTCGTGCCGCTGCGCCAGGCGTTGGCGTCGCACACCACGGAGAGCTTGCCTCCGGCCGCCTCCACGGCATCGCGCACGGTGAGCGCATAGCCGGACATGATTATGTCGGGCGTCAGCTCAACGGAGCCGACCTGGGAGAATACGAGCTCCGTGCCGTCGGTGGGCTGGGGCACATACAGGTCTGAGAGCAGCACTTCATCGAAGCCGAGGCTCAGCAGCTCGGCGGCGAGGCCGGCGGTGTACTGCCGGACGTCTGTGTTAGACGGGTCCAGCCAGATGCCGGCCGTGTCGCTGTATACGGTTCCTGCCGCCGTCGCGAGCGCGAGCGGTGCGTTGCGTATGGCCATATATTCGTCGATGCAGCAGCTTATGCGCGCGACGAGCCAGATGCCCTCCTCCTTGAGCGGGGCAATCGCCGAGGCTATGTCAAAAGTTCCGTTCGTGCCGTAAGACGAGGCGAGCGGGACCGACGAATACCAGCCCAGCGTTCCCTGCGTGCCTTTCATCTCGAGCACAAGGGCGTTGGCGCCGATGGAACTGAGCTGCGCGCTTATGGAGCCGAGCGTCTCGGCGGTCACCTGCTCCGCGCTGAGATATAGCGCCTTGACGGGCGAGAGATCCTCGCCGGCGGTGGTCTGTATTTCGGAATAGTCGGCCTCGTCGTAGACGATCTCGGCCACGACTCCGTAGTCGACCGAGCTGGGGCCCATGCCGTCGCTCTGTGCCTGTCCCTGCCCGGAGAAGTCGAGATAAACGCCGTCCTGCCCGTATACGATATAGCGCTGCAATCCGTAGAACAGAACTATGAACACCAGCAGCAGGAACAGCAGTATGCCGAGCGGTATCATTATGAAAGGCCGCAGGCGCAGTTTGCCCCTGTATATGTCTTTGGGTCTGTATGAAATGGCGCCTCACTCCTTTCGCGCCGGGGAAGATATGATGTTATTTCTCAAGCTCGGAGATGAGCGCGACACGCCTTGCATGCCTGCCGCCGTCGAACGGCGTGTTCAGGAATGTCTCGACTATCTTGAGCGCAAGGCCCGGGCCGAGCACGCGCTCGCCCATGGCGAGGATGTTTGCGTCGTTGTGGCGGCGGCACATCTCGGCGGAGAAGCAGTCTCCGCACAGGGCGGCGCGCACGCCCTTTATCTTGTTCGCGGCGATTGAGATGCCTATGCCAGTGCCGCAGATGATTATGCCCCTCTCGCACTCGCCGGACACGACGGCCCTCGCGACTTTCTCGCCGTAGATGGGATAGTCGCAGCTGTCCTCGGTGTAGGTGCCGTAATCTTTATATTCGAGCCCTTTTTCGTCCAGATACTTCATGACCTCTGCCTTGAGATGGATGCCGCCGTGGTCGGAACCGATGGCTATCATGTGTGTTACCTCCTGTTATATTTTTATAAATTCCGGTTTGCGCTGTTTGAACACGGTGACGTACTCAAATCCCGCCTCGCGCAGGAGCTCATACCCGCGCTCGCAGCCGACGCTGGCGTCGGCGGTGCAGTGCGCGTCGCTGCCTATGGTGATGATCTCGCCGCCGAGCTCGCGGTAGCGCTTTATCACGGAGAACGAGGGTATGGTGTCGTGTATGCCGGGGTTGCGCAGGCCGGAGCAGTTCATCTCTATGCCGCGGCCGTTTTGGATGAGATGGCGGAATATGGTGTCGAGCTCGTCGCCGTAGTTCTGCATGGTGAGCGGCAGGTCGAACCCGTCGCGCAGCATATAGCGGCGCGTGTAGCCGATGTGGGCCATCACGTCGTAGAAATCGAGGTGCGACAGCTCGAGCAGCTCGGAGACATAGAGCGCGAGATACTGGCGGCAGTCGCTCATTGAGATGTAGCGCAGCACGGAGAAATCCGGCGTGTCGCGCAGGTTGTGCAGCGAGCCGATGACGAAATCGAGCCCGTCGGTCGAGGCGATCTGCTCGGCTCTTGCGAGGTCGTGGTTGCCCTGGCCGAGCTCGATGCCGCAGCGCACCTCCATGTCCGCGGGTACGGCGGCGCAGGTCTCTGCGTGCTGGCGGAGTATCTCCGGCCAGACGTCGAAACAGTGCTCGTCGGCCCTGCCGGTGCTGTAGTTGTCGAGATCGACATGGTCTGTGAAGCACATGAGCCTCACGCCGCGGTCATACGAGGCGAGAGCCATGTCGGCCATCTTGTCGTGCGCGTCTGAGGAGCATGTGCTGTGGATGTGAAAATCTGTGAGCATAATAAACACCCAGCCTTTTATATTGGATTCCGCGCTCAGAAGGGCCATGCGCCTGGGAACCAGCGCAGCAGGGCGCTGGTGTAGCGTATGGAAAACGGTATGCCCGTGAGCACGGGATAGAACATTACAAAGAGCACCGCGCTGCCCGCGCAGAAGCTGTATATCCACGGGCGCCAGTTCTTGACGTATTCGCACACCTGCGCGAATACATAGCCGAGCGCGACGGCGAGGAACAGCATGCACGGGAAATAGTGATATGCAAAGGTGAGCCTGGAAATAAAGACCCACGGCAGCAGCGAGGCGAGATAACCGGCGGAGATCATGCCGGCGCGGAAGTCGCGCCGCCTGACCGTGCGCCAGAACATATACAGCATGGCGACGAAGCCGCCCCAGCAGAGCATGGGACCGTTGAAAGCGCCGAAAGCGGATTTGGTCGTGTCGCTGATATAGTCGAGATAGTAGAGTATGGGGCGGGCGTCGATGATCCACATCCACCAGCGCGAGGCGTAAGGATGCGTGGCCTCGAGGCCGCTGTGATAGGTGAACATGAACACCTGGTTCTCCCACACGATGTCGAAATACTCGCGCGTGAAGAACATGCCCATGCCGTCGAGCCCCGCGGCCCTGCCGTAGGGGTAATAGCTCACATAGTAGATCACGAGCGGGACTGCGACGAAAAAGATGAGGCAGAAGAAAATATTGCCGATGAGCCCCCGCGTCATCTCGCGGAGCCGTCCGCACTTTTTGAGGTACACGCCCCTGCATATCCAGTATGCCAGCCAGATGACGGCAAGCCCGGCCCCGGCATAGATCACCGTCCACTTCGACGCGCAGCCGACGCCCCAGAGCACGCCGCTCAGCCCGAGCGGAACGAGCCGGCGCCACAGCCGCGTCTCGTCGGGGTCCTGCCGCACGAAGATGAACATGAACAGGAACGACGCGAGTATGAAGAACACCGCGTAGGTGTCGATGGTGGCGATGCGGGTCTGCACGAAGTGCATGAAATCAAAGGCGAACACAAAAGTCGCCGCGGCGGCCGCCGGAGTCGAGCCGAACATGAGCTTCAGCAGGATATACAGCAGCGGCAGCATGAGCACTCCGAACAGCGTGCCCATAAAGCGCCAGCCGAACGGCGTCATGCCGAACAGCCTTATGCCGAGGGATATGATGAGCTTGCCGAGCGGCGGATGGCTCACCTCGTAAGGCTCGACGTTTTCAATGTGCTCCAGAGCCGTGCGGGCGTGGTATATCTCATCGAAATACGTGCTGTTCATGTATGTCATGCGCTCAGGCACGAGCTGCTGCTCGTCGAAGAGCGCGGCGTCCGCGCCGGAGTATGCGGGCTCGATGAGCTCGCCCGACGGGGTCTTGAAGGCTATCTCCGCGAGGTCGAGCCTGTCGTTGGCCGTGAGGCGCACATATCTGGCGCTGAACGTGAGAGGTATGGTCTCGTCCGAGCCGTCTCCGGCCGGCACCTCGACAGTCAGCCATTTGAACAGCTGGTTGTAGTTCTGCGTCATCGCGTCGGAGCTCTCCCAGGTCTCGCCGTCGGCGGAGTACTCGAGCGTGTAGCTCCCGGTGTGCAGTGAGGAAAAGTACATGACGCTCCCCACCTCGCGCACTTCGCCAAAGTCGAACTCGGCGGTGTCGCCGCTCTCAAAAGCGCGGCAGCTCTGCGGCGCCTCGGTGTCGCCCAGCATGAAAAACGCGAAAAACGCATAGACGAGGCTTATTATGAGCATCAGCGCCGCATCCCGCCTCGTGAGGCTATACCTCGGCGACACGGTCGCAAGACGGGGGTAGTCCGGCGCGGCCGGTTCAGGCCACGGCATGCCCTCGGGGCGGACCTGGCGGTAGATCCCGACATACCACAGCAGTATTAAGAAAAGCACCGATACCGGCAGCACGACAATGAGCTTATCCATGGGCGTCTCCAGTGTTGTTTAATGACGATACATTATACTACAAGTGTTGTCGATTGTCTATCGATTCAGTCCGTGAGTTTGCACAAAGTCGCATATTAGATTTACATAATCAATAAATTATTTGATTATGTAAATCTATTCCGGAAGCTTCTGCCGCGGCAGACATGTCGTCCGGCATCCGGCAGCTCATCTCGATGCGCGCCTGAGTCAGCGGATGTATGAGCGTGAGTTCGGCTGAGTGCAGCGCCGGGCGCGATATGAGCGGCGAGGCGCTGCCGTACATCGCGTCGCCGACGAGCGCGCAGCCCATGTGGGCGAGATGCACCCTTATCTGGTGCGTCCGCCCGGTGAGCAGGCGCAGCCGCACGAGCGAAGCTGAGCCGGAACTCGCGAGAGTCTTGTATTGCGTAACGGCTTTCACACCGTCATGCGAGACATAGCGCATGTATGAACCCGGCACGCGCGCGATGGGCAGGTCGATCTCGCCGCACGGAGGGTCGGGAACTCCCGCGCAGAGCGCGACATAGCGGCGCGCGAATGAGTCGCCGTGCAGCATGCGGCGCAGCCGCTCGGTCATATAGGCGTTTTTCGCCGCGACCATGATGCCCGACGTGCCTCGGTCGAGCCTCGTTATCAGGTGGGGGCTCTGACCAAGGTATGCGGCCAGCATCTCAGTCACTGTGGCGCTGCCGCCGGCGCTCCCGTGGGAGGCCATGCCGGCCGGTTTGTTGATGATGAGCAGGTCGTCGTCCTCAAAGAGCACGTCGGGCTCCGGTCCTTCCCATGCGCCCGGCGCGTCGCCGCCGGGATCTCCAACCTCGGCGGTGAGCACGTCGCCCGCGTGCAGGAGGTCCGTCGTGCGCGCGCGGACGCCGTTTATGCAGATGCCGCGCTCGCGCAGCTTTATCCTTGAGATGAGGCCGCGCGCGAGGTGCAGCCTGTTTTTTAGCACCCATTTCACCTGTTTTCCGTCGAGATCAGGGCCTATTTCCATTCTCAGCGTGCGCATTTGCATCCCTCCGGTAAGAAAAAACGGCTGATGAAAATGCATCAGCCGCATTTATGTCATTTTTTCCGCCTTTTTTTATCGAAAAAGCCGCCGCGTTTCTCCTCGCCGGAGCCGGAAGCGGAGCCAGCAAGTGATTCGTCGAATTTGCGCAGGAGCTCTTTCTGCTCGCGGGTGAGGTTTTTCGGCGTCTGCACCGTCACAGTGACATACTGGTCGCCGCGTCCGCCGCCGCGCAGATAGGGTATGCCCTTGCCGCGCAGACGGAAGGTGGTGCCGGTCTCGGTGCCCTCGGGGATGGTGTATTTCACGTTGCCGTCGAGGGTCGGCACCTCGACTTCTCCGCCGAGCGCGGCCTTTGCAAAGCTTATCGGCATCGCATACAGCACGGAGCTGCCGTCGCGCTCGAAGTAGCGGTGCGGCGCGACGGAGACGGTGATGAGCAGGTCGCCGCCCGGGCCTCCGTTGGTACCGGCATTGCCCTGGCCGCGCAGGGATATGGTCTGGCCGTCGTCTATGCCGGCGGGGATGTTGACGGAGATCTTGCGCTGACGGCGCACTG
Source organism: Candidatus Heteroscillospira lomanii (assembly GCA_904419385.1). GTDB lineage: Bacteria > Bacillota > Clostridia > Oscillospirales > Oscillospiraceae > Heteroscillospira > Heteroscillospira lomanii. Next base: position 25,084 of record CAJFRI010000004.1, read on the forward strand.
TGCCGCTGCCGCGGCAGGCGTCGCACGGCTCCTTGATTATCTTGCCGCGCCCGCCGCACCTCGGGCACGGGCCGGAGGTGGAGAACATGCCGAGCGGTGTGCGCTGCTGCTGCCTGACTGTGCCGCTGCCGCCGCACTGGGGACAGGTCTCAACGCTGCTGCCGGGCTTGGCTCCGCTGCCGCCGCAGGACTCGCAGGTCTCTGTGCGCGGGATGCTGACCTCCTTGGAGCAGCCGAAAGCCGCCTCCTCAAAGGTGATGTTCACGGACACGCGGATATTGTCGCCGCGGCGCGGGCCGCTGCGGCTCGACTGCCCGCCGCCAAATATGTCGCCGAAGCCGCCGCCGAATATATCGCCGAATATGTCGCCGAAGCCGCCAAAACCGCCGAAGCCGCCGCCTGCGCCTGCACCGGCGCCGAACGACGGGTCGAACGCTGCATGGCCGAACTGGTCATACTTGGCGCGCTTTTCAGAGTCGGACAGGACTTCGTATGCTTCGTTGAGCTCTTTGAACCTGGCCTCGCAGTCCTTGTCGTTCGGGTGCAGATCGGGGTGGCAGGTCTTGGCAAGGCGGCGGTATGCTTTTTTTATCTCATCCTCCGAGGCGCCCTTTTTCAGCCCGAGCACCTCGTAGTAATCGCGTTTGTCTGCCATATGTTTCAGGTCCTTTCGCAAGGATATGTTTTCCGCCGCTTAAACGCAGCATTGCGCAGGCGGGTGCAGACCCGCCTGCGCGCCTCAAACGGCCGGAGCCGTTTATTTGTTGTTGTCCTTGTCGTCGTCGACAACGGTGTAGTCGGCGTCGTAGTACTGGCCGTCCTGCGAGCCGCCCTGCTGAGGCCCGGCCTGGCCGGCGGATGCGCCGCCCTGCTGGGCGCCGTTCTGATTGTAGAGCTTCTCGCTGACCTTGTAGAACTCGTTGGTGAGGTTCTCGGTGGCGCTCTTTATCGCGGCGGTGTCGGAGCCGCTGAGAGCCGTCTTCAGCTTTGCAAGGGCGTCCTCGATGGTGGACTTGTCGGCGGGGGAGAGCTTGTCGCCCATCTCGGAGAGGGTCTTCTCGGTCTGATAGACCATCTGATCGCCGGAGTTGCGCACGTCGACGTCCTCCTTGCGCTTGGCGTCCTCGGCGGCGTACTGCTCGGCCTCGCGGACGGCCTTGTCGATGTCCTCCTTGGACATGTTGGAGGAAGAAGTGATGGTGATGTGCTGCTCCTTGCCGGTGCCGAGGTCCTTGGCGGAGACATTGACGATGCCGTTTGCGTCTATATCAAAGGTGACCTCTATCTGAGGGATGCCGCGGCGGGCCGGGGCGATGCCGTCGAGGTGGAAGCGTCCGAGGCTCTTGTTGTCGCGCGCCATCTCGCGCTCGCCCTGCAGGACGTTTATCTCAACGCTGGTCTGGTTGTCTGCCGCGGTGGAGAATACCTGGCTCTTCTTGGTCGGGATGGTGGTGTTGCGGTCGATGAGCTTGGTGCACACGCCGCCGAGGGTCTCGATACCGAGGGACAGCGGGGTGACGTCGAGCAGGAGGATGCCCTCAACATCGCCGCGGAGCACGCCGCCCTGGATGGCGGCGCCGATGGCGACGCACTCGTCGGGGTTGATGCCCTTGAACGGGTCTTTGCCGGTGAGCTTTTTGACCTCGTCCTGGACGGCGGGGATACGGGTGGAGCCGCCGACGAGCAGGACCTTGGTGAGATCGCTGGCGGAGAGGCCGGCGTCGGACAGGGCCTGTTTCACGGGGCCGGTGGTGGCCTCGACGAGGTGCTGTGTCAGCTCATTGAACTTGGCTCTGGTGATGGTGATGTCGAGGTGTTTCGGACCGGTGGCGTCGGCGGTGATATAAGGCAGGTTGACGTTGGTGCTGGTGACGCCGCTCAGCTCGATCTTGGCTTTCTCGGCGGCCTCGCGCAGACGCTGCATGGCGACCTTGTCGGTGGCGAGGTCTATGCCGGTGTCGCGCTTGAACTCGCTGACGAGGTATCTTGTGACGCACTCGTCGAAATCGTCGCCGCCGAGGCGGTTGTTGCCGGCGGTGGCGAGGACTTCAATGACGCCGTCGCCGATCTCGAGGACGGAGACGTCGAAAGTGCCGCCGCCGAGGTCGTAGACCATGATCTTCTGGTCGCTCTCTTTATCGAGGCCGTAGGCCAGAGCGGCGGCCGTCGGCTCGTTGATTATACGCTTGACGTCGAGGCCTGCGATCTTGCCGGCGTCCTTGGTGGCCTGGCGCTGGGCGTCGGTGAAGTAGGCGGGGACGGTGATGACGGCTTCGGTGACGGGGGCGCCGAGATAGGCCTCAGCGTCAGCCTTCAGCTTCTGCAGGATCATGGCGCTGATCTCCTGGGGAGTGTAGCCTTTGCCGTCGATGTTGACTTTGTAGTTGGTGCCCATCTCGCGCTTGATGGAGGAGATGGTGCGGTCGGGGTTGGTGACGGCCTGGCGCTTTGCGACCTGGCCGACCATGCGCTCGCCGGTCTTGGAGAAGGCCACGACGGACGGGGTGGTGCGGTTGCCCTCGGCGTTGGGGATGACGACGGGCTCGCCGCCCTCCATGACGGCCACGCAGGAGTTAGTAGTACCAAGATCTATACCAATAGTTTTACTCATTTTAAATTCCTCCCGAAAGTATTTTCAGTAGCTTATATGATAAAGTTGGTTTATACGGATTCAGTTTGCGACCTGGACCATGCTGAAGCGGATGACCTTGTCGCCGAGCTTGAAGCCCTTTTCAAATTCCAGGACTATCTCGCCCTCGCCGTATTGGTCGTCCTCCAGGTGCATGACGGCGTTGTGCAGGGCGGGGTCGAACTTCTGTCCGACGGCCTCTATCTCCGTCACTCCGAGCTTTGCGAGGATGTCGCGCAGCTGGTTCATAGTCATCTCAACGCCCTTGCGGTAGGCCTCGTCGGCGGTCTCCTGCTTGAGCGCGCGGCTCAGGTTGTCATAGACCGGCAGGAACTTCACCACGGTGTCGGCGCGGACGTCGGCAAATATCGCTTCGCGCTCCTTTGCGCTGCGTTTTCTGAAGTTGTCATACTCGGCTGCGAGCCGGAGGTATTTATCTTTTTCGGCCTTGAGCTGCTCCTCAAGCGGGTCGGCCTCCGGCTGGGCCGCGGCCTGGCCGTCGGTCTCGGAGGTCTCGATCTCAGGAGCTTCGGCCTGAGGAGCTTCAGCCTGGCCGTTTGCGGGCTCGGATGCGGCCTCGTTCTGGCCCTTTTCCTTTTTCTTACTCATGTATGTCATCTCCTTTGATCAGCTTGTTCTGGAGCTCCGGCGGGAGCTCGTGCCCCGAGGCGAACATTTTGCTCAGCCCCGCGGCTATGTAGCTCAGCTTTGCGGCAACATCGGAGTAGTCCATCCTCGTCGGGCCGACGACGCCGATGAAGCCCCGGGTGCCGTCACCGGCGTTGTACGACGCCATGACGACGCTTGAATCCTTGAGCTCTTCGGCCACGTTTTCCGGACCGATGATGACTTTGACGTTGCCCCTGCCCTCTGCCTGTGCGCCGAGCGCCGGCAGATCGAGCAGATGGCTGCTGTCGGACAGATAATTCATGAGGTCGTGCGCCTTGTCGGGATCGCGGAACTCCGGCTGACGGAGGAGATTGGTCGTCCCGGAGACGAAGGCGGACGCGCTCCTGGTCTCGCTGAGCACTTCCAGCACAAAACCGACGATCACGGCGACGAGCCCATAGGTGTCGCTGACGGCGCGCTCGGTCGTGCGGATGAGCTGCTCGGTCACCTTGTCTTCAGTTATCCCGGTGAAGTTGGCGTTGAACACCGTGGCGAGCTTTTGTGTCATCTCGCGCTCGACTGAGAACGGGAGATTTACCAGCTTGTTTTTCACGGCATTGTTGCTGAGCATGGCGACTATGATGAATGTGTTGGTGTCGACATATATGATGTCGAAGCGCTTCACCGTCACGGGCTCGGACGGGGCGGCGAGGGCGAGCGCAGGATAGTTCGTGAGGCTGCTCGTGAGCTTGCCGACGTCGGAGAGGACGCGGTCGAGCTCGAGCATCTTCTGGCTCATGCTGCGGTTTATCTCCTCGGTCTCCTCGATGGAGAGCCGGTGCTTTTTCATGAGCTCGTTGACATACAGCCTGTATCCCGCGGCGGAGGGCACGCGCCCGGCCGAGGTGTGAGGCTGCTCAAGATAACCCATGGCGGTGAGCTCGGCCATTTCGTTGCGTATCGTGGCGCTCGAAAAACCGAGACCGGCGTTCTGCGCGATGGTCTTGGAGCCGACCGGCTCGGCTGTCGAGATGTATTCGTCGACTATGGCGGCGAGTATTTTCTTTTTCCTTTCGCTTATCTCCATAGTGTTCACCGTTTCTGGCAGTCGCCAAAAATCTTTGCTAGCACTCATCCTCTCTGAGTGCTAAATACAATCTAGCACCAAAACATCACATTGTCAAGGGGCGGGTAAGTACTTTTGAAAAAATGTTCATAATTTTGCCTGCCGGCTCTTGACAGGGGGAACAAAGCAAGAATGGTATTCGTCATAAAAGCACATACATTGTGAAAAGGGGAGGATGAGATGAAGAGGGCATGCGTTGTGCTGCTGGCTCTCGCCGTGCTCGCGGGCTGCGCCCCTGCGGCGCCGGTTCCGACACCGGAGCCCACGCCGGAGACGACTCCGGAGGCGGAGTTTTATTTCACGCGGGAGAATTTCCCGGTGCTCGACGGGTCGACCTCCATGGTCCCGCTGGCGGAGGCCGCGGCCGCCGTCCTGCTCGGCGAGGACGATGCGTCCGACCTCATCAGTTTCAACCGAACGAGCCAGTCGTTCCGCAACCTGGCGAACGGGAACTGCGATGCGCTCGTCGTGGCCGAACCGGCGGAAAACGTGTTTACTGAGCTGAGCGACATGGGGTTTGAATACGACATGGCAAAGATACTGAACGATGCGCTCATCTTCGTCGTGAGCGAGGACAATCCCGTGGACAGCCTCACGGCCGGACAGGTGCGCGGGATATACTCAGGCGAGATAACGAACTGGTCCGAGGTCGGCGGCGACGATGTGGAGATAGTGCCGTTCCAGCGCAACGCCGAGGCCGGTTCTCAGGCGGCAATGCTGCGCGTCGTCATGGACGGCACGCCGATGATGGAGCCGCCCGAGGACTATGTCATCGACAGCATGGGCGGCCTGATGGAGTCCGTGCGCAATTTCGACGGGTCGGCCGGTGCGATAGGCTACAGCGTCTACTACTACGCAAACGACATGCGTATGGCAGAGGGGCTGAAGATCATCTCCGTCGACGGCGTCGCCCCGTCGGACGAGAGCATCGCGGCCGGGGAGTATCCCTTCCTTGTGCCGGGATATGCCGTCGTCGCGCACAGCGAACCCGCCGGCAGCCCCGCGCGCATATTCTGGGACTGGCTCCAGAGCGAGGAGGGGCAGTATCTCATCGCAGAGATGGGCTATGTGCCCGCTGCGGGGTGACGGCATGAAGAAAAAGCTTTTGCTTCTGGCATCGGCGCTGGCCGTGCTCGCAGGCTGCGCCCCTGCTGCTCCGACTCCGACGCCGGAGCCGGCACAGACGGCAGCGCCGCAGTTTTCCGAGCCGAGCGGCGTATACGCCGACTGGTCTAAGCTGCACGGCTATGAGCCGCCCGCTGAGATAGGCACGCGCCTGTCGCCCGGGCCGCTCACGGAGATAGAGCCGTCCGACGATTACGGCCTGCTCATCCCCTACGCCGGTGAGGCCGTGTATACGAGCGACGGATGGGCGAGCCAGTATGTGGCCCAGTACTATAAATATGGGATGGTGACCAGCGGCGGCTGCGTCGTGCTCGACCCGGTGCTCGACTCGGCCTGGACCATAGAGGGCGAGCGCGGCAGCGTCTACGTTCTCGAAAAGAGAGGGGACGAAGGCTCCGTCAAAGCCGTATGCGCGCTCGACGGGAGCTGGTGCACCGGATTCGACTATGAGAGCGTGAGCATGACCGGCGACGGTTATCTCTGCCTGCTCAATCTCAGCTGGGACGACAGCGGCGCTCCGGACCCGGAGGGGCTCGCGAAAGGCTGCATCATGGATCTCGAGGGCGATGTCGTCTTCCGCCTCTCAGAGATGCAGCCCGACGGCCGTCTCGACGGGGATGCCAACATGCTCCAGAGCCTTGCGATGAACATGAGCGGCGGCCGAAGCCTGGCGCAGCTCAAGGACGGCAATGTTGCCTTCATGGGGCTCGACGGCGGCATACTCGACGCGGGATACGACAACGGCGAATTCCTGAGCGCCTTTCAGTTCGACGGCGGCACGGCTTTTGTCAAGGACATCGCCACCGGGCTGTGGGGCGTCATAGACACAGACGGCGGCTGGGTCTGCGAGCCGGTTTACGCCGAGGTGTATTACCAGACGGGCATGTACTCCGCACTCACCACCGACGGGCGCGGGGTGCTCATCGACGGCTCCGGACAGCAGCTCTGGCCGGGCGTCACCGCGGAGCTCACACGGTCGTATATAAAGCTCGAGAACGGCTTCATGTCCGCCGATTACAACACCTATCCTCCCGTATACGCCGGGAGCGACGGCGGCGCGCTGCCGTCGGGGAACTATTTCTGGTGCCCGCCCGGTTCCGGAGCGGCGCTGCTCTGCGGGGATGAGGGGGAGTACTACTCCTATGACGGCGCGTCCCTCACGCCGCTCCCGTACATACCGCCCGGCAGCGTGGGTTCTGTTTGGGACGACGTGATAGTTGCCTCTCAGGACGGAAAAGTCTATTTATTCGACTTCGAGGGCAGCGAGCTCCTGTCTCAGGAGGGAAACTACGCCACAGTAAGCAGAGACGCCGTGACCGGCGAGCTGTATTTCCTTAACTACAAGGCAAACGGCTCGGTCGCGGTCACCTCCATGGACGGCAGGGAGATACACGGCGGCACGGGCATGACCATAGCGGGCGGCTATGTGAACGCCGTCGGCGCGGCGAGCTCCGCCGTCGTCGACATGGACGGCACCTGCGTGTTCCGCACGGCCCTAGACATGGGAGACTGATATAAGAAAACAGCCGGAGGACCTGATCCTCCGGCTGCTTTTTTATGCTCACTTGTTCGGAAACGCCTCGCGCGCCTCGTCTATATAGCGCCCGGCGACGCCCAGGTGGAACTCGCGCTCCTCCTCGGTGGTCTCGCGCCTGACGCGTGCCGGTATGCCCATGACGAGGCTGCCGTCCGGCACGACCATGCCCTCCGTGACTATGGCTCCGGCCGCGACTATGCACCCGCTGCCGACGACGGCCCCGTCCATGATGATGGAGCCCATGCCTATGAGCGTCCCGTCGCCGACGGTGCAGCCGTGCACTATCGCGTTGTGGCCGATGGTCACGCGGCGGCCGATCTTCAGCGGTATTCCGCAGCTCACATGCAGCACGCAGTTGTCCTGCACGTTCGTGCCCTCGCCTATCTCAATCGACTCAACATCGCCGCGGATGACGGCGTTGTACCACACGTTCACGTTCTCGGCGAGCTTCACGTCGCCGATGACGACGGCTCCGGGCGCGATGAGCGCGCTTTTATCTATCTGAGGTTCTTTCATTGTATCACTCCGTTTCTTTGGGGATGGAGCAAGTATAACACGGCGCGTTGATATGGTCAACGCATTGTGGTATCATGGATATAACCATTTACCGGAGGATGTTTATGCTGAGACTGATATACGGCATGGCCAAGAGCGGCAAGACAGGGATGGTCATGCGCGAGATAAACTCCCTCGCGCTCTCCGGCGCGCGGGACATAAAGCTGATAGTCCCGGAGCAGTACAGCCACGAGGCCGAGCGCGAGCTATGCGCCGCCTGCGGCGACTCGATGAGCCTGCACGCCGAGGTACTGAGCTTCACGCGGCTGTCGCGCCGCATATGCGACATGCTCGGCTCGTCGCGCCGGTTCATGAGCGCGAGCGCCAGGGCGCTCGTGCTTGCCCGCGCACTCGACGCCGTGGGAGCGCGGCTGAAAGTGTTCGCCGCCGCGCGCCGGTCGGACGACATGCAGCGCGCCCTGCTCGCCGCCGTGACCGAGCTGAAGCTCGCGAACGTCACGCCCGAGCGCCTCGATGAGGAGGCGCAGCGCGGCTCGGAGCCGCTTTATGACAAGCTCGGCGACCTCGCCGTGATACTCGGCGCATACGACGCCATGGCGCAGCGCGGCGAGCTCGACCCCGCCGACAGGCTCACGGCGCTCGCCCGCTCGATAGACGGGGCGCCGCAGCTTGAGCTCGGCGACTATTTCATCGACGGCTTCACCGATTTCACCGCGGCCGAGCGCGAGGTCATCCGCTCGCTCGCGCGCCGCTGCCGCTCGCTGACGCTGTGCCTCACGCTGGACTCGCCGTCCGGCGGCAGCGAGGTGTTCGACAGCCCGCGCCGTACTGCCGCCTGGTTCGGCAGGCTCGCCTCCGAGCGCGGAGAGCAGCTTGGGACGGTGCATGCGGAGAGGGAACCGTCCTCGCCGGCCGCCGTGCTCTCGCGCTGGCTTTTCGATTATACCGGTGAGAAGTTCGAGGCGGACGGGCGCGTGGTGCTGAAAGTCTGTCCGGATATCGAGAGCGAGTGCGCCGCCGCGGCGGCGAGAGCGCGCTCACTCGCCATGTCGGGCGCGCGCTGGCGCGACATCGCCGTCGCCGTGCGCGGGTTCGAGAGCTGCCGCGCCGCGCTCACCCAGGCTTTCGCCGAGTTCGGCGTGCCGCTCTACATAGCCGCGCGCAGCGACGTCATGCAGAAGCCGCTGCCGCTGATGATAAGCTCGGCCCTCGAGGCGGTGTGCGGCGGGTTTGAGTATGAGGACATGTTCGCCTGCTTCAAGACGGGACTCGCCGGGCTCAGCACGGATGAGACCGACAAGCTCGAGAACTACTGCATAACCTGGTCGGTGCGCGGGACGATGTGGCTGCGCGAGTGGACGATGCACCCGGACGGGTACAGCGCCCGCTTCGACGAGGACGCGAGGGCGCGCCTCGACGAGATAAACGCGCTGCGCGCGCGGGCGATAGCCCCGTTCGCGGAGCTGTACGAGCGCTCGCGCACGGAGACGACGGCGGCCGGACAGGCCGCGGCCCTCGCCGGGTTTTTCGAGGGCATAAGACTGCCGGAGAGCCTCGAGCGCCGCGCCGCCGCGCTGACGGAGCGGGGAGATGCCGCCTCCGCGGCGGAATACTCCCAGCTCTGGGACATGGCGGTCGACTCGCTGGAGCAGGCCGCCGCCGCGCTCGGCGGCGCGGAGATGACGCTCGAGGAGTTCGGCCGGCTGTACCGGCTCATGCTCTCGCAGAGCGACGTCGGCACGATACCGGTCTCGCTCGACAGCGTATCCGCCGGCGAGATGGACAGGATGCGCCGCCGCAACATAAAACACCTTATTATTATTGGAGCCTCCGACCAGCGCATACCGCAGGTTTCGGAGCCGGGCGGGGTGTTCTCCGCGGACGAGCGCCGTGTGCTGCACGAGCTGGGGCTCGACCTCGGCACGACGGCCGACATGGAGCTTGCGCGTGAGTTCAACCTGATATACAACTGCTTGTCCCTGCCGTCGGAGAGCATATATATGAGCTACAGCCCGCACGGCGCCGACGGCGCGGAGGCGAGGCCGTCTTTCGTCATGCTCAGGGCGCAGGCCCTCTTCGGGCTGGAGATAGACAGGGCCGATATGGACCTCGCGCGCATATGCGCTCCGGAACCCGCCTGGCTGCTCGCGGCGGAGGCGCTGAGGTCGCCGGGGCGGGTGAGAGACTCGGCCCTCGAGTATTTCCGCAAGGCGGGGGCCGCCCGGCGGCTCGATGACCTGCGCGCTGCCGCCTCGGCCATGCGCGGGAGGCTCTCACCGGAGGCGGTGCGCTCGCTCTACGGCGAGAAAATAAGGCTCTCGGCCAGCCGGGCCGACAGCTTTGCCTCATGCCGCTTCAAGTTTTTCATGCAGTTCGGGCTCAAGGCAAAGCCGCGCCGGGCAGCGGGGTTCAATCCGCCCGAGATGGGCAGCTTCATGCACTATGTGCTCGAGAACGTCGCGCGCGACATAAGCCGCGACGGCCCGTTCCGCCTCGCGAAGCGCGAGCGGGTCGACGAGCTCTGCGGCGAGTATATCGGGCGGTATGTTCACGAGGAGCTGGGCGACATGAGAGAGAAGTCGAAGCGCTTCATCTATCTGTTCCAGCGCCTGAGCGAGAGCGTGCGCTCCGTCGTGTGGGACATGGTGGAGGAGCTGTCGCGCTCGGATTTTGCCCCGCTCGACTTCGAGCTGAGTTTTTCTCCGGACGGGGCCGGAGCCGTGGAGATCGACGAGTCGGCCGAGCTCACCGGCGTGGCCGACAGGGTCGACGGCTGGGTGTCCGGCGGCAAGCTGTATCTGCGCGTCATGGACTACAAGACGGGCAAAAAGAGCTTTGACCTCTCCGACGTGCTCTACGGGCGCGACCTGCAGATGCTCATGTACCTCTTCGCTCTTGCCGACCGCGGCCGGGCGCGATACGGCATGGAGATCATCCCGGCCGGCGTGCTCTATGTCCCGGCGCGCGAGCCCATGGTCGCCGCCGACGGCGATCTGGACGACGGCGAGATCGCCTCGCTCAAGGCGAAGGAGCGCCGCCGCAGCGGCATCGTGCTCGATGATCCGGCGGTCATCGAGGCGATGGAGCACGGCGACGACACGCGCTACATCCCGGTGACTTTCAAAAAAGGCGTGCCGTCGGGCGACGCTCTGGTCAGCGCCGAGCAGCTCGGCTGCGTGTCGCGCTACGTCGAACTCACGCTGCGCGACCTTGCGCGTGAGCTGCGCCACGGCAGCATAGACGCCGACCCGTATTACCGCAGCCAGCAGGAGAACGCCTGCCTCTGGTGCGACTATTTCGATGCCTGTTATTTCGACCCAAACCGCGACAGGCGCAACTATGCCACCAGGCTGAGGCCCGCCAGGGCCCTCGAGCTGATGGCGGAGAAGGAGGCGCGTGATGGCGATTGAATTCACCCCGTCGCAGCGTGCGGCGATATACGACAGGGGACGCTCCGTGCTCGTCTCGGCGGCGGCCGGCAGCGGCAAGACCCGTGTGCTCACCGAGCGCCTGATGGCCTATGTCTCCGATGCGGACGACCCGAAAGATATAGACAGCTTCCTTATTATAACATACACCCGTGCCGCCGCGGCCGAGCTGCGCGGGCGCATACTCTCCGAGCTCATGGCGCGCTCCGCCGCGGAGCCCGGCAACCGCCGCCTGCGCCGCCAGGCGAATCTATGCTGCCGCGCGCAGATAGGCACGATACACAGCTTCTGCACCCAGATCCTGCGCGAGAACGCCCACAGTGTGGGGCTCCCGCCGGACTTCCGCGTGCTCGACGGCGACAGAGCCGAGACCATGGCCGAGCGCTGCTGCGAGCAGGTGCTCGAAGAGGCCTACGATGCCATGCAGCCGGGATTCCGGGCGCTCGTCGACACGGTCGGCGCCGGGCGTGACGACTCACGCCTCGCGCGCATGGTCCTCACGCTGCATGACAAAATGCAGACCCACCCCGACCCGGCCCTCTGGGCGCGCGAGCAGGAAAAGGCCCTCTCGCCCGAGTGCGGCGACGCATCTGAGACCGTCTGGGGAGAGTACCTGCTCTCGAGAGCGGCCGATGCGGCAAACTACTGGGCGGCTGAGATGGACAAGCTCGTCGCCGCCATGGCAGCGCCCGGCCTGGAGAAGCTGCAAAAGGCCTATTCTGCGAGCATCGAGGACACGGCGCTCGCCCTGCGCGACCTGGCGCGCTCGGCCTCTGAGGGCTGGGACGAGCTGAGAGCGCGCCTGCCTGTGCCCTTTCCGCGGCTGGGAGCCCTGCGCGGCTCGCCTGACACAAAACTCTCCGACCACATAAAGGCGCGGCGCGACAGCTGCAAAAAGGCGATGGACAAGCTCGCAAAGCAGTTCTCCGCGCCGAGCAGCGAGCTGCTGCGGGCAATGCGCGCCATGGCGCCCGCGATGACGAGCCTGCTGGAGCTCACGCTCCGCTTTTCCGAGCGCTTCTCCGCCGAGAAGCGCAGGCGCGGCGGCGTGGATTTCTCCGATCTCGAGCATCTCGCGCTGAAGCTCCTCGTCTCGCCGGACGGCGAGCCGACCGAGCTCGCTCGGCGCGTGTCCGAGCGCTACACGGAGATAATGGTCGACGAATATCAGGATGTGAACGCCGTGCAGGACATGCTGTTCCGCGCGGTGTCGCGCGGAGGGCGCAACCTCTTCATGGTCGGCGACGTGAAGCAGTCGATCTACCGCTTCCGCCTGGCCGACCCGGGGATATTCCTCGGGAAATACCGCGCTTTCAGCCGGCTCGACTCAGCCGCCGCCGGGGAGAGCTGCCGCATACTCCTGCGCGAGAACTTCCGCTCGAGGGCCTGCGTGCTCGACGCGGCGAACCATGTGTTCTCGAACATCATGTCGCGCCGCCTCGGCGAGCTGGATTACGACGAGGAGGCGGCCCTGCGCTGCGGCGCGTCGTACTATCCGCCGGAGGGCGAGGCCCCAGCCGAGCTCTGCGTAATACCGGCGGACAACGGCGAGACTCCGGAGAGCACCTCCGCCGAGCCGCGCGCCGTGGCGAAGATGATACGTTCGCTCGTCGAGAGCGGCCTGATGATAAGCGACGGCCCGGCTCTGCGGCCGGTGCGCTGCGGCGACATAGCCATATTGCTGCGCTCGCCGGGCTCGGCCGGCGGGGACTATGCCTATGCGCTCGCAGAACAGGGAGTGCCGGTCGCGGCCGGGCGGGGCGAGCCGTTTTTTTCGTCCCCCGAGGTCTCCGCTCTCATAGCGCTGCTTGCCGTCACGGACAACCCGCGGCAGGACGTGCCGCTCATATCGGTGCTGCGCTCGGCCTATTTCGGCTTCACAGCCAACGAGCTCGCCGCGATACGCGCCTGCGACAAGAGCGCGAGCTTCTATGACGCGCTCTGCCTGCGCGCCGCGAGCGACGCGAAATGCGCCGCTTTCCTCGATAAGCTCGGCGTTCTGCGCGCCGCCGCGCCGGACACCCCGACAGACGAGATGGTGCTGCTCGCGTGCCGCCTGTGCGATGCGTTTGCCGTCGCCGCGGCCATGCCCTCTGGCGGCGACAGACGCAGGAATATGATGCGCCTGCTGGAATACGCACGGCAGTTTGAGGAGGACGGCTTCCGCGGCCTGTTCCGCTTCGTCGCCATGCTGCGCCGCATGATGGAGCGGGGCGACGAGCCCGAGCTGCCCGGCGAGGGCGGGGACAGCGTGTCCATAATGAGCATACACAAGTCCAAGGGGTTGGAGTTCCCCGTCGTGTTCCTGTGCGACACGGCGCGGCGCTTTAACCGGCAGGACGCCGCCCAGCCCGTCCTTATACACTCCGAGCTTGGCCTCGGTGCGAAATTCACCGACATAAAGCGAGGCATCGAGTACCCGACGCTCGCCCGCCGCGCCATTGCCGCAAAGATGAATGAGGAACTGCTCTCGGAGGAGATGCGCGTGCTCTATGTCGCGATGACGCGGGCAAAAGAGCGCCTGTTCATCACCTGCTCGCTCAAAGACCCGAAAAAGACCATAAGCTCTCTCTGCTCCTATCTCGAGAGCCCGCTTCCGCCGCAGGAACTGGAGCAGGCGCAGTCCATGGCTCACTGGCTGATCAGCGCGGCACTGCTCGAACAGGATGTGCTGAAACTCAGGATCGTCGAGCCCGCCGGAGAAGACGAGGTTGCGGCCGAGCAGCCCGGCGCGGAGAGCCTGGCCGACCCGGAGCTCACCGGCGAGATAGCGCGCGCTCTCGCCTTTGAGTACCCGCACGAGGCGGCGGTGCGCGCCCCGTCGAAGCTCACGGCCACCGAGCTCAAGGGTGCGTTCGAGCCTGACCCGGAGAGCGCGCCGCTTGCCTCGCCGGTGAGGAAGAGCGTGTTCCGCATGCCGGACTTCAGCGGCAGGGAACTGACCGGCGCCGAGCGCGGCACGGCGGCCCACCTTGTCATGCAGTATATCGACTTTGAAAAGACAGGGAGCGGGGAGGCCGTGCGCTCGGAGATAGAGCGCCTGCATCTCGGCGGCTATCTCAGCGACGCGCAGGCGCGCTCAGTCGACCCGGGGATGATACTCGCGTTTTTCCGCTCTGAGCTGGGCGAGCGGCTGCTCGCGTCCGGAGAGGTGCTGAGGGAGCTGCCGTTTTCGCTGCTCGTCGACGCGCAGGACTACTATCCCGGCTGCCGCGGCGACTCGCTGCTTCTCCAGGGCGTGATCGACTGCTGTTTTGCCGAGGGGGATAAATTTTACATAATCGATTATAAGACAGATTATGTAAATTCAGAAAACATAAAACAGCTAATCGCCCAGTACACGCCGCAGATAAAGACCTACGCCATGGCGCTCCGCCGCATGACAGGCCGCCCCGTATCAGGCACGGCGCTGTATTTCCTGCGCGCCGGCTGCACCGCTTATATAGATGAGACCGGCGCGCTGGAGCGCATAGCCTGGCAAGGGTGAGCTATATGTTCCCGCGCACCCAGGCGTCGAGGAAAGCAAGCTGATCGTCTGTGTGGAACCAGTGCTCCCCACCGGGCATGACGGTGAGCGAAGCGCTGTGCCCGGAGCAGAAGCGCTCGACGCTGGCACGGGAAATGAGTTCGTCGTTTTCGGCGTACAGTATCGCCGTGGGTGCGTCCCAGCGAAGGCGTGTTTCCCGCGCAAAGCGCAGGTATTCCCACGACAGCACCTCGCCGGAGGCGGTCGTGATCTCCCGCCGCTGCATCAGCTCCGCCTCGCTCACTCCGGCCCTCAGCATCATCCCGCGGATGAGCTCCTCCATGTCGAGGACGGGGGAGATGAACAGCGCTTTTTCTACGGGCATGCCCTGCAGAGCGCACATTGCATAATAGGCCCCTATGCTGTTTGCGATCACCGCGGCGGGACCGCTGCTAAGGGCGCTGAGGAATGCGGCCTCGATTGCCGGCTTTGCCGTCCACGGATATGCGCCGCAGTAGCCGACGCCGGCGACCGACCATCCGGGACAGAGGGGGCGAAAGCGCTCGGCTTCGGCGGGGCTGCCGCCGTTTCCGTGTATATAAAGCATGGTTTTTGCCATAAAACACCTCCGAAATGCGTGCTTCAGCACGAATGATAACACATTTTGCCTGTCATGGCCACAATAAGCGCAAAAATGCGCTGCAAACCGAAAAAATCCTTGCAAAACAGGGCCGCTTGTGCTAGAATCACTATGCGTCTTGTAACCACACCTGTTTGGTGTAATCAAGGCAGCTTTTGTGAGGTGATAGATTATGAAACCCGGAATCCATCCTGATTATCAGCAGACCAAGATCCGCTGCGCCTGCGGCGCCGTCTATGAGACCGGTTCCACCAAGCAGGATATCTTTGTTGAGATCTGCTCCAAGTGCCATCCGTTCTACACTGGCAAGCAGAAGCTGGTCGACACCAGCGGCCGCGTTGATAAGTTCAACAAGAAGTTCGGCCTCAAGTAAGATCTGCGTTATGAAATAAAGGGAGAGCTTTGGCTCTCCCTTTTTTCGTCGCCCCGGTGTGAAGTGCCGGGTTTTTTGTTTTCGGCTTAAAACGTCGGCGAGATGCCGAACTCCTTCATCCTGCGCCAGAGCGTCGTCGTGCTTATGCCGAGCTCGCGCGCGGCCGCCTGGCGGTTGCCGCCGTGCTTTGACAGGGCCTCTATTATCTCTCCGGCTGCGCCGGAGCTTATCGGGCGGCTGCCGCCCTCTGAGTCGGGCGTGTGCATGAGGCGGATGAGGGTCGAGACCTGCTCGGGCCCTATGCTGCTCTTGCCGGCGGAGATGGCGAGACGTTCGATGAACGACTCGAGCTGGGCGTGATTGCCGGGCCAGGAATAGCTCTTTATCACGTCGAGGGCCTCCGGAGTCAGCTCGGTGTAGCGGCCGAGCTGCGTGCACTTGCGCTGGAGAATCTCGGCCGCGAGGTCTGGGATATCGTCGCGCGTGTCTCGCAGCGGCGGATATTCGATGGCCATGGCTGCGAGGCGGAACATCAGCTCGGGCATGATTTTTCCGGAATTGATGAGCTCGGAAAGCGGCATATACGACCGGACTATGAGCCGTATGTCGAGGTGGGCTGACTCACCGCCGTCGATGAGCGGGAGCGAGTGGTACTGCGACAGGAAAAGCATCTTGAGCTGGAGCGAAGGATGCAGGTATTCAATGCCGTTTATGAAGAGAGTGCCGTTCGCCGCCTCCCAGGCGGCTCCTGTGTTTTCTCCTGTTTGGCTGCCGGAGCCGAGCAGGCAGCGCTCCTGTTCCTGCGGTGTCGCCCACATCATCGCGTCGACCGGGACGAATTTTCCATAGCGTGCCGGCTCCGACGCATAGTGCACGCACTGTGAGAACTTGAGCACGGGCGTGCCTGCCTCGGCGCAGATGAGGAGAGGGGAGGCGCTGCGGCTGAAGCCGTATCCCTGTTTGATGGCGCGTTTCATGGCCGGCGCGGAAGTGCGGATGATTGAGAAGCTTATGCGTCCGCGGGCGTAGTCGCTGTTCGTGCGGCTGAGGTCTTTGTCAGTATCCTTGAACGAGACAAGCACACCATATTCCCCGTCGAGGATTATCCGGCGCATCATTATGGCGAAGCTGTGGTTGCGCAAAGTAACAAATTGTGTGCCGCTGTCGTTTTCAGAGAGTACGCGGCGGAACAGTTCGATGTCGAGGCCTGGGATGAGATCGGAGACATTGGAGCCTATTATCCTATCGGTGTGCATCCCGAGGACGAGGCCTGCGCTGCCGTTGCAGCGCAGGGCGGCGCCGCTTTCACCAAAGAGGATGAAGCCGCTGAACGCGCCGCGCATCAGCGCCTCGATATTGCTGTCGTATTTCTTCTGCAGGTCAAGCGCCTTGCGCACGGTGGCCGCAGTGGAAAAGGCAATGCGTATCGACTCCTCGGTCGAACCGGCGTATATCGCCGGGACGCCGCGCTCGTGCGACAGGTGCAGGTCCTGCAGCCCGCCGATGACGGCATCCGCGCCGTCGTCTATGGCCTCGCGCGCGGTCTTATATCGCCAGTCGCTGTAATCGTGATAGAGGTACTCGCGCAGCTCGACCCCGAACAGATCGTTGAACTTTGAGAGATCGGGAAAAAAGTTCACGGCGCCGATGAGCGCTATTACAGGGCGCTCCTTGCCGGGACAGAGCTTTTTTGCCCTGTCGACCAGCACGGCGACCTCCTGAGCCGTCATGCTCAGGGTGACCAGGCTCACGTCGCACTGGGCCTGTATCATGAGTGCCTGAAGCCCGCGGGCGATGATTATATCTGCGCCTGCGGCCGCTTTTTTCTTTGTCTCGGCTATTATTGAATCCGATGAACGTATATAGCAGATCTCGTCGACAACGTCAGGAAATTCAGCTGAGACTTTGTTGGCGAGATCGGCTATATTTGGCTGAGGAGCGAAGAAAACGATCTTTCCCATATTATCACCTGCCGTCATTATACCCCAAGCCGTGAAAAAGGTAAAGAATTAGCAAAGCCCCTCCGCCCTGAGGCGGAGGGGCGGGGCTTGTGGTGTTAGATGTTTGTGAAGCGCTGGAAGATGGTGGCGACCTGGGCGCGGGTGGCCGTGCCCTGAGGCTGCATGTTCTCATCGTCCACACCGTTCACGAGACCCTCGGCGACGGCCCAGGCAAGGGCGTCGGCCGCGTAGCCGGAGATGTCGCCGGCATCGGCAAAAGCATCGAGCTCGGCGCTCGCGCTGACGTCTATCTCTTTGTACTCGGCGTAGTTGTACATCATCGCCGCGAGCTGCTCGCGGGTGATGTTCGCGTTCGGCGCAAACTCAGTCTCGC
>CAJFRI010000004.1:42911-44960 GCA_904419385.1 Candidatus Heteroscillospira lomanii
GCGGGCTCGCCCTCGAGGCGGTAGAGCATCGTCACGATCATGCCGCGGGTGGTCGCGGTGTCGGGAGAGAACTCATAGCCGGACACGCCGTTCATCAGGCCGCCGCTGTAGGCGAAGGCGATGGCGTCCTCGGCCCAGTGGCCGACGGCGTCGCTGAACGGGATCTCGGTCTTGACAAAGGTCTCGGCGGGGTCGTCGGCGATCTGGATCTCGCTGGACTTATCCAGGTTCACCACATAGTAGCCGTTCTGCTCTATGGTGTCGAGCAGCGCCTTGGCCTCCTCATAAGAGTCGAGACGCTCGGTGCGGATGACCTCGAACCATCCGTCGCCCTGCAGGCTCTCGACCGGGCCGCCCGAATAGGAGATCTCCGTACCATCCTCGGCAGTATAGGTGCCGTCCTGGATATTTCCGGTATAGCCGTCCATCACATGCACGCACAGCTGGACATACCAGTGGTCCGGGTCGTGGACATATGCGTCCTTCTCGATGACGAAGCCCTTGCTCAGATCCTCGCCGTCGATATTCTTGAGCCCCTTAAAGTATTCGCTCGGGTTCTGCCATGCATTGTAGCCGTGGAGGATGGTGCCGACGTCGCTGCTGGTGTCGCTGAGCACCTGGACGACGTATTCACCCTCGTCGCGCTTGAACGGCCCGTAGACCTCATTGGTCTGGTTGTTGGCCGACGAGCCGGTCGTCTTGCCGTGCAGCGGGTCGGTGGCATATTCTATTTCCCTGGTGTCGTTCTTCCACGCCTGGAAATAGTCCTCATACACCGAGGACGCAAAGCGCTTCTCGAGCTGGTTGATGATGGTGTCCGCGCCCTCGCTCATGCACGCCATCAGCGGCACATAGCCATCATCGCCGGGCTCCTTGCCCTCGTTTATGTTCCTCCAGGCCTTGCTGACCTCGACTATCGGGTAGTGGTTGGTGTGCTGCGGGATGCAGTAGATATAGTCTGCCTCCGCATCCATCATCGGGACTATATAGCTCTGCAGATACTGCAGGCTGTACTGGAACTGGTTGCGCAGATAGCCTCTGCTCAGGCTCGTGACGGAGCCGTAGCCGCCCATGTAGGAGAACTCGACAACGTCGTCCTCCTCAAAGAACTCATCGTCCGCCGAGGGTTCAACGCGGATGACGAACGACAGCGCGCCGGTGGAATGGCCGTTGTTGATGTAAGCATACATCCGGATGCTGCCGTCGGAGTTGATGTTGAACCACTCTTTCTCGGGGAAGAACTCGTCGATGATATAGCGCGCGGTGTCGTCCGTGAGGGCGCCGGCTATATCCCACATGTCGCCGTTGTCGTCGGTGAACTCGGGGCCGTAGCCGAGGGTATCCTCTTTGCTCTCATACACCTTGACTTCGCCGCCGGCGCGCTCGACCATGTCGGTAAAGTCGTTGGCCGCGCCGTAGTGGTCGAGATGTCCGTGGGTGAGCGCGAGCGTCTTCACATCGCGCGGGTCAAAGCCGAGCTTCTCGATGTTCTTCATATACTGATAGCCGCTGGGGGGCCAGCCGAGATCCATGACCGTGAGGTCATGCTCGCCGTTGCCCTTGTCCTCGACCATCAGGAGCACGGTGACTTCGTCGTCGCCTATCCAGTAGAGCCTGTCTTTCATCAGGCAGAACGGGATGGCGGAAGTCATCTCAGGATGGCTCTCCGGCATGTGGTCCTTGTTGAACGCGTCGTTGTTATCGCGGTAGTCGCTGTGGTTGGGCGCGTCGTCAGGGACGTACAGATAGTCGTCATCCTGCTGATATGGGGTCTCATATATGTAGAGCTCCTCGACGACGGAATCGGAATAATCCGTCTTGTAATCGTCGGCAAAAATGCAGACGGCCACATAGCGCTCTTTGATCTTGTATATATCGCCGTTGTCGTCCGTCTCGGTGATATAGTTGCTGAGCTCATCGTATCCTATCGTCCCGGCAGTGCCGTAGCTGTCGTCGATCAGGCGGATAACCACATCGTCGTCGAGCTTGTAGGTCTCGTCAAAGACGTCGGTCACATGGTTGCCGTCGCCGACGAGGATGGTGCGGGCG
>CAJFRI010000005.1 GCA_904419385.1 Candidatus Heteroscillospira lomanii
GGTTTGAAAAGGCTCTGCCTTTTCAAACCGGGGGATTACAGCCCGCTGCGTCGCACTCGCCTTGCGGCCCGCACACTTGCGGTCTGAGAAGTATTTTTTCCGCGGCGCATGTCCGCGGAAAAAATGATTCAATTTATTCGCGCCTGCGGGCGCGAACTCTGCGAGGCTTTTTATGCGGGGGGCGCGAACTCTGCGAGGCTTTTTCTTGAAATCGAAAAGCCGATGTGCTAAAATAAAGACGATTTTAATATTTTGTATTTATACGCGAGGGGAGGAACGGCTGTGCCAAAGGTCGGATATTCGGAAAAAGAGCGCGAGGGCGTGCGCGGGCGGCTGATGGACGCCTGCCTTGAGCTGACTGTACGGCAGGGCGTGCGCCGCACGACGGTGGAGCAGCTCTGCCGCGCGGCGGGGATATCGCGCAGCTTTTTCTACACCTTTTTCCCCTCGAAGGAGGAGCTGCTGGTCGAGGCGCTGTACCGCCAGCAGCCGAAGCTCGCGGACTACGCGCGCGCTCTGGCGGCGGAGCTGCCCCTCGGCGAGGCGGCGCGCCGGTTTTTGCACGAATGCTGCCACGGCGAGCGCAGCGGCATAGCCGTGCTCAGCCTTGAGGAGCAGCAGCTTGTGTTCCGGCGGCTGACGGATGAGGGCTACGCCCAGTTTCGCGAAAAACAGCGCCGCCTCTTCGGCGAGCTGCTGAAAATTTTCGGCGCGAGGGCGGACGACGCGCGCGTCGGCATTTTCACGAATCTCTGCCTCTCGGTCATAGTCACGCGCCGCGCCATACCGGACAGTATGCCGCTGTTCGTGCCGGAGGCGGCGGACGCGACGCTGGACGTGCAGATAGACGCCGTGGCCGACTGGCTCGAGAGCCTCAGCTGAGATATCAGACCCGGCGGGGGAGCGCCCCGGCGGGTCTGTTTCAGGACAAAATAAACACAATTTTAAAAAATCATCTTTATTTTAGGAGGAAAACACAATGGGACTTTTCAGCAAGCTGTTCAAGGGGCCGGAGCCGGACATGGAGAAGAGCGCCGCGAATTCGGCGAAGATGCGCGAGCTGTTTGACGCAGCCGTGCCGGACGGACATAAGTACCGGCTGATTTTCGGCTACACGGAGGACGTGAGCCGCTTCAACTACGGCTTCGTCCACGGCAGCAAGACGAAGATAGGCAACCTCATAGTCGGCTGGGACGAGCAGGGCGAGACCATCGCCGTTGTGCCGACAGTGCCGGACCTCTCGGCGCGCGGGGAGGCGACGGTGTACCGCCGTGCGGACATACTGAAAGCCTACCGCAACAAGTACCCGACGGATGCCTTCGTCATCTACCCGGACAACAGCGGCTACATAGCCATCAACGCCTACGACTGGCTGGACGACGAGAAGCTCTACGTCTACGTCTCGCAGGAGGCCGAGCTTGCGGCGTTCACGGAGTTTTTCACGGAGCGATTTGCGAAGAAATAAGCCATGGAGTTTTTGTATCTGCTGCTCGCCATGCTGGCCATCGTCATATTTGGAAACCTGTGGTTCCAGCTGGTCGAGTGGCTGCTGGGGCGAATAAAGCGGCTGATTTTCGGCCGCCGCTCCGGCGACGAATAGGAAAAAGGGAGTGCTGCTGCACTCCCTTTTTTCATTTAAGAGCAATATCTTTCACGACCTCGCCGGCGAGAATCAGCCCCGCGGCGGCGGGGACGAAGGCCACGCTTCCGGGCACGGCGCGGCGGCCTGGCTCCGGCTCGCCGCCGGGGCAGAGGGGCTCGAGCGGCTTCTCGCGCGAGTAGACGACCTTGAGATGTTCGATGCCGCGGCGCTTGAGCTCGCGCCGCATGATGCGCGCGAGCGGGCAGACGCTTGTCCGGCTTATGTCGGCGACCTCGAACGCCGTCGGGTCGAGTTTGTTGCCCGTGCCCATGCAGCTGATGATGGGCGTGCCTGCCGCCGCGGCGCGCACGGCGAGCTCCAGCTTTGCCGTCACGGTGTCGACGGCGTCGATGACGTAGTCGAGCCCGGCGAGGTCAAAGCCGCCGGCCGTGTCGGGCAGATAGCTCTCGCAGCGCAGCTCGAGCTCTAAGTCCGGGGCAATGTCGAGCAGGCGGCGCGCCGCCGCCTCGACCTTTGGCATACCGACGGTGCTGCTCACGGCGAAGATCTGGCGGTTGAGGTTCGACACCGACACGCTGTCGCGGTCGACGAGCAGGAGCGAGCCGACGCCGCAGCGCGCAAGAGTCTCGGCCGCATGGCCGCCGACCCCTCCGAGGCCGAACACGGCGACTTTTGCCCTGCGCAGCCGCCTGAGCCCCTCGGCTCCGAGCAGCATTTCCGTTCTGATGTTCCTCTCGTCGTACATAGTCCGCCTCCGTGCCTTTTTTCTGCCATTATAAGATACGCCGCGGCTTTTATCAAGGCGGCGCTCGGCGGGCGTGTTGCAATCGGGGCGAAAATGTCGTAAAATCTTTTCCGGAATCAAATTACTTCATTTGTATGAAATGGGAGATACTATGCTTTACGACGCGGGAAAATGCGATATAGCGGTCATCGGAGCGGGACACGCGGGGATAGAGGCGGCGCTCGCCTGCGCGCGGCTCGGGCTCGACACCGTGTGCTTCACGGTGAACCTCGACAGCGTGGGCAACATGCCGTGCAACCCCGCCATAGGCGGCACGGGCAAGGGGCATCTCGTGCGCGAGCTCGACGCCCTCGGTGGGGAGATGGCGCGAGCCGCCGACAGGGCCTGCATACAGTACCGCGTGCTCAACCGAGGCAAGGGCCCGGCCGTGCACTCGCTGCGCGCGCAGGCCGACAGGCGGCGGTATCAGGAGATAATGAAGCACACTCTTGAGCTCCAGGAAAACCTGCGCGTCAAACAGGCGGAAATAGTGGATATAGGCGTCTCTGACGGGGCGGTGCGCTCCGTCACGACGCACACGGGCGCGGTCTACTCATGCCGGGCTGCCGTCATCTCGACGGGCACCTACCTCGGAGGGCGCACGATAATAGGCGACGTGTCCCGCGTATCGGGGCCGGACGGCCTCGCCGCCGCGACCGAGCTCACAAAATGCCTGCTGCGCCTCGGCGTGCCGCTGCGGCGCTTCAAGACGGGAACGCCGCCGCGCGTGAACGCCCGCACGGTCGACTTCTCGAAGATGGAGCTCCAGCCGGGCGACCCGGACGCGGAGCCATTCTCGTTCACGGCGGAGCGGGCCCCGGAAAACCGCGCGGTGTGCTGGCTGA
The DNA here is from genome assembly GCA_904419385.1 of Candidatus Heteroscillospira lomanii. Taxonomy (GTDB): domain Bacteria; phylum Bacillota; class Clostridia; order Oscillospirales; family Oscillospiraceae; genus Heteroscillospira; species Heteroscillospira lomanii. Next base: position 3,233 of record CAJFRI010000005.1, read on the forward strand.
CATACACCAACGCAGAGACCCACCGCGTGATACGCGAGAACCTCAGCCGCTCGCCGCTCTTCACCGGGGTGATAGAGGGCGTCGGCCCGCGCTACTGCCCGTCGATTGAGGATAAGGTAGTCCGCTTTGCCGATAAGCCGCGCCACCAGCTCTTTGTCGAGCCCATGGGCCTGAACACCGAGGAGCTGTATATACAGGGGTTCTCGTCCTCTCTGCCTGAGGACGTGCAGGTCGAGATGCTGCACACCATAGCCGGGCTGGAGCACGCGGAGATGACGCGCGCGGCCTACGCGATAGAGTACGACTGCGTCGACCCGACGGAGCTGCGCCCGACGCTGGAGTTCAAATCCATAGGCGGGCTCTACGGCGCGGGGCAGTTCAACGGCTCGTCCGGATACGAGGAGGCGGCGGCGCAGGGCTTCGTCGCCGGGGCAAACGCGGCGCTGAAGCTGCTCGGACGGCCGGAACTCATCCTCAGGCGCTCGGACGGCTATATAGGCACGCTCATAGACGACCTCGTGACCAAGGGCACGAATGAGCCATACCGCATGATGACCTCGCGCACGGAGTACCGCCTGATACACAGGCAGGACAACGCCGATGAGCGTCTCACGCCCATAGGCAGGCGCATCGGCCTCGTCTCCGAGGAGCGCGCCGCGGCCGTGCGGGAGAAATACAGGCAGGTGCGGGAGGAGATCGCCAGGCTCGAGCACACGCACATCGCAGCGACGGACGCTCTGTGCGCCGCGATGGAGGCGCTCGGCACCGCCGCGCCGGGCTCCGGAGTGTCGCTGGCTCAGCTCCTGCGGCGCCCGCAGGTGCACTACTCAGACCTCGCACCATTCGACCCGGAGCGCCCGGAGCTCCGCCCGGAGGTCGCGGAGCAGGCGGAGATCTCGATAAAATACGAGGGGTATATAAAGCGCCAGCTGAAACAGGTCGAGGAGTTCTCGAAAATGGAGGAGCGGCCCATACCTGCGGATATCGACTACAGCTGCATCGACGGCCTGCGCCTCGAGGCGAGGCAGAAGCTCGCAAAGATCAGGCCGGAGAACTTCGGCCGGGCTTCGCGCATATCCGGCGTGTCCCCGGCGGACGTCGCGGCGCTGATGGTGTGGGTCGAGGCGAAAAAATACAGGGAGGTGTGACGATGGAGCGAGTTGTACTCGGACTGTCGGGCGGGGTGGACTCCGCCGTGGCGGCAAGGCTGCTCATGCAGCGCGGCTTTGAGGTCGTGGCGCTGTATCTGGACATAGGCACTGGCGGCGAGGAGGCGGCGGAGCAGGCCGCGCGCGAGCTTGGGATAGATTTTCATGTGCGCGATATAAGGCCGCAGCTCGAAAAACACGTGTGCGCCCCGTTTGCCGGCGGATACCTGCGCGGAGAGACGCCGAATCCGTGCGTGATCTGCAACCCAACGGTCAAGTTCCCGGCGCTCTTTGCCCTCGCCGACGAGCTCGGCGCGCGCTATGCCGCCACCGGACACTATGCCCGCTGCCGCGGCGGCAGGCTCTTCATGGGCGAGCCGGAGAACGACCAGAGCTATATGCTTGCTTTCCTGCGCACGGAACAGCTCGAGCGCTGCATATTCCCGCTGGGCGGGATGAACAAGAGCGCCGTGCGCGCCCTGGCGGAGCAGTTTTCGCTCTCCGCCGCGCACAGGCCGGACAGCATGGAGATATGCTTCGTGCCGGACGGCGACTGGGCGGGCTTTATCGAGCGGCGCGGCGCCGTGCCGCCTGAGGGCGACTTCATCACGCCGGACGGCGCCGTCATCGGCCGCCACCGCGGCATACACCGCTACACCATAGGCCAGAGGCGCCATCTCGGCATATCGGCCGGCAGGCGGGTGTTCGTCTCGGCCATAGACCCCGAGCGCAACACGGTGACGCTCTCCGACGGGGACGCGCTGTATGTCTCCCGCGCCGCGGCAGAGGGCGCGAACTGGCTCATGCCGAAGCCGGAGGGGAGCTTTGAGTGCGGCGTCAGAGTGCGCCACTCGCGCGGCCTCTCGAGCGCCGTGGTCACCGCTGCGGACGGCGGGTTCGTGATGGAGTTCGACCGGCCGGTGCGCGCGCCGGTGCCGGGACAGGCGGCAGTCTGCTATGTCGGCGGCGAGGTCGTGTGCGCGGGCACGATATGCGCTGAAAAATGAAAAAAGTCCTTGCAATTTCAGAGTTTATTTGATATACTATTACGGCATTACGCACGGGGATGGGACCTGCGCTCTGGTGGCTTCGGCCTGGGCGCGGGGATGACCGCCCCGGAGGTAATAACTTAACAAGGAGGAAAACAAAAATGGCAGTAGTATCCATGAAACAGCTTCTCGAGGCCGGTGTTCATTTCGGACATCAGACCCGCCGCTGGAACCCCAAGATGGCTGAGTACATCTATATGGAGCGGAACAACATCTATATCATCGACCTGCAGAAGACTGTCAAAAAGCTCGAAGAGGCCTACAACTTCGTCCGCACCCTCGCCGAGAACGGCGACAGCATCCTGTTCGTCGGCACCAAGAAGCAGGCTCAGGACGCCGTCCGTGAGGAGGCTGCCCGCTGCGGCCAGTTCTATGTGAACGCCCGCTGGCTCGGCGGCATGCTCACCAACTTCAAGACCATGCGCACCCGTATCGACCGCCTCGCTCAGCTGCGCAAGATGCAGGAGGACGGTACTTTCGATATGCTCCCCAAGAAAGAGGTCATCAAGCTCACCAACGAGATCGCCAAGCTCGAGAAATATCTCGGCGGCGTCAAGGAGATGAAGAAGCTCCCCGGAGCCATCTTCGTCATCGACCCGCGCAAGGAGCACAACGCCATCGCCGAGGCCCGCAAGCTGCATATCCCCATAGTCGCCATCGTCGACACCAACTGCGACCCCGATGAGGTCGACTATGTCATCCCCGGCAACGACGACGCCATCCGCGCCATCCGCCTCATTTCCGCCACCATGGCCAACGCCGTCATTGAGGGCCGCCAGGGTGTCGATGCCGAGGGCGAGAAGGCCGAGGAAGAGGCCGCCGCTCCCGCTCAGGAGTAAAACAATCGTCTCCGGGAGTGCCCGGGAATAAATCATACAGGAGGAATTTACCATGGCTTTTACCGCCGCTGATGTTAAAAATCTGCGTGAAATGACCGGCGTCGGCATGATGGACTGCAAAAAGGCCCTCACCGCCGCTGATGGAAACATGGACAAGGCCGTTGAGTGGCTGCGCGAGAAGGGCCTCGCCGCCTCCCAGAAGAAGGCCGGCCGCATAGCCGCCGAGGGTATGGCTTACGCCGCCGTCATCGACGGCACCGGTGTCGTCGTCGAAGTCAACTCCGAGACCGACTTCGTCGCCAAGAACGAGAAGTTCGTCGACTTTGTCAAGGGCGTCGCCAAGACTGTCGCCGACTGCAAGCCCGCCGACCTCGACGCTCTTATGCAGTGCAAATATGCCGGCACCGAGCTCACCGTTCAGGAGCAGCAGCAGGAGATGGTCCTCGTCATCGGCGAGAACATCCGCGTCCGCCGCTTCTCCTTCTTCGCCGACGGCTTCTGCGTCCCCTACAACCATGCCGGCGGCAAGATCGGCGTCCTCGTCAAGCTCGAGGTCTCCGACGGCATCGATGCCACCGAGATCGGCAAGGACGTCGCCATGCAGATCGCCGCTCTCAATCCCCGCTTCTGGGACAAGAGCCAGGTCACCCAGGATGTGCTCGATCACGAGAAGCACATCATGCTCGTTCAGATGTCCAACGACCCCAAGATGGCCTCCAAGCCCGACGCCGTCAAGGAGAAGATCGTCATGGGCAAGCTCAACAAGTTCTATTCCGAGAACTGCCTGCTCCAGCAGGAGTTTGTCAAGGACGGCAGCATGAGTGTCGAGAAGTACATCGCAAGCGCGGCCAAGACTCTCGGCGGCACCGTCAAATTCTCCGACGCCGTCCGCTTCGCCAAGGGCGAGGGCATCGAGAAGAAGCAGGAGAACTTCGCCGAGGAGATCGCAAAGCAGCTCGGCAAGTAAGTTTGTCTATAATGCAGCAAAAGCGGGTCCCGCATGGGACCCGCTTTTTTCGTCCTCATATCCAGGCAATGCGCATCAGCCCGAGGACGAGCAGGTGCAGAGGATAGAATATGTAGAAAAACCACTTTGAAAAGCTGCGGCAGCGCTCCGAGCGGCGGCCGTTGTACAGATAAACTATCGTGAGCCCCGCGAGGGCCGGGCCGGCCATGCTGCCGAGCGAGTACAGGGCGTTAAGCCGGAGCGGAAAGCGTCCGATACCGCCGGCGAAATTTGTGAGTCCTAAGAGGAGCGCGCACGCCGTGAAAGCCTGCCGGCGCCTCTCATCCGAGCCGCCGGCCCAGATGAACAGCAGGGTGAACAGCGCTCCGAGCAGCGCCCAGTCGGACACGACGGTGAGCAGCGTCAGCGCGGCGACGGCGGCGGTGCGCAGGGGGAGGCTGGTGATGCTGGTCGCGGCGCAGATGACGCCGAAGCATATCAGCAGGGTGAACATCATGTTGAGCCCGCAAAACTCAATGATGCCGCTCTCAGTGAGGGCGAGGCAATACGGCACCTCGGAGATCATGGCAAAGGCCGCGAGGCGCAGCGCATACCGGCGTTTCGAGCGGGTGTAATGGAAGCCCTCGACGAGGAAAAAACACATCACCGGCGCCGTGAAATAGCCGATGTCGAGCATAAGTTCGGCCGTAAAGCCGCCTGGCGCCATGAACACGCTTGAGATGTGGTTGAGCAGCATGGTGAACATGGCGATGTATTTTATCTCGTCCCGGCTCAGGACCTTTAAACGGGAAGATACGGTGTTCAAGCTATCGCCTCCGCGCACTATTATAGCACGGCAACGCGGAACAGCAAAACGCTTTTGCCGCTTTACAAAGGCAGTTCGATGTAGTACGATATCCATATAACAGGAGGCGCGCTATGTCACAGCTCAGAGAAGTCAATATAAAATACGATATGCCGACGGCAAACGAGGCCATCAAGCGGGTCACATGGAACATACGCAACGGCGCCGCGCTCGGCTGTACGGCCATAAAATTCATACACGGATACGGCTCGACCGGCAAGGGCGGCAAGATACGCACGGAGGTGCGCCGCTATCTCGACAATGAGTTCCGCCAGGGGCGGATACGCGGCTACATCGCCGGAGAGGATTTTTCCATATTCGACAGCGACACCCGCCAGGCGTTCCAGGCCTGCGGCGAGCTGAGGCAGGACCACGACCTCGAGCGCCACAACAACGGCGTCACCATAGTAATATTATAGGAGGGGCGGCATGTCACTGAAAAGCGATATACTCAGCGCGCTCGAGCGCAGCGGCGGCGCGCCAGTGTCGGGACAGGAGCTGTCTGAGCGCTTCGGCGTGTCGCGCAGCGCCGTGTGGAAAGCTGTGAACGCCCTCCGCCGCGACGGGCACGATATCTCATCGTCGACGAACATCGGATATTCGCTCGTCTCCGAGAGCGACAGCATCTCCGCCGAGGGCATACGCGCGGCCCTGCCGGAAAGCCGCCGCGGCATCGACATAGAGGTGCTGAGCGAGACTGGCTCCACCAACAACGAGGCCAAGCGCCTCATCGCCGAGGGGAGGGACGGCTATCTCCTCGTCGCGGCCGACCGGCAGACGGCCGGCAAAGGCCGGCTCGGGCGCGCGTTTTTCTCGCCCAGCGGCAGCCTGTACATGAGCCTTGCGTTCCGCGTCGACACCGAGATCGCCGACGCGGTGAGGCTCACCACAGCCGCTGCCGTGGCCGTCGTGCGCGCCATAGAGGAGCTCACGCCGCTCCGCCCGCAGATAAAGTGGGTCAACGACGTATACCTCGACGGGAAAAAGATATGCGGAATACTCACTGAGGGCGTCACGGACATGGAGTCCGGCCGGGTGCGCCACATGGTGATAGGCATAGGGCTCAACTGCGGCACGGAGGAGTTCCCGCCCGAGCTGCGCGACATCGCCGCGAGCATAGACCGCGGCGGCGTGAGCCGCAGCCGCTTTGCGGCACATATTGCCTCCGAGCTCATAGACTGCATAGAAGGAGCGCCGTTCCTTGACTTTTACCGGGCGCACAGCCTGGTCATCGGGCGGGAGATATGGTTCATACAAGACGGCGTGTCCACCCCGGCGACGGCTGTCGGCATAGACGACAGCGGCGCTCTTATCGTGCGCCTCAGAGACGGCGGCACAAAGCTGCTGAACACCGGCGAGATAAGCGTGCGGCTCAGGTGAATGGGATGGAGAGAATGAAAGAGTACGGTACGGATATGCTCATATCTCAGAATGACGGCAGCCTGACCATGATAGACCGCGGCGCCGCGGACGACTTCATCATCGACGGCGGCAAGATGTGTATCCGCCAGGGGAACATGCTCCTGGACGTGACTCCGAAGATGGGACAACAGGACGGCAGAGACTGACATATATGCAAAAACTCCCCCGGCACAGCCGGGGGAGTTTTTTGCGTGTATTTACACGCCGTGCTTCACGCGGTCGCGCTCCTCGGCGCGCTTGGCGTCGTTGAAGCGGTCGAGCGTGCCGACCAGGTAGCCGGTGATGCGGCGTATGCGCTCGAAAGGCACGCCGTCGTCCTCGGTGCGGCCGCAGCCGGGGCACTGATCGCCGATTATGCCCGAGTAGCCGCAGACGGGGTCACGGTCGACGGGGTGGTTTATGCTGCCGTAGCCTATGCCGCTCTCTTTCATGCAGCGTACTATCTTCTCAAAGGCGGCGAGATTCTCAGTCGGGTCGCCGTCCATCTCGACATAGCTGATGTGGCCGGCGTTGGTGAGCGCGTGATAAGGCGCCTCGAGCCTGATCTTTTCAAACGCCGTGATGGGGAAGTAAACGGGGATGTGGAAGCTGTTGGTGTAGTAATCGCGGTCTGTTACGCCCTCGATGACGCCGAAGCGCTTTTTGTCCATGCGGACGAACCTGCCGGACAGGCCCTCGGCCGGCGTGGCGATGAGGGTGAAGCTCAGTCCGGTGCGGCGGCTCTCCTCGTCCATTCTGGCGCGCATGTGGGCGACTATGTCGAGACCGAGGTTCTGTGCGCGCTCACTCTCGCCGTGGTGCTCGCCTATGAGCGCCTTGAGGCACTCGGCCAGCCCTATGAAGCCGCAAGTGAGAGTGCCGTGCTTGAGCACCTCGCCGACCTCGTCGTCCCAGTCGAGCTTTTCGCTGTCGAGCCATACGCCCTGGCCCATGAGGAAGGGGTAGTTTTTCACTTTCTTGCGTGCCTGGATGGCAAAGCGCTCTTTGAGCTGGTCTATGACGAGCTCCATCATGTTGTCGAGCCCGTCGAAGAAAGCGCCTATGTCGCCCTTTGCCTTTATGGCGAGGCGGGGCAGGTTTATGGAGGTGAAGCTCAGGTTGCCGCGGCCGTTGCATATCTCGCGGCTCGGGTCGTAGGTGTTGCCTATGACGCGGGTGCGGCAGCCCATGTAGGCGATCTCGGTCTCCGGATGCCCGGGCTTGTAGTACTGGAGATTGAACGGCGCGTCGATAAAGCTGAAATTCGGGAACAGGCGCTTGGCCGATACGCGGCACGCGAGCTGGAACAGGTCGTAGTTGGGCTCGCCCGGGTTGTAGTTCACGCCGTCCTTGACGCGGAATATCTGGATGGGGAAGATGGGGGTCTCGCCGCCGCCGAGGCCGGCCTCGGTTGCGAGCAGGATGTTTTTCATCACCATGCGCCCCTCCGGCGAGGTGTCCATGCCGTAGTTTATCGAGGAGAAAGGCGTCTGAGCTCCGGCGCGGGAGTGCATGGTGTTGAGGTTGTGGATGAAAGCCTCCATGGCCTGATAGGTGGCGCGGTCGGTCTCCTTGACGGCGAAGCGGCGCGCGAGCTCCTGGGCATGGGACATGGTCTCCGCGTCGCCGTAGCGGGCGGTGAGCTCGCCGAGCTCGGCCTCAAGATAGGGCTCCATGCCCTCGAGCCTGGGGCAGAGGCCGCTCTCGCCGTATATCCTGTCGGCGATGGCGCGCAGCTCTTTGTCGGGATCGTCGGCGCCGGTCTCGGCAGTGATGAACTTGCCGAGGTTCTGACGGTACAGGCGGCGGAAAGTCTTGGCGACGCCCTCGGCCATGCCGTAGTCAAAGTTGACTATGGACTGGCCGCCGTGCTGGTCGTTCTGGTTCGACTGTATGGCGATGCAGCAGAGCGCGGAATACGAAGCGATGTCGTTCGGCTCGCGCAGGCGGCCGTGTCCGGTGGAGAAGCCGCCTTTGAACAGTTTGATGATGTCTATCTGGGTGCAGGTGGTGGTGAGGGTATAGAAATCGAGGTCGTGTATGTGTATGTCGCCCTCGCTGTGCGCCCGGGCGTGCTCCGGCTTGAGCACGAACATGTTGTAAAACTGCTTGGCGCCCTCGGAACCGTATTTCAGCATGGTGCCCATGGCGGTGTCGCCGTCGATGTTGGCGTTTTCGCGCTTTACGTCCGAGTCGCGCGCATCCGCAAAGGTGAGCTCCTCATAGGTCTGCATGAGGCGGGTGTTCATCTCACGCCGGCGGCTGCGCTCGGCGCGGTAAAGTATATATGCCTTGGCTGTCTGGACATAGCCGCGGTCCATGAGCACGCGCTCCACTATATCCTGGACATGCTCGACGTCGGGCAGGTCGCAGCCCTCTATTTCGAGCGTCGAGCAGACCTCGCCCGCGAGCTGCTCGGCCACCTGGCGGCTGCCGGGGCGGTAGGTCGCGGCAAAGGCCTTATCTATTGCGGCGGCTATCTTCTCTATATCAAATCCGACCAGCCGGCCGTCTCTCTTCCTTATGCTGACGGGCGCCATTTTTCTCCTCCTCAAATATTAAACACAATATATTGTGGCTTTTGAAATGCCTGAGCACAATTTATATTACATGTTTCGCGGCTGCATGTCAAGCGCGACTGTGGCGGCAAAATAGACAAAAAAGGGCGAAAAAATTCATGCGCCTCGAGCGCCGGAATTTACTGCGGCGCTTAAGGCGCATGGGACACGCATTTTTCAGATGGAGCGATGGACTGCCTACAAGCTGTAGAACCGGCGCGGCGATGGTCGGTATTTTATGCCTGAGACTATGCCCATAGCTGCAAACGCCGAGAAGAGCGACGAGCCTCCGTAACTGAAGAACGGGAGCGTGAGCCCTATGACCGGCGTGAGCCCGATGCACATGCCTATATTTATGAATGTCTGAAAAGCGATGAAAGCTGCCATGCCGAAGCAGATGAGGCAGCCCATGGTGTTGTTCGAGCGCAGGCCCACCTGGACGCAGCGCAGCACTATGAGCATGAGCAGCGCGATGATGATGACGCAGGCGATCATGCCGAGCTCCTCGCCGGCGGCGGCGAAAATAAAGTCCGTGTGCTTCTGGGAGAGCGCGTTCGACTGGGTCTGCGTGCCGTTATACAATCCCGTGCCGGTGAGACGGCCGGAGGCGAGGGCGATCTTGCTCTGGTTTGCCTGCCAGTTGATGTCCTCGTTGTTGGGATCGATGGTGGGGTCGTACGGGGCCATGATGCGGTCGCGATAGCGGTCGTTGAGCACGTGTGTCCAGAAGAAGGGGAACACCGCGGCGATGCTCGCCGCGCCGATGGCAAACCAGTAAAGCTTTACACCGGCCATGAACAGCTCGACGGCAAAGATGGCGAAGAATATGAGGTCGCTGCCCATGTCGCGGGTGACGGCGAAGATGAGGACAAAGAAGATGCCGAAATGGGCGACATATGTGAAGACAGGGAACACGGAATTGAGCGTTCCGCGCTCTTTGAAATATGTCAGCTGTTTTGCCAGCAGGACGATGAACACTATCTTTACGACCTCGGTCGGCTGTATGCCTATTCCGAAAAAGCGGAGCCAGGCCTTGTTGCCGGTCTCCTCATCGCCGACGCCGAAGGGGATGAGGATGAGGATGAACGCAATGCTGGCCACGAAGAGAAAGAGCCAGTTGTCGGCAAACACATCGATATCTATAACGGTAAACAGCACGAACAGGCCTATGCCTATGAGGAACGCTATACCCTGGATTATAAGGTAGCGGTAGGAGTTTTCATAGCTCGCGGTGGCGCTGCTGATGATGATCATGCCGAATATCGTGCAGATGCAGCACAGGGCGAAGAGATACATGTCCGCGCGGTGGACGAATTCGCGTATAAGGGGAAAATGCTTGCGCATGTCCGACCTCCTTTCACAGAAGAAAATCGATAACGAAATGATAGCACAAAAATTGTCTTTACGCAACGCACAAATTTCGATATAATAAATGGCATCGGATGCCGCGGCACGCAGGGCGCCGGAGCTGGGAGGATTTGTGTTGGGAGTGCATGATAAACACAGGGAGAGGGTGAGACGCCGGTTTGACGAGGCCGGCGACAAGTTCGAGGACTATCAGCTCCTCGAGCTCCTCCTGTTTTATTCCATCCCAAGGATAGACACGAATCCGATAGCGCACGAGCTGATAAACCGTTTCGGCAGCCTGAGAGCCGTGCTCGATGCTTCGCCGGAACAGCTCACCTGCGTCAAAGGCGTGGGCGCGAGCTCGGCGACGCTCATAAAACTCGTGCGCAGCGCGGCCGCCGCATATCTGCGCGGAGACGAGGAGCCGTGCGCCCCGGCCAGCAGCGAGAGCATAGGGCGCATGCTGGTGCCGCGCTTTCTCGGCCTGCGCGAAGAGCGCATGTATCTCATCTGCCTCAACGGCGCCGGAAAAGTGACGGGCGACTGTGAGATAAGCCGCGGCGGCGCGAGCGGGCTGAATTTCGACTTCCGCGCCGTTGTCGAGTCGGCCATATCGCGCGGCGCGTCGAGCGTCATCCTGGCGCACAACCATCCGAGCGGCATAGCGCTGCCGTCGGAGGCCGACGTGATAACGACGCGCAATTTGAAAAACCTGCTCAGGATGCTGAACATCACTCTCGCGGACCACATCATCGTGTCCGGAAGCGACTGGGTGTCAATGGCTGAGAGCGGGCAGATCTAGAACAGAAGAACAGTGGAAAGGGAGGTGCCGGCTTTGAGCCGCATTGAGATAAAACGCGACATACTGCTCGGAACGGCCGGTTCCGCCACGCAGATAGACGGCGGCGACTTCGGCCACACCTGGAACCTGTGGTACAGTGCCGGCAAGATAAAGGACGGGTCCGACCCCGCCGTCGCCGCCGGCCACTGGGAGCGCTGGCGGGATGATGCCATGCTGATGGCGCGCATGGGCATCCAGACCTGCCGGCTCGGCATAGAGTGGGCCCGGGTCGAGCCGAGCGAGGGCTGTTTCGACGAGTACGCCATAGACCATATAAAAGAGGAGCTCATGCTCCTCAACGGCCTCGGGATACGGCCGCTAATAACCCTGCATCACTTCACTAACCCCGTGTGGTTCGAGGTGTGCGGCGGGTGGGACGAGCCGAAAAACATCGTCTATTTCCTGCGCTATGTAGAGCGCATCATCACCCGGCTCGGGCACCTGTGCGACGACTATGTGACCATCAATGAGCCGAACGTCTACGCGCTCAACGGCTACCGCGACGGGATCTGGCCGCCGGGGAAGAAAAACCTCAGGTCCGCCATGCGCGCCATGTCGGTCATGGCATCGGCGCACATCAGGGCCTACAGGCTCATCCACCGCCTGCGCCGGGAGATGGGCCTGCGCGGGACGAGGGTCGGCGTCGCGCTGCACATGCGGTCTTTCGCGCCGAAAAACCGCGCGAACCCCGCGCACTGCGCCTCTGCCGCCATGGCCGAGCGCCTGTTCCAGACGCTGATAGCCGAGGCGGTGACCGTCGGCAGGTTTGCCCCGCCTCTGCACGACTATGCAAGGGCGCGCCCCGGGCGCTACTGCGATTTCCACGGGCTGAACTATTACACCCGCTCCACGGTGTCCGGCCTCAGGGACGGCACGAAGATGTACAGCCAGCGCTCCGACCTCGGCTGGGAGATATACCCGCAGGGGCTCATCCAGTGTGCTGAAAAGCTCATGCGCATATGCTCGCTGCCCATATATGTCACGGAAAACGGCGTCTGCGACAACCGCGACGCTTTCCGCTGCCGTTTCATCTACGACCACCTCATGGCCATATCCCGCAGCAGCCTGCCGTTTGAGCGGTACTACTACTGGAGCTTTCTCGACAACTTCGAGTGGCTGGAGGGCACCTCGGCGCGTTTCGGCCTCGTGGAAGTCGACTTCTCGACCATGGAGCGCCGCGTGAAAAAGAGCGGCCGGTTTTACTCCGAGCTCATCAACCGGCGCGAGATAAGCCCCGATATGTATGAGGAGTTCCTCTCCATGGAGAGTTATCATCACTGATAAAAGATGCCGGCATGGCCAACGCCATGCCGGCATCTTTCTGACGTCTGAGGCTCAGTTCTCGACGATTATCGAGGTGGCCTCAAAGCTGTTGGAAGAGACGAAGCTGCCGTACACCGTGACCGTGCTGCCGGCCTTGAGGGCGCTGAGCTTCACGGAGCTGCCGGTGGAAGCGGAGATGATGGTCGCGTCGGACGCGTCGACATACACGAGCCGTTCGTTGTAGAGCAGGGTGATGGTCTTTTTGCCGCTGTCGGCCGAGAGGATCTCGGCGCTGAATTTGTCGGACGACTGCACGGAGTCTATGAGCTCGACCTCGGTTATCACTGTGCCGGACAGGGACACGGACACCGTGTCGCCCACCTTGATATCGGATATGGAGATGTCCTTGGAGCCCCAATATGCGGCGGCCATGCTGTCGAGCTGATAGGTGGCCTCGTTGCCGGAGTTGTCCTCAAGCGTCCAGAACGTGCCTGTCGGGTTCACGGTGATGGAATTGAGCACGGCGGTCACGCCGGACTCTGCGGCGGAGATGGAGATTTTTTCGATCTCGGAGTCGTCTATCGTGACCTCGATGTCGTCGCCGGCGTTCACGCGGTCTATTGTGATCTCGGTCTTGCCGCGCTCTATCTCGGGCAGGTCGCCGATGTCGAGCAGGAACACATAGGTGACGGAGCCGCTCTCGACCTTGAGCTGCACGGTCGGCCCATAGATCACGGAGGAGACTTCGCCGGAGATCTCGTCGCTGAAAGTGACGGCGCTGAGGACGTCGAGCTCACCGTCGTCTATGCGCGCCGTGGCGAACTGGCCGGAAGTCAGATCGGCGAGCTCGGCCTCGTCGCCGTCGAGCGTTATCTCAGAACCGGACTCGACGTCTATGCGCACATCCTCGCCGCTGATGAGGTCGTCGACTATGAGATATTCGCCGGACTTTGAACTGGTCACGCGGCTGATGCGGCCCTGCACCCACTCCACGTCGGAATCGGTGCTCACGGAGATGGCGCTTATCTCGCCGTTGATGACGGAGAACTCCGCCTCGTCGCCTATATGGGACGAGGTGATGGATGTGCTGCGGCCGTTCACGGTGACGGAGGCGCCGTCGGCAAAACGGAACTCGCGCACGAGGCCGTCCTCCCCGCGGAGCTGGACATAGTCGTCGTCAGCGCCGGCGATGATGCCGAATGTGCGCACGAGCCCGCTGTATCCGTCTATGGTGAGCTCTATGTCCTCGTCCTCGACGTACTCGAGCCCGCGTGACACGAGTGTCGCGGCCATTGCGCGGGTCACGCCGAGCTTCGGGGTGAAGTTGCCGTTGTCGTCGCCGGTGATGATGTCCATGCTCACGAGCTGGGCGATGTAGCCGGTGTGCTCGGGGGAGATCTCATCGGCGTCGCCGAAGGGGAGCTCTATGCCGGTGAGATCGAGCGCGTCGTCCTCAAGAGTGAGCGCGCGCACGAGGAACACGCAGAGCAGCTCTTTTTCTATCTCGGCGGAGAGATCGAGCTCGTCGAGCTCGTCTTCGGTTATGATGCCGGCGGCGAGGCAGACTGCGATCTCCTCGTTTGCCCATGACAGGGAGGATGGGACATAGTCCTCAGCGATGCTGCCCCAGTCGTCATAGAGAAAGCTGAGCTCGTCGCTGGTGAGCTCGTAGAACCTCGAGAGGAACACGAGCGCCTCGCAGGCGGTTATCTCGTTGTCCGGGCGCATGGTCCCGTCCTCGTATCCGGAGATGTATCCGCGCTCGTAAAGATCCTCGATATAGCTCTCGGCCCAGTGCCCGTCGAGGTCGGAGAAATCCGAAGCGGCGAGGCCGGGCACGGCCGAGCCGAGCGCGAGCGCGGCGCAGAGACAGAGCGCGAGGCATTTTTTTATGTGTCGCATATATGTGCACCTCCATGCAGAATTTGCGGTATTTGGCATCTTTTCCACAGTATAGCACACATTCCGCCGTCAATGCAAACTAAAGCGGGGGACTTCCGTAATTTGGAAGTCCCCCGCGCGCCGTTTATTCGAGGTTGAGGTTCTTGGAGAGTATCAGCGTCGTGATGACGTAGTATGCCACGCAGAATGCCAGGCCGAGCAGGATGATCATCAGGAACGCCGTGTTCGCCGCGGCGTATTCGCCTCCGCCTATGCGGATATAGCGCATGAAGTCGCCCAATCCGACCAGCGTGGCGAGGTTGCCGATGAGCGCCATGAGCTGGGTCTGTATCGCGGAGATGACGATGTAGGCGATGACGGAGATGATCACGCGCCAGCGCTGGAAGAGATGGCCGATGGAGATGGCCGCGTATATCTCCAGTATAGATGCCGCGCTCCACACGAGCATCATTACGCAGAACTGGAACATGCTCAGCCAGAGCAGAGGCTCCTCGCTGGTGATGATGCCTATGGCGCGGAAAATTTCGCCGAGCAGGTCCTGCGGCAGATTTATAAACTTCCACCACAGCAGGAACATGCTGGCTATGCCGACCACGCAGGTGATGATTATCATCACGAGCGCGGTGAGCAGCTTGGAGAGCACCAGTTTTCCCGTCGTGACCGGCAGGGTGAACATCAGATAGCCCTCGTCGCGCAGCAGGCCGGAGTTGAAGCGCTTGATGATGAAGATGACGGATATGACGAACAGGGCGATCATCACGCCGGTGAACACCATGGCCATGACGACTGAGAACATTCCGCTGCTCTGCCCGTTGTCTTCAAGCGAGCAGCCGGTGAGGAAAGCCACGGCCAGCGCCGCCGGCCAGAGTATGGCAAACTCACGCCACATGCAGCGGAACTCGTATTTGAGAAGCTTTCTCAGCATTACCACTCGCCTCCTTCCATCGGATGAGCCCGGAAGATCTCGCGGAAGAGCGCGTCGACGCTCTTGCCCTCGCGTTCGCGCAGCTCGTCGACGGCCTCGTGCCGCACGACGTGCCCAGATTTGAGGAACACGGCCTCGTCGAGCGTGCGCTCAACATCGGAGATGAGGTGGGTCGAGATGAGCACGGTGCCGTTTTCGTTGTAGTTCGTGAGTATCGTGCTGAGGATGAAGTCGCGCGCCGCGGGGTCGACTCCGGCTATGGGCTCGTCGAGGAGATAGAGCTGTGCCGCACGGCTCATCACCAGCGCGAGCTGGAGTTTTTCCTTCGTGCCCTTGGACATGCTCTTTATCCTGTCGCGCGGGCCTATGCCGAGCGTCGAGCACATCTCCGTGGCTTTTTTGCGGTCGAAATCGGAGTAGAAATCCGCAAACAGGTCGACCAGGTCGCGCGAGCACATCCAGTCTGCAAAGTACATGCGGTCGGGCAGATAGCTCGTTATGCCCTTGGTGTGCACGCCGGGCTCGCGGCCGTCTATCATGAGGAATCCCGCGCTCGGCTGAAGCAGGCCGCAGAGCAATTTGATGAGAGTCGTCTTGCCGGAGCCGTTGGGGCCCAGCAGGCCGACTATACGCCCGCGCCCTATCTCGAGCTCAACCCCGTCGAGCGCGCGCTTTGCGCCGAAGCTCTTCACGAGGCCGCAGCACCTGATGAGCGGTGTGTGGTTTGTAACTGCTGTTTCGTTCATTTTTCTCCCTCCCTGAGAAGCTCCGCCGATTCTTCGGCGGTGTATCCGAGCTGCGACATGGCAGCCAGATATTCGCTGATGTGTTTTTTTGCCAGAGCCCGCCTCCGCGCATCGATGACGACGCTGTCGTCGGTCACCATGCGGCCGGACGTCCGGTTGCTCGCGGCCAGCCCGTCGGCTTCCAGCTGGGCGAGGGCGCGCTGCATCGTGTTGGGGTTTACCCCCGCGCTCTCAGCGAGCTCCCGCACCGAGGGCAGACGGCTGCCGGGCGGATACTCGCCCGAGACGATCTGCCTCGTGAGCTGTTCGGCGAGCTGCGTCCATATCGGACGGCCGTCGTCTAATTTCCAGTCCATTCCGCGCCTCCTTGGTTGTATTATTGTATTAACCGAGTAATACAATAATACAGTTTGCCCGCTTTGTCAATAGCCTTTTTCAAAAAAGTTGTATTTTCCGAAAAGCTCTGTTATCATGTATTCCACAAAGGAGATGTGTCACTGTGAGGAATATAACGCTTATCGGCATGCCGGGCGCCGGGAAAAGCACTGTCGGGGTCGTGCTGGCAAAGCTGCTCGGATTGGATTTCATAGATTCCGACCTGCTCATCCAGGCGCGTGAGGGCCGGCTGCTCTGGCAGATAATAGACAGCGAGGGCATAGAGGGCTTCTGGCGGGTGGAAGAGAGAGTCAACGCCTCGATAGAGGCCGACGGCGCGGTCATCGCCACCGGCGGCAGCGTGGTATACGGGCCCAAGGCCATGGAACACCTCAGGAAGATGAGCACGGTCGTATATCTCAAGCATGACTACTCCACCATCGCCGCCCGCCTCGGCGACCTGTCGAAGCGCGGAGTCACGGTGCCGGAGGGGTGGACGCTGCATGATCTGTATAACGAGCGTGCGCCGCTGTATGAAAAATATGCCCACATCATTTTCGACTGCGGGCACGGCGATATAAGGAGCACGGCGCTGGCGCTCGCAGCAAGGCTGAGCGGCGAATGAGAAAAAGAAGGCAGACGGATAAAATTATCCGTCTGCTTTTCTCTGCAAATTATCATGCGTTAATTCCTGATCGTCGGTTATTTGCTATAATATCTCTTGTTTGGATTGTTTTCGCGGGCAGGGGAGCTGGGTCTCGCGAAAAAAACAAAGTATTTTTTGGCGCGCATTCCGGCGGCCAATAAAATCTGGAAGGGGATAAATATGACTGACGAAAAGAAAAAAGGTTTGCTGGCAAGGTTTTTCGGGAACAAGACGCGTGTTGCCGCGACGGTGATAGTGCTCGTTGTGGCGGTCATATTCTTCAGCGGATACAAGAAAGCTGTGGATGGCTTCAAGGAACGCGAGGATGAGTACAGGAGCACGATAGACCAGCTTGAGACAGAGCTGGACGACAGGGCTGCCGTGTTTGAGGAGATTGACACAAAAGTTGATATAAGCGTCATCAGCAATGAGGTGCAGAGCATAGGCGAGCTCGCCAGCATGGAATATCTCTACACAGACGCCGGCCAGTTCTCAGACCCAAGGCAGATATTCGGGGTGGACATACCGTTTACGACTAAATCTTTTGTCGCCAAATGGGATGGCGTAATTAAAGCCGGCATCGATGTCACGCAGATCGCCGTCACGGTCGACGAGAGTACAAAGACCATAACCATACACCTGCCTCCGGCGCAGATACTGTCGCACGAGATAGGCGACAACATAGAGACGCTCGACCAGGAGGACGGCCTGTTCAACCCCATCACCGTCGATGACGTCAGAGAGTTTGACAACCTCGCGAAGCAGGATATGGAAGAGCGTGCAATAGAAAACGGCCTGCTCGAAAAAGCCGACGAAAACGCCAGAGCGATAATCGAGAGCCTGCTCAATGCCGACAGCATAATCAGGGACAACTATCAGGTCGTGTTTGAGCCGCTCGGTTGATGCGGAAATAGAGAACGTCACAGCTGTACGGCTGTGACGTTCTTTTCTCTTTGCCCGCGTTTTTTCCTGCGGTTGAATCGGGTTTGATTTTCAAGTATAATAGGATCCATAAAAGATTTGAGGGGGACATGGCCATGAGGAATATGATCGGATACTGCGGGCTGGACTGCGAAAAATGCGACGCATATTTCGCGACGATTAACGACGATCAGGTGCTGCGTGAAAAAACGGCGAAATTGTGGGCCGAGTTAAATAATGCCCCTATCCTGCCGGAACATATTAACTGTGAGGGCTGCCGTGCAAATGGGGCGAAAACGGTGTTTTGCGAGAATATGTGCGGAATACGGAAGTGCGCGCTGAATAAGGGTGTGGCGACTTGCGGCGACTGCCCGGAGATGGATACATGCCGGACTGTCGGCGCGATTATCTCAAATAATCAGGAAGCTATGAAAAACCTGAGAGGATGAATTTCTGCCGCCTGCCGATACATTCCGGAGGGCATAAAAAACGCCGCAGCTTTTAGCTGCGGCGTTTTTGCAAAAGCGCTGTATCCAACTTCCGGTCCGCTCTGCTTTTTCAGACTCTCGCGGTGGGGAGCGCTTCGCGCTTCCAGCGGCGGTAGAACACGCAGAAGCAGACGAGGTGCGCCGAGAAGGTGACGAACCAGCTCACGGGGTAGGACAGGTACAGGGTGAACAGCGAGCGGTTCATTGCAAAAATGGTGTATATCCAGACTATCCTGAGCCCGCAGGCGCCGGTCAGCGACACTATCGTGGGCGTGATAGAGGGGCCGAGGCCGCGGATGGAGCCGCAGGTGACGTCCATCATGCCGCAGAGGAAATAGGTGGAGCAGATGAGGTTGAGCCTGCGCAGGCCGTGGGAGATGACCTCGGGGTCGGGATTGTAGATGGACAGGAGCGTGCTCCCGAAAAACACGGCCGACAGGCCGAGTATGAGCCCGACAGCCACGACGCACATCAGGCTGCACCGCAGTATGGGGACGATGCGGCCGACCTTGTTCGCGCCGACGTTCTGGCTCGTGAAATTGAGCGAGGCGTGATAAAACGAGTTCATCGCCGTATAGACAAAGTTTTCTATATTAGACGACGAGGTGTTGCCGGCGACGACCGCGGTGGAGTCGAAAGAGTTGACCGACGACTGGATGAGCACGTTCGACACGCTGAACACGGCGCCCTGTATCCCGGCGGGCAGGCCGACGCGCAGTATTCGCAGCAGTTTGTCTTTAACGAGGCGCAGGCGGCGCAGGTTTATGCGGTAGGCCGCGTCGGTCTTTATGAGGCAGCGCACTATGAGCGCCGCGGAGATGCACTGGGAGATGGCGGTCGCTGTGGCGACTCCGGCGACGCCCATTTCCAATACGATGACGAAAAACAGGTTGAGGAACACGTTTATCACGCCGCCGCAGAAGAGGAAGATGAGGGGACGGCGCGTGTCGCCCACGGCGCGGAGGATGCCGGCGCCGAAATCGTAGACCATCATGGCGGGCATGCCCACGAACACTATGCGCATGTAGAGCACAGCCTGGTCTATGACGTCGTCGAGCGTGCCCATGAGGCGCAGGAGCGGCTCGGCGAGGATGAATCCGACGAACAGCAGCGTCACGCCGGACAGAAAGCCGAGCAGTATGGCCGTGTGCGCCACCTCTTCGACGCTCTTCCAGTCTTTGGCGCCGTAGAACAGCGCCATGACGACGCTGCCGCCGGCGGACAGGCCGAGGAACAGGTTTATTATAAGGTTGTTGAGCGAGCTGGTCGAGCCGACGGCGGCCATGGCGCCGCTGCCGGTGAACTGGCCGACGACGATGATGTCGGCCGCGTTGAAAAGGAGCTGCAAAATGCCGGAAAGCATGAGCGGAATGGCAAAACGCAGGATGCTGCCAAGCAGCGGGCCATTGCACATATCGATCTCGGTTGCACGTCTCAAATCATGTCATCCCAATCCATAAGATTCTGTAAAGAAAGCGTGTGTTCAAACAGCAAACTATAAGATAGCAAATCGGCATTTGCAATTCAAGAGGGTTTTGTCTTGCAAAATCAATTTTGTTAAAGCTGTATTATATTTTCGGGAAAATCATCGCTCCCGTAGTGCATAGTTTGACGGATGGTTCATACATGCGCTCGGGTGCGGCTGAAGAAAATAAAAAAACACCGTCCGGATATCCGGACGGTGTTTTTTCATGTCTAATGTCTTACTTTTTCTTCTCCGGCTCGGCCGGGGCGTCGTCGGCGATGAGTTCTTTGAACGACGCGGCCAGGCCGGCGAGGCTCTGTATCTCCGACGGGATGATGATCTTGGTGGCCTTGCCGTCGGCCGCGGCGGTGAAGGCCTCGAGCGCGCGCAGCTTGATGACGGGCTCGGACGGCATCGCAGCGTTCAGGCGGCGGATGCTCTCCGCGGTGGCCTCCTGCACCTTGAGGATGGCCTCGGCCTGGCCCTCGGCCTCGAGGATGGCGGCCTGCTTTTTCGCGTCGGCCCGCAGTATGGCCGACTCTTTCTCGCCCTCGGCGATGAGTATGGCGGATTTCTTCTCGCCCTCGGCCTGGAGGATGGCCTCACGCCTCTCACGCTCGGCCTTCATCTGGCGCTCCATGGCGTTCTGTATCTCCTTGGGCGGCATGATGTTCTTGAGCTCGACGCGGTTGACCTTTATGCCCCAGGGGTCGGTCGCCTCGTCGAGGATCGTGCGTATCTTGGTGTTGATGATGTCGCGGCTGGTGAGGCACTGGTCGAGCTCAAGCTCGCCGACGATGTTGCGCAGCGTGGTGGCCGTGAGGTTTTCGATGGCGGTGAGCGGATGCTCGACTCCGTAGGTGTAGAGCTTCGGGTCGGTTATCTCGAAATATATCACCGTGTCTATCTGCATGGTGACATTGTCCTTGGTGATGACGGGCTGCGG
Source organism: Candidatus Heteroscillospira lomanii (assembly GCA_904419385.1). Taxonomy (GTDB): domain Bacteria; phylum Bacillota; class Clostridia; order Oscillospirales; family Oscillospiraceae; genus Heteroscillospira; species Heteroscillospira lomanii. The sequence continues at coordinate 23,904 of CAJFRI010000005.1, forward strand.
CGGGAAATCGACCACCTGCTCCTTGAGAGACACCGTGCGCGCGATGCGCTCGATGAACGGGAGCTTGAAGTGCAGGCCGACGCCCCAAGTCGTGCTGTAAGCGCCGAGGCGCTCGATGACGCAGGCCCTCGCCTGCGGCACGACGCGGATGCAGCGGATGAGGATGATGAGCAGGACTACGGCGATGATGATCGGTACGATGAATTCAGGCATGTTTTTATCCCCCTGTTGCCTCTTTTTTATTTAAAGGCGCGACGATGAGTTTTGCGCCTTCAATACTCTCAACGACAACGAGCGCGCCGGGCTCTATGGCTTCGCCGGTGGCGCTGCGCGCCGTCCACGGGCGGCCCTGGGCCGTGACCGCGCCGGTGGCGGCGATGTTGTCGATGCACTCCGTGACTATGCACTCAGTCCCGATGAGCCTGTCGGCGTTGGTGGGCTGGCTCTTCTGATTGATATACTTCGCCGCGAGCGGCCTCGTGAGCAGCAGGGCCGCGACGGACACGACCGCAAAAATGACTATCTGGAGCCAGAGCTGCGCGCCGAGCTCGCAGGCGATGAGCGCGCCGAGCGCGCCGATGGCGAACCAGATGGAGACGAGCCCCACTGTGGCCGCCTCGGCCACGACGAAAACTATGATCGCAACTGTCCAGACTATGTCCATCTGCATGTGATCACATCCTCTCAGATGATGCCGCGCTTATTTGCGATATGTCATATCCTCGCGGCGCGGTCCGGTGGAGACCATTTTGATCGGGACGCCGATCTTGTCCTCGATAAAGTCGACATAGGCTCTCGCCTCGGCGGGCAGCTCGGAGTACTCCTTGCAGCCGCGTATGTCGCATTTCCAGCCGGGCAGGGTGGTGTAGACCGGCTTTGCCCTGTCGAGCAGGGGGGTGACGGGGAATTTGTCGTACACCTTGCCGTCGATCTCATAGCCGGTGCAGACTTTGATCTCGTCGAGGTAGCCGAGCACATCGATGGCGGTGAGCACGGCCTCGGTCGCGCCCTGCATGCGGCAGCCGTATTCGGTGGCGACTGCGTCGAACCAGCCGACGCGGCGCGGACGGCCGGTCGTGGCGCCGTACTCGCCCTTGTCGCCTCCGCGGCGCCTGAGCTCATCGGCCTCCTCACCGTGCAGCTCGCTGACGAAGTCGCCTCCGCCGACGGCGCTGGAGTAGGCCTTGGTGACGCAGATTATGTCGGAGATCTCCTTCGGCGACACACCGACGCCGACGCAGCCGAAAGCGGCCAGGGTGTGCGAGGAGGTGACCATCGGGTAGATGCCGAAGTCGGGGTCCTTGAGAGTGCCGAGCTGGCCCTCGAACAGGACGCGCTTGCCCTCCCTGAGAGCCTCCTGCACTATCTCGGCGGCGTTGCCGACGTAGGGACGGATGAGCTCGCGCTGCTCGGCCATCTCTCTGTAGAGCGCCTCGGGATCGAGCGGGTCCCTGTGGTACAGGTGGACTATGACGGGGTTTTTCAGGTCGCAGACTTTCTGCAGGCGCTCGCGGAGTATCGCGTCGTCGAACAGCTCGCAGACCTGGAAGCCGATCTTTGCGTATTTGTCAGAATAAAACGGGGCGATGCCGCTCTTGGTGGAGCCAAAGCTCTTGCCGGCGAGGCGGGCCTCCTCGTACTCGTCCATCATCGGATGATACGGCATGACGACCTGCGCGCGCTCGGAGACGACGAGTTTCGGCTGCGGCACTCCGCGGCTGAGCAGTTCCTTGACCTCGGCATCGAGCTTGCGGATATCGAGGGCAACGCCGTTGCCCACTATGTTGGTGATATGGGGGAAGAAAACGCCGGAGGGGAGAGTGTGCAGGGCGAACTTTCCGTAATTATTTATAATTGTATGCCCCGCATTTGCGCCGCCCTGAAAACGGATGACTATATCAGAGTCCTCGGCGAGCATGTCGGTTATCTTGCCTTTGCCCTCATCGCCCCAGTTGGCGCCCACGATAGCTTTTATCATGACACTTACCTTTCTGCAGCTAAAGCTGCGCATAATTACTATTTTATTGTATAACAACGCACCCGCTTTTGCAACCGCAAATTAGGGCTTTACTTTCACGATTTAGTGCTGTAATATACTTGTAAACGAATGAAACGGAGGCGCGTTATGAACAAGCATGTAAAAAAGCCGCGCAATCTCGATATGTATAAGGCCATCCTCACGCTCCGGACCGTCGAGGAGTGCATGGATTTCTTTGACGATCTCTGTACGGTGACGGAACTGCAGTCGATGGAGCAGCGCTATCAGGTCGCGGCCCTGCTCGACAAAGGGCTGATTTACAACGACATACTCGAGCAGACCGGCGCCTCGAGCGCCACCATCAGCCGGGTCAACCGCAGCCTGCAGTACGGCGCCGGCGGATACGCCGTCGCTTTCAAGCGCATGGAGGAGCAGGCCGGACAGGAGGATGGGGAGTGAGCCGGGCGTATTCCGGGCTCGCCGGGCAGTACGACGCATTCACCGGCGATGTGCCCTACTCCGAGTTTGCCGATTTCTATGAGAGCGTGTTCCGCTCAAGGTCGGAGCGGCCGCGCCTGCTGCTCGACCTCGCCTGCGGCACCGGGACGCTCGCGCTGGAGATGACGCGGCGCGGCTATGAGCTCATCGCTGCCGACGGCTCTGCCGATATGCTGTCGGAGGCCGCGTGCAAGCTCGCCGGCAGCGGCGCGCTTATCCTCTGCCAGCCGATGACCGAGCTCGATCTGTACGGCACTGTCGACGCCGTCTATTCCAGCCTCGACAGTTTCAACTATCTCAGCCCCGGAGAATTGCCCGAGGTGCTGCGCCGCCTGGCGCTGTTCACCGCTCCCGGAGGGCTTCTCATATTCGACGTAAATACGCCGGAGCGCTTCCGCTCGCTCGACGGCTTGATCTCGGTCGACGAGAGCGACGGCGCGCTGTGCCTCTGGCGGGCTGATTTCGACGAGGAAGAGGGCTGCCTCGTCTACGGCATGGACCTCTTCACGCGCTCCGGCAGCCTCTGGCGGCGCGAGCAGGAGGAGCATGTGGAATATGCCCACGGCCTCGATTGGCTCAGGCATGAGCTCGAGCAGGCCGGTTTCTACGATATAGAGGTCGTGAAAGGGCCTCAGGCCGATGCGGGAAGGGTGTTCTTCATCTCGCGCAACGGCGGGAAGGGAATGAAAAACGATGGGTGAGATCATCCGCGCCGTCTCCGGCGACGAGACGGTGAAAATTTCTGTGATAGAGGCGCGCGACATTGCCGAGCGCGCCAGAGCCATACACGACATGAGCCCGACCGCAGCCGCGGCCATGGGCCGCGCCCTCTGCGCCGCGTCCATACTCGGCGACCTGCTCAAAGAGGACAAAGCTTCCGTCACCCTGCGCATAAACGGCGGCGGCCCGGCCGGAACGGTCATGGCCGTCTCCGACTCGAACGGAAACGTGCGCGGTTATGTGCAGGACCCGCATGCAGACCTGCCGACCCGCGCCGACGGCAAGCTCGACGTCGGCGGCCTTGTCGGGAAAAACGGCATGCTCACGGTAAGCCGCGACTTCGGCTTCGGCGAGCCGTACATAGGAAGCACCGAACTCGTCAGCGGCGAGATAGCCGAGGACTTCACCGCCTATTACTGCGAGAGCGAGCAGGTCCCGGCCGCATGCGGCCTCGGCGTGCTCATAGATACGGACAAGACCGTGCTGTCCGCCGGAGGATTCCTCGTGCAGCTTATGCCCGGCGCGGCGGATGACGCCGTAAGCGCGCTGGAGGCGAACATCGCCGCCATGCCGCCCGTGTCGGAGCTTGCCCGCAGCGGGGCGGAGGCGATAGTCGGCTGCGTGCTGCGCGGCATGGAGCCGCGTATACTGGAGCGCCACCCGGCGGAGTACCGCTGCTATTGCAGCCGCGAGCGTGTGCAGCGCGCGATCGAGAGCATAGGCGTCGAGGCGCTGGACGACATGGCGCGCTCCGGCGAAGGCGCGGAGGTGAGCTGCCAGTTCTGCGACGCGGTGTACAGATTCACGCCCGAGGAAGTGGACAAGATGGCGGAAAAAGCGCGCGAGGCGATAAAAAATGAAAAAGATGAAAAATAGCGCTTGACAATATTGGCAGCCTTTAGTATAATAACAAAGCCGTCGCAGTTCGGCGGCTTTTGGGAGCATAGCTCAGCTGGGAGAGCACATGCCTTACAAGCATGGGGTCACAGGTTCGAGCCCTGTTGTTCCCACCAGGAAATGGCCCAGTAGTTCAGTTGGTTAGAACGCCAGCCTGTCACGCTGGAGGTCGACGGTTCGAGCCCGTTCTGGGTCGCCATTACCGCGCCGGTGTGCAGCCGGCGCGGGATATAAATGCCTCTGTAGCTCAGTTGGTAGAGCAGCGGACTGAAAATCCGCGTGTCGTTGGTTCGATTCCGACCGGAGGCACCACAATAGAAGAGTGCACTCCTCTCGGGATCGAAAGGCGGCTCTTGGAAACATGCCGGCGGCATGTTTCAACCGCCGTGGCTTTTCAGCGGAAAAGCGATTCCGACCGGAGGCACCATATGCGGGCGTAGCTCATCCGGTAGAGCGCCACCTTGCCAAGGTGGAGGTAGCGAGTTCGAGCCTCGTCGCCCGCTCCAATTTCAAGCGGGAGTTTCCGTGGCGAGAGCTCGATGCCTCCACCTGCGCTGCAGGCGCATTTGGAACACGGAGGTGCGGGGCCCTCGCGAAACGGAGTTTCGCGGGGTGCGATAGCGAGTTCGAGCCTCGTCGCCCGCTCCATTTTTTCAGCGGAATCGAATATTACGGCGCCATAGCCAAGTGGTAAGGCAGGGGACTGCAAATCCCCGACGCCCCGGTTCAAATCCGGGTGGCGCCTCCAAAGACGGAGCAGGTCAGCCTGCTCCGTTTTTTACATTTGTTGGTTTTTGTTACGGTTATGTTACAATCGGGCACATGCTGTTGACGGGGGGAGGGGGGCGTGATATTATACGGACGTAATGTAAAAGGGTTGCTATCGACTGCCCTTTTACGCCAAAATCTGCCCGAAGTCATGTGCGGGCGAAAAAATCTCTATAAGGAGGAAACAATCACATGAAAAGAACACTCGCACTTGTGCTTGCTCTCGTCATGGCGATCGGCCTGATGGCTTTCCCTGTCAGCGCTGACTTCACCGATGACGCAGATATCAAGTACACCGAGGCTGTTGATGTCATGTCCGCTATCGGCGTCATCAATGGTTTCGAGGATGGTTCCTTCGATCCTGATGGCTATCTCACTCGTGAGCAGGCCGCCAAGGTCGTTGCGTACCTCATGCTCGGCGCTGAGGATGCCGATGCGCTGAGCGCTTCCAGCGCTCCGTTCGACGATGTCGCCGCCAACCGCTGGTCCGCCGGCTACATTGCCTACTGTGTCAATGAGGGCATCATCAATGGCCGCAGTGACACCACCTTCGATCCCACCGGCAACGTCACTGGTTACGAGTTTGCCAAGCTGATGCTCGGCTGCCTCGGCTATGACGGCGCTATCGAGAAGTACACTGGCGCTACCTGGAACATCAACGTTGCCAAGACCGCTCTGACCGTCGGCCTGTTCAGCGGCAACCGCGGCGCCAACTACAACGTCCCCCTCACCCGTGAGGAGGCCGCTCTGTACGCCTTCAACATGATCCAGGCTGACCTGGTCGACTACGACAACCGTGGTTCCGAGATCGACCTCGGCAATGGCGTCACCATCAACACCGGCGCTTCCAAGGCTCAGCCCATCACCTCTGCCAACGAGTATTCTACCATCGATGATGAGCTTGCCGATAAGGACAAGGAGGACAACAACCTCTATGTCATCCAGTTCGCTGAGCGCTACTTCGAGGATCTTGAGAAGTCTACTGCTTCTCCCGATGCTTTTGGCCGTCCTTCCGTCAACTGGGAGTATGACAATGATGATGTCGGTACTTACTCCGATACCGCTGACATCACCTATACTGTGAAGACTGAGGGCAGGGACATCTATGATGACCTTGGCGAGCCTAGCAAGGGCACCTTTGAGATCTGGGTTGATGGTGACGAGAACGCTAAAACCGATATTACTACCGGTGACATTGATGATCTTGATGTTGATGACAAGATCGGTGGAAACGGTGCTCTGATCGAAGTCTATGAGATGGACAACGATGAGTATCGTATCGTTATTATCAACACCTATGTCGGCGAAATTACTGACTGGATCGAGGCCGACGAGGACGACGATGTCAAAGAGGCTGTTACTATTGGAACTGTCAAGGCCGATGCCCCTGTTCCTGGTGACTTTGCTGACGACGGCAATTTCGAGACCACCAAGTTCGATGAGGACGATGCCGACGACAACACTGTTGTTCTTTACACCGCTGCTAAGAATGATGATGGCAAGTACGAGATCAAGTCTGTCGATGTGGCTGAGATCGTGACTGCTACCCCGACCCGTTTCACCGCTGGTAAGAGCTTTGTCGCAGGCGGCGAGACCTATAAGTACGCTGATAAATATGTTAAATCCTCTGAGGTTGGCAAGACTGCAGTCGACAATGATGAGGATATCGACATCTACCTCGACAGCTATGGCTATGTTATCTACACCGATGCCACTGGCTCTGACGATGTCGACTATGCTCTTATGATCGGCATCGATGAAAGCGGCGAGGCATTCTCCAAGGATGAGCTGATTGTTAAGCTCCTGCTTGCCAATGGTGAGGTCGTTGTCGCCGATGTTGATGAGAAGAACTCTGATGAGGATCTGAAGAGCGGTAGCAAGACTCCCGCTATCGTTTCTTACACTGTCGACAGAGACGATGAGTATGCCATTCATGTAGAGAGCTCCACTGTTGAGGATGCTTCTGAGCTCAAGGTAACCAAGGGTAGCGCCCGTATCAGCATTGACAACGATGACGATTACACTGCCAACAGCAAGACCGTGTTCTTCGTTGCTGAGAAGGTTTCCGGCAATAAGGATTCCGATTACGATGCTTACATCGGCTATAAGAATGTTGCTTCTCTGTCCAATCGTAGTGATGATACCGACTACATCGTTGTGACAGATGGCGATCGCATAGTTGCTCTTTATGTTGCTAACGCCAGAAGTGCCAGCACTTCTTCCGACGATTACGTCGCTGTTGCTGTTGACGCTAATGCTAGCAAGCAGTACGACTCTGACCTCGGTTACTATTATGAGTTTGACGTTGTCAATGGTGACAGCATCGAGACCATGATGTTCTCTGAGAGCCTCGCCAAGACCATGGGTCATGGTGGCTCCAATGACGTCATAGCTGTGCTCTCCAGCATCACTGTTGATGATGAGGGTGTTGTGACTGACGCTGACATCGAGAAGAACGGTGAGAACGACTTCTACCAGGGCACTGGTACTGGCCGTGTCGAGGATGAGCTGATTACTCTTAATGGCAAGTCTTATGCTTACGCAGATGACTGTGCTGTTTATAAGATGAATGAGGACGCTGAGTGGAACACTTCTTCCATCAACAGTATCCGCAGCAACGGCAATGATCGTGTCGCTTACATCCTCGATGAAGATGGTGTTGTTACCAACATCTACATCCGCGAGGTTAAGTAACTCTTACTTAAAACCGCACATACCCCAAGGGAGGGAGCTTCGGCTCCCTCTCTTTTTTTGCCCGCGCTTCCGCGCAAAAAAACCCGCCGCTCTGTCAGCGGCGGGTTTCGCTTTTTTATTCGACTATCTCTTCGATAAAATATCTTGGCCGGTGCTTGCTCTCCATATATGTCTTGCCGACATACTGCCCGACCAGCCCGGTCCCGAACAGGTTCACGCCCGAGAAAAACGCCAGCGCGCATATTATCGCGCCCGCGGCCTCCAGCTCGTCCAGCACCGCCAGCACCACGCACACCAGCGCCGCCAGCGCCGCCATTGCCGCGCCCAGCCACATCATCAGCGTGATCGGCCGCGCCGTCAGCGATGTTATGCCCTCCCACGCAAACGCCAGCATCTTTTTCAGCGGGTATTTGCTCTCGCCGGCCGCGCGCTCGCCCCGGCGGTATTCCACTTTCGCGCTCTTGTAGCCCATCATCGGCACTATGCCGCGCAGGAACAGGTTCGCCTCGCCGTACTCCGACAGCGCCTCCAGCGCCCGCCGGGACAGCAGCCTGTAATCCGCGTGGTCGTAAACCAGCTCGCCGCCCATCGCGTTGATGAGCTTGTAGAACCACTGCGCCGTCGAGCGCTTGAACGCCGTGTCCGTCTCCCGCGCCGACCGCACTCCGTAAACCACGTCGCAGCCCTCTTCAAACCGCGCGAGCATCTCGTCCACCGCGTCGACGTCGTCCTGCAGGTCGGCGTCCATCGACACCGCGCAGTCGCACCGCGTCTTTGCCGTCATCAGCCCCGCGAGCAGCGCGTTCTGGTGCCCGCGGTTGCGGCTGAGCTTTGCCCCGCAGAAGCGCGCGTCGCGCTCGTGCAGCTCGGTGATGAGCCGCCATGTCGCGTCGCGGCTGCCGTCGTCGACCATCAGCACCCGGCTCTCCGGTGAGATCACGCCGCGCTCGGTCAGCTCCGTCAATTTCTCCGCGAGCCGCTTCGACGTGATCGGCAGCACCTCTTCCTCGTTGTAGCACGGCACAACTATATACAGCTTTGTCATATTCGACCGCCTCTCTTTTGTCATATGCGCTTATTATACAGCCTGCCCCCGCTCTTTGCAATAAGATACGGACGTCTGTGTCGTTTGATTCAAATTGTCCAAAAAAGTTCAAAAAATTGCCGATTTCGAGGCAAAAATGCAATATTTTTCCTTGAAAAAGTTGAAAAATAGTATTAGAATAAGACCATACATTCGTATGGAGGCGCAGCGCTTTGATCGATATCGTTCTGGTCGAACCCGAAATACCCATGAATACCGGCAATATCGCCCGCACCTGCGCCGCCACCGGTGCACGGCTCCATCTGATAGAGCCGCTCGGCTTCGATATCTCCGACCGCGCGGTCAAACGCGCCGGCCTCGACTACTGGCATCTCGTCGACATTTCGGTCTATCCGTCCGTCGGCGATTTTTTCGCAAAGCATGGCGATGGCAATATCTGGCTCGCCACCGCCAAGGCGCCGCGCAGCTATGTCGAGGCGGATTTTTCCGGCGACGTGACGCTTGTGTTCGGTAAGGAGACTGTCGGGCTGCCCGCGGATCTGCGTGAAAAATACCGTGATCGCTGCATCCGCATACCAATACGCGCGGAGGCCCGGTGCCTCAATCTGGCAAACAGCGCCGCCATCCTCTGCTATGAGGCGCTGCGCCAGCAGGGTTTTCCCGGCCTCTTGGACCATGGCTGCATGAAGGAGGATTTTTAGATGAACTGCAACAAAATGACCGTCCGCGACATAGATGTGCGCGGAAAACGCGTTCTTCTCCGCTGCGATTTCAATGTCCCACGCGACAAAACGACCAATGAGATAACCGACGACAAGCGCATCCGCGCCGCTATGCCTACTATCGAGTATCTGCTCGACAATGGCGCCGCCGTCGTCGCCTGTTCACACCTCGGCCGCCCGAAGGGCGAGTGGGTGCCGGAGCTCAGCCTCGCGCCCGTCGCGGAGCGTCTCTCGGAGCTGCTCGGCAAAGAGGTGAAGATGTCCAAAGATGTCGTCGGCCCCGACGCTCACGCCCTCGCCGCCGCGCTCAAGCCCGGCGAGATCATGCTCCTCGAGAACCTGCGCTACCATAAGGAGGAGACGAAAAACGACCCCGGGTTTGCCCGTGAGCTTGCCTCCATGGCCGACGTTTTCGTGTCGGACGCTTTCGGCACCGTCCACCGCGCCCACGCCTCCACCGCGGGCGTCGCGGCCTACCTGCCCGCCGTGGCCGGCTTCCTGGTGGAGAAAGAGCTGCGCATCATCGGCGGCGCCCTCGAAGATCCGAAGCGCCCGTTCGTCGCCGTCCTCGGCGGATCCAAGGTCTCGGACAAGCTCGGCGTGATAAGCAGCCTGCTCGAAAAGGCGGACACGCTCATGATAGGCGGCGGCATGGCATATACATTCGTCAAAGCCATGGGCGGCAGCATAGGCACCTCGCTCTGCGAGGACGACAGGCTGGATTACGCCCGCGAGATGGTTCAGAAAGCCAGGGACCGCGGCGTGAAGCTCATGTATTCTCAGGACTTCCTTGCGGCGCGCGAGTTTGCGCCGGACGCCGAGGCCTCCGTTGTGAAAGGCAGCATACCTGACGACATGATGGGCCTTGATATCGGCCCCGAGACGCGTGAGGCGTTCTGCAACGAGATACGCTCCGCCGGCACCGTCATTTGGAACGGCCCCATGGGCGTGTTTGAGTTTGACAAATTTGCCGGAGGCACCAGGGCTGTCGCCGAGGCGATGGCGGAGTCGGATGCCGTGACCATAATCGGCGGCGGCGACAGCGCCGCGGCCGTTGAAAAATTCGGACTTGCCGGCAAGATGACGCATGTGAGCACGGGCGGCGGAGCGTCGCTCGAGCTCATTGAGGGCCTGGAGCTCCCGGGCGTCGCATGCCTGATGGATAAGAAGGTGTAAAATGAACAGAAAATACCGCAAGGCGCTCATCGCCGGAAACTGGAAGATGAACATGACGTCGTCGGCGGTCAAGCCGTTCGTCGAGGGGCTCCGCGCCGCTCTGCCGAAGGCAAAGAGCTGCGACATAGCCATATGTGCCCCGTTTCCGCTGATACCGGCCCTCGCGAGGGCGGTCAAAGACGTCAGCCGCATAGGCATAGGCGCCCAGGATGTCTGTGAGTTCAAGAGCGGCGCCTATACCGGCGACGTCTCGTGTGATATGCTGACGGATCTCGGCGTCAAATACGTCATAGTGGGGCACAGTGAGCGCCGCGCCTACCACGGCGAGGATGACTTCAAGGTGAACGCGAAGCTCCGCGCCGCCATCGATGCGGGCATGACCGCCATAGTCTGCGTCGGCGAGAGCGCCGAGCAGCGCGAGCGCGGCCTCACAATGGAACATATAAGCTACCAGGTCGCGGCGGCTGTCTGCGGCCTGACGGACGAGCAGGCAAAGCGCTGCGTCATCGCATACGAGCCGCTCTGGGCCATAGGCACCGGCGCCGTGGCCACGGCGGATCAGGCTCAGGAGGTGTGTGCCCAGATACGCGCGGTCATAAAGCGGCGCATCGGAGCCAAGACCGCCCGCGCTATCAGCATCCTCTACGGCGGCTCCATGAATATGAAAAATGCCGCTTCTCTGCTCGCCATGCCGGATATAGACGGAGGTCTCATCGGGGGCGCTTCGCTCAAGCCGGACGATTTTGCGGCCATAATAGCCGCGACTGCCCAGGAGCAGCATAATGGATAAGAAACCGCTGGTAATGATAATATTGGACGGCTTTGGCATCGGTATGCCGGACGAGCACAATGCCATCCACGTTGCTAATACACCGGAACTCGACAAACTCATGGCGAGCTGCCCGAATACCATCATCGCCGCCTCGGGCGAGGATGTCGGCCTGCCTGTCGGCCAGGTCGGCAACAGCGAGGTCGGGCACATGAACATAGGGGCCGGCCGGGTGATATACCAGGACCTGTCCGTGATAATGGATCAGATATCCGACGGGCGTTTCTACGCCAACAAGACCTATAACGACGTACTGGATTACTGCTCCGACAACGACGTGCGGCTCCATCTCATGGGACTGCTGTCCGACGGAGGAGTGCACAGCCACATAGACATACTATATGCCCTCATGGAGATGGCGAAAAAGCACGAGCTCAGCCGTGTGTTCATCCATGCCTTCCTCGACGGGCGCGACGTCGGCCCCACGACAGGGCTCGACTATGTGCGCTCATGCGTCGAGAAGTGCGCTGAGCTCGACATAGGCAAGATAGCCACGGTCATGGGCAGGTTCTACTCCATGGACCGCGACAGGCGCTGGGCGCGTCTCGAGCGCGCTTACAGGGCTCTCGTCCTCGGGGACGGCCGGTTTGAGGACGACCCCGTGAACGCCATCAGCCACAAGTATGAGACCGGCTCCACAGACGAGTTCATCCGCCCAATCATCTGCGACAGGGACGGCATGATCCGCCCGAACGACGCCGTCATCTTCTTCAACTTCCGCCCTGACCGCGCGAGGGAGATAACCTCAGCTTTCACCGAACCGGGCTTCAGCGGGTTCGTCAGGCCCATCGGCCTGTTCCCGCTCTACTATGTCTGCACGACGCAATACGACGAGCGCTTTAAAAACGTGCGTGTCGCATTCCCGCCGAAGGTGATAAAGAACACTTTCGGCGAGTACATAAGCAAGCAGGGACTCACCCAGCTCCGCCTCGCCGAGACGGAAAAATACGCCCACGTCACTTTCTTTATGGACGGCGGGATCGACGGCGGCTTCCCCGGCGAGACCCAGGTGCTCGTCCCGTCGCCCAAGAACTACCCGACCTATGACCTCATCCCGGAGATGAGCGCTTACAAGGTTGCCGACGAGGCCGTGAAGTACATCAAGGCCGGCAAGCACGACGTCATAATCATGAACTTTGCCAACTGCGATATGGTCGGCCACACGGGCGATATGAACGCCGCCGTCAAGGCCACGGAAGTCGTGGACGCCTGTGTGCACAAAGTGGTCGAGGCCGTGAGCGAGAAGGGCGGCATGAGCCTCATCCTCGCCGACCACGGCAACGCCGACAAGATGTACCACACCGTCGACGACACCCCGCACACGGCGCACACGCGCAACCCCGTGCCGTTCATCGTAGTCGGGGCCAACGTCAAGCTCCGCCCCGGACGCCTTGCCGACATAGCGCCGACGGCTCTGGAGCTCATGGGGCTCGAAAAGCCTGTCGAAATGACCGGCAACAGCCTTATTGTGCATTGACTCAGGCCGATTTGCGGTATATAATATCCCGTGGCGGGCAAAAATGCCAGTGTTCTCAATATGCCCGCCCGCAAGTTGTTATCATGAAAAATAATCATGTAAAAGGAGAATACAGACATGAAACAGTATTTTGAGATCGTTGATGTTCTCGGCAGAGAGATCCTCGATTCCCGCGGCAACCCGACCGTCGAGGTCGAGGTCACCCTCGAGGATGGCACTGTCGGCCGCGCCGCTGTCCCCTCCGGCGCTTCCACCGGTATTTTCGAGGCCTGCGAGCTGCGCGACGGCGACGAGCAGCGCTATCTCGGCAAGGGCGTCATGAAGGCCGTCGACAATGTCAACGGCGAGATCGCCGAGGCCCTCATCGGACTTAACGTCCTCGATCAGCCCTCCATCGATAAAATGCTCATCGAGCTCGACGGAACTCCCAACAAGAGCCGCCTGGGCGCCAACGCCATCCTCGGCGTCTCCCTGGCCTGCGCCAAGGCCGCGGCCGAGGCCACCGGCAACAGCCTCTACAACTACATCGGCGGCGTCAATGCCAAGACCCTGCCCGTCCCCATGATGAACGTCCTCAACGGCGGCGCACACGCCACCAACAGCGTCGACATCCAGGAGTTCATGATCATGCCCGTCTCTGCCTCCAGCTTCAGAGAGGGCCTGCGCATGTGCGCTGAGGTGTTCCATGCCCTGAAGAAGGTCGTCCCCGCCACCGGCGTCGGCGACGAGGGCGGCTACGCCCCCAACCTCGACAGCGATGAGGATGCCCTGAAGGCTCTTGTCGCCGCCATCGAGAAGGCCGGCTACAAGCCCGGCGAGGATTTCCGCATCGCCATCGACGCTGCCTCCTCCGAGTGGTATGAGGAGTCCGACGGCTGCTATCATCTGCCCAAGCGCGGCACCGTGATGACCAAGGAGCAGATGGTCGAGATGTGGACCGACTTCTCCAACAAGTACCCCATCATCTCCCTCGAGGACGGCATGGCCGAGGAGGATTGGACCGGCTGGAAGATGCTCACCGATGCCCTCGGCAAGAAGATCCAGCTCGTCGGCGACGACCTGTTCGTCACCAACACCGAGCGCCTCAAGAAGGGCATTGAGCTCGGCGTCGGCAACTCCATCCTCATCAAGGTCAACCAGATCGGCACCCTGACCGAGACCCTCGACGCCATCCAGATGGCTCACCGCGCCGGCTACACCGCCATCGTGTCCCACCGCTCCGGCGAGACCGAGGACACCACCATCGCCGACATCGCCGTGGCCACCAACGCCGGCCAGATCAAGACCGGTGCTCCCAGCCGCAGCGACCGCGTTGCCAAGTACAACCAGCTGCTCCGCATCGAGGAGGAGCTCTTCGACATCGCCAAGTATCCCGGCATGGGCGCTTTCAACGTCAAATAAGTTAATCTCCATCAAAGCCTCTCCGGATATCCGGAGAGGCTTTTTTGTTGAAAAATCACAGCCTCTCCGATATAATGTATTAGCAGCACTTTTTTAACCGCTGGAAAGGGGCGAGACATATGCCGGCAGATAATATGAAAGACGCGATAGCCGAGGCCGCGAAAAAGCTGCTCATCGACAGAAATGTCAAAAAGCTCACGGTGAAAGACATCGTCGAGGAGTGCAGCATAACGCGGCAGACATTTTACTACCACTTTGCCGACATACCGGCGCTCTTCAGCTGGGTGCTTGAGCGCGAGACGGAGCGCCTTGTGGGGGAGGCGAAGGACACCGGAGACCCTGAGAAGACGCTTGCGCACCTGTTCCTCGTCATGACCGACGCCTCCAGGTATATGAAAAAGAGCATGCAGAGCAGCTACGGCGACGAGCTCGAACGCCTGGTCATCGAATACACGCACCGTTTTTTCGAGCGCGTGATAGACACTGAGGGGCTCTACAAGGACCGTACACGATATGAAGTGAGATTGATAGTCAGATACCACAGCAGCGCGCTGCTGGGGCTGATACGCGAATGGACGGACGAGGATACGGAAAACGTGGATCAGATCGCGCATCTCGTATACCTGCTCGTCACGGAAGGCATATCGCCGACAAAACAGAGCTGAAGACCCGGAGTTTTACACTCCGGGTTTTTTGTCTATACACGGGACAAAATATGATAATTGAACGCGCGGCGAAGGGCTGGTACAATATAGCACAGAAAGGGGGCGCTGATATGGCGCATGAGATACTGTCAGTAAAACTGTGCGAGCTGGACGAAAAGATATGCCGGCTGCACAGCCGTATACATCTCAGTGAATCCGCCGGAAAAGAGAGGCTGGAACAGGAGATATCCGAGCTCTCGGCGGAGTGCGAAGAGACGGAGCTGTCGCTCCGCGATGAGCTGCGATTCTCAAAAGCCAGCGCTGTGATGCCGCTGGCAAAATTGTACGCCGAGGTCGAGGACGCCGCCGGAAAGCTGCGCGAGGAGCAGCGGATGTGCGCGTCTGCCGAGGAAAAGACCCTCTTTGCGGAATACGCACTGGACTTTGCCGTTCTGGCGGCCGACAGAGCCGTCCTGGCATCCATGGAGGCGATAGACTCCCAGAGAGAGCAAGATGAGCACGAAGAAAGGACGTCGTCATGAAAGAAGTAAAATCCCCTAAAAAACCGCTGATTTATTATTATTTCATAGTCCTGATGGTGATATTGCTGTTCAATATGCTGGTTACCCCCATGCTGACGCAGCAGCAGGTCGAAGAGGTGGGCTATGATACGTTCATGGACATGATAGACGAGGGTGACATAGGCCTCGTCGAGGTCGAGGACACGGCCATAGTGTTCACCGATAAGAGCCAGTCGGATATATACACCACCGGCAGGATGGACGACCCGACCCTGACCGACCGCCTCCACGAGGCGGGAGCGCAGTTCATGCGCGTCACTCAGGAGCCTATATCACCGCTTATGAGCCTGCTGTTCACGGTGGTGCTGCCGATACTCATATTTGTGGGCATAGGGCAGTATATGAGCAAAAAGCTCATGGAGCAGGCAGGCGGCAAGAACGCCATGTCGTTCGGCAAATCGAACGCGAAGATATACGTCCAGTCGACACAGGGCATACGCTTTTCAGACGTGGCCGGCGAGGACGAGGCCAAGGAGAGCCTTGCCGAGATAGTCGACTACCTGCACGACCCCAGCAAATACACCGCGGCCGGCGCGTCAATGCCTAAGGGCCTGCTGCTGGTCGGCCCTCCGGGCACAGGCAAGACCATGCTGGCCAAGGCGGTCGCCGGCGAGTCGAACGTGCCGTTTTTCTCGATATCTGGCTCTGAGTTCGTCGAGATGTTCGTCGGCATGGGCGCGTCGAAAGTGCGTGATCTGTTCAAGCAGGCAAAGGAAAAAGCCCCGTGCATAGTTTTCATCGATGAGATAGATGCAATAGGCCAGAAGCGCAACTCCGGAGCCTACGGCGGCAACGACGAGCGCGAGCAGACGCTCAACCAGCTGCTTACGGAGATGGACGGCTTTGACGACAACACCGGCGTCATAATCCTAGCGGCCACCAACAGGCCCGAGTCGCTCGACCCGGCGCTCACGCGCCCCGGACGCTTTGACAGGCGCATCCCCGTCGAACTGCCGGATCTCGCGGGACGCGAGGCGATACTGAAAGTGCACGCCAAGAAGATAAAAGCGGCCGAGGATGTCGACTTCCACACCATCGCACGCATGACGAGCGGCGCGTCAGGCGCAGAGCTCGCGAATATCATAAATGAGGCCGCTCTGCGCGCGGTGCGCAACGGGCGCACCATAGTCAACGAGGCCGATCTCGAGGAGAGCGTTGAGACCGTCATCGCCGGCTACCAGAAGAAAAACGCCGTGCTCTCAGATACAGAGAAGCGCATCGTCGCCTATCACGAGATAGGCCATGCCCTCGTCGCGGCGAGACAGACGAACTCCGCGCCAGTGCAGAAGATAACGATAATCCCGCGCACCTCCGGCGCCCTTGGGTATACGATGCAGGTGGAGACCGACGACAAGTATATCCTCACAAAGACTGAGCTCGAGAACAAGATAGCCACGTTCACAGGCGGCCGCGCGGCCGAGGAGGTAGTCTTCGGCGAGAGCTCAACCGGCGCTGCCAATGATATAGAGCAGGCGACGAAACTCGCCCGCGCGATGATAACGCAGTACGGCATGAGCGACGAGTTCGACATGGTCGCAATGGAGCACGTGAACAACAAATACCTCGGCGGCGACTCCACGCTCTCCTGCTCCGAGGATACTCAGAGAGCCATAGACAAGCAGGTCGTCGAACTGGTCAGGGCGCAGCATGAAAAGGCAAAGCGCATGATAGAAGAGGACCGCGCAAAGCTCGACGAGCTGGCCGGATACCTGTATGAAAAAGAGACGATCACCGGAGACGAATTTATGCAGATCCTCACGGGAGGCGATAAGTGATGAGAGGACGTTCCGGATTTGGATGGATAGAGATAATCACCGGCATACTGCTCATAGTGCTCGGCATAATGATATGCGCGGAGCCGTCGGTGGTGATGACGGGATTCGTGATATTGTGCGGCATAGCGGCTCTGGTGATGGGTATTGCAGATATAATCCTCTATATTCGCGTCGAACGGCACACTGGCTTCGGCCCGACCGTATCGCTGGTGACGGGTATACTGAGCGTCATGACCGCCGTTATGCTGCTGGTATATCCCGACTCCGGGGCGCTGGTGCTGTCGCTGTTGTTCCCGATATGGTTCATAGCGCACTGCATATCGCGCCTGTCGCACCTCGGAATGGTACGCTATTTCTCAGGCAGCGCGATGTACTATATCTCGCTGGTGCTGAACATAATCGGTCTGATACTTGGCATAATGATGGTTTTCCATCCGATCATAGCGCTGTTTTCGATAGGCTATATCGTCGGTGTGTATCTCATACTGCTTGGCATAGACAGCATAATAATCGGCGCGAGCAGCGTCGGTTCGCGGTTCTGAGCGCAAAAAAGCGGGAGCTTCAAGCTCCCGCTTTTATTTTTGCTGTTATCAGAAGATGGAGAACGCGAGGACAAGGCCGGAGAACACGATGGACACCGTGGAGCACAGCTTGATGAGGATGTTGAGGCTGGGGCCGGAGGTGTCTTTGAACGGGTCGCCGACAGTGTCACCGACGACGGCAGCCTTGTGGCACTCGCTGCCCTTGCCGCCGTGGTGGCCGGACTCGATGTACTTCTTGGCGTTGTCCCAGGCGCCGCCGGCGTTGGACATGAACACGGCCATGGCGAAGCCGGTGAC
>CAJFRI010000006.1 GCA_904419385.1 Candidatus Heteroscillospira lomanii
AGCTCAAAGCAGAAATCCAGACCTTACAGCAGGATATTGAAGTACAGGAACGACAGATTGAAAACTTGGAGCAGTTCATCCAGCGGGTACACAAGTACGAGAATTTGCAGGAGCTGACCCCTTACGCTCTGCGGGAGCTTGTGAAGGCGATCTATATTGAAGCGCCAGACAAGAGCAGCGGCAAACGGCGGCAGAACATCCGTATCTCCTATGACCTTGTGGGCTTTATTCCCGTGGACGAGCTGATGAAACAGGAAACGGCATGACCGAAGCCATGCCGTTCCTGCAAAAAGCAATATTACTTTCTTATGCCCCCCGGCCATTTCGGGGGAGCTTTTTCAGTATTCGCTCAGAAGGAGCTCGCCGTTGCGTCCGCTCTGATATGCGGCGTAGCGGTGGATTGTCCCGTCCTCACCGGTGAAGCTGAGGCCAAAGGCCGACATGTCTCCAGCAAAGACCACATCCGCGCAGAACAGCTCGCCCTCGCCGAGAGCGTCGAAGCTGTAGAGCCCGGCCGACGAGTAGCCGCCTTCTTCCATGGTCAGCTGCTCAAAAGTGAGGCCGCTCAGATCTTCCCGCGCGCGGAAAACGAGGTGCGAGACGAACTCCGTCTCACCCGAGGAGTAGTGCTCGGCGCTGTCGGGAGCCGCGGGGAAGATGCATGCCGAGACGGGCGCGCCGTCGCCGCGCAGCCGCGTGAGATCGACCCAGCCGGCCCCCGATTTGAGCCGGCCCCAGAGGTTGCCCTCCGCATCGGTGCTCTCCTCGACTATGGTGAATGTCCCGTCGATGCCGACGGGGCCGTTGAGCGCGCTGTCGTAGTCCGGGCCGGCAAAGAGCTGCGCCGTGCACTCGAGCGAGAGCGTGTAGGGGAGCTCCGCCGCTGGAGGCTGGGTTTCGGCGGGCGCGGCCGTATCCGGCGGCGCGGGAGCTTCGGTTTCCGGCGGGGTGGGAGTTTCGGTCTCCATCGGTACGGTAGTCTCGGTCACCGTGGGAGCGGCCTGCTCCGTCGGGGCAGGCGTTGCCGGGGCGGGGGAGGGACCGGCAGCCGCGCAGCCCGAGAGCAGGGCGAGAGCCGCGATCAGCGCTATCTGACGTTTCACAAGATACACCTCCGATAAAAAAGCGCCCGAAAACGGGCGCTTTGAAATTAGTTCATGATGTCTTCAATGATATCCTGTATCTCCTCGGTGCTGCCGGCTGGGATATAGGCCGTCCCGTCGAGACTGCACACGGCCTTTCCGCCGGAGAGCCAGAGGTCTATGACGCTGCCGCCCGCGAGGGCGATCTCATAGTCGGGGCCGTCGGCAGGTGCCTCGGCGCTGTCGAGGTACTCGAGCAGGCCGAGAAGCTCGGCCGCGTCGGCATCGGACGGATGGAATTCACTGTCCTGGGAGTAGATCACGGCCCCGCCCGCGTATCCGGCGTCAAATACCACGCCGTCGATATAGGCGGGCGTGACGCTGTCGGACTTGCTGGCGAAGAGCTCTGCGCGCACGACGGCGTCGCCGTCCGCATCCGCAGCGGAGACAGAGGGAGCCGCTGTCTCGATATCTCCCATTGTGCTGGCGATGGCTTCCTTGTCGGGGGAAAGGCCGATGGCGGCGGCGCAGATGAGAACCAGACATGCAGCAGCGGCGGTATAGCGCTTCCACAGGGGCTTTTTTACGGCGCGCGGCGCCTCACCGGCGGCTATGCGCTCCATTATGGAGGCGGCAAAGCCCTCGGGCACTTCGTCGAGCTGCCTCAGTTCGCGTGACACGGAGCGGAACGCCTCGCCCGCGGCGCAGCCGCGGTTTTCGTCCGCACGGAGCCTGTCCTCGCCGTCGCTGTCGAGCTCGCCGTCGAGCGAGGCGCTGAGCATCTCGAGATATTCGTCGCATGTGGCCAAGTTCTACACCCCCTTTGCCTTATCAGACGATATTTCGGCGGGAAAGTTCCCGTCGCCGGATAAAATTTTGCACAGCTTTTTGCGCGCGCGGAATATGCGTGACTTTACCGTCCCCTCCTCCAGCGAGAGAGACGCGGCGATCTCGTCGTAGCTCAGCCCGCCGACTTCGCGCAGGAGCAGCACCTCGCGCATGTCGTCCGGCAAGCGGGCGAGCGCGCGCTGTATGGCGCTGCGCAGCTCGCGCCGCTCGAGCTCGGTGTGCGGCGAAAAACGCTCGTCCGGTATCTCCAGCTCGGCGGGCTCGTCGTCATCGGCGGCGAACCAGCTCATCGATACCGTCTTTTTCCTCCGGCGCGAGCGCAGGAAGTCGAGGCAGATGTTGCTGGTGAGCCGGTAGAGCCACACGGAGAATTTGCTGTCGCCCCTGAAGCTCGCGAGGGAGCGGAACGCGCGGATGAATGCCTCCTGCGCGATGTCGTTCGCGTCCTCCTCGCTGCCCGTCATGCGCAGGGCAAGGTTGTAGACCTGTTTTTGATTTTCGAGCACCAGCGCCTCAAAGGCCTCAGTATCGCCGGCGAGGACTCGTGCTATTATGCTCTTTTCCTCGTCCCGATCCAAGCTCTCTCACCTCAAATCACGTTTGACTGCCGCGGCTATGCGGCGCACGCCGTCGAGCGTCTCGACGCGCACGGCCTCGTTTTTATAGGCCGCCGAGTGCGGCACGCCGCGCAGGTACCAGGCAAAATGCCGCCGCGCCTCGAGACAGGCCACGCGCTCGCCCTTGTCGGCGGCGGCGATCTCCGCCTGGCGGACCGCCGTGTCCATCTTCTCGGCCAGCGTCGGCTCCGGCGGGACGGGCGCGCCCTCAAGCACGGCTTTTGCCCGGGCGAATATCCACGGGTCGCCGAAACTGCCGCGCCCTATCATCGCCATGTCGGCGCCGGTGTAGGCGAGGATGCGCTTTGCGTCCTCGGGCGCGAACACGTCGCCGTTTGCGATGACGGGTATGCCGACCGCGCGCTTGACTTCGCGGATGATGTCCCAGTCGGCCGTTCCGGTGTACATCTGCACACGGGTGCGCCCGTGCACGGCGACGGCCTTAGCGCCGGCGCGCTCGGCCATCGCGGCGAATTCGACCGCGTTCACATGCCCCTTGTCCCAGCCCTTGCGGAACTTGACCGTGACCGGCACGTCCACGGCCTCCGACACGGCGCGGATTATCTCCTCGGCGCGCGGCATGTCGCGCATGAGGCCGCTGCCCTCCCCGTGGAGTGCGACCTTGCCGACGGGGCAGCCCATGTTGATGTCGATTATGTCCGCGCCCGACAGCTCGAGCGCGATGCGCGCCCCGCGCGCCATGAACTCCGGCTCCGAGCCGAAGATCTGCGCCGCCGCGGGGTGCTCGCCCTCGTCGAGCTTCAGGAGCGAGGGCGTTTTTTTGTCGCCGTAGCAGAGGGCCTTCGCGCTCACCATCTCTGTGTATGTGAGCGCCGCGCCCTGCTCGCGGCAGAGCCTGCGGAAGGCGAGGTCGCTCACCCCGGCCATGGGCGCGAGGGCGAGCAGCCCCGGTATCTCAACGCCGCCTATCCTCATCACAGGTCTATCTCCAGCCCGACGGGGCAGTGGTCGCTGCCGGCGATCTCGGGCAGGATGAACGCGTCGCGCACCTTGTCCGCGATGCGGTCGGAGCAGATGAAATAGTCGATGCGCCAGCCCGTGTTGTTGGCTCTCGCGTTGCCGCGGTAGCTCCACCAGCTGTAAGCCCCCTCCTTGTCGGGGTAGAGCAGGCGGAAGGTGTCGGTGAATCCGGCGGCGAGCAGCTCGGTGAACTTGGCGCGCTCCTCATCCGTGAAGCCGGCGTTGCCGCGGTTGGTCTTCGGGTTTTTGAGGTCTATCTCCTCGTGCGCCACATTCATGTCGCCGCAGGCGATGACGGGCTTTTTCGCGTCGAGCTCCTTTAAATAGGCGCGGAACGCGTCTTCCCACTCCATGCGGTAGCCGAGGCGGCGCAGGCCGTCCTGCGAGTTGGGAGTGTAGACGCAGACGAGGAAAAACTTCTCGAACTCGAGGGTGACGCAGCGCCCCTCCGAGTCGTGCTCGTCGAGGCCCAGCCCATAGCTCACGGAGAGGGGCTCGAGGCGGGTGTACACAGCCGTGCCGGAATAGCCTTTTTTCTCGGCGTAGTCCCAATAATGGCTGTAGCCCTCGAACTCGAGGTCTATCTGCCCGGCCTGGAGCTTGGTCTCCTGTATGCAGAATATATCGGCGCCGAGCGACCTGAAAGTGTCCTCAAAGCCTTTTTTCACGGCGGCGCGCAGGCCGTTGACGTTCCAAGATATGAGCTTCATTCCTCATCGTCCTTTCCGTTGTAGACAGCGACGCAGCGGTTTATCTTCACGCCCTGTTCGTAGAATTTGGCCTCATAGTCGGTCATGACCCCGCAGGGGCCGTCCGCGTGCAGGTCGCGCGTCACCTCGCTCACCGTCCAGCCGCACTTGGCAAAGCTGCGCAGCGAAAATTCAAAGAGGGGCTGGTTGTCCGTCTTGAAATGTATCTCCCCGCCCGGCCTCAGCACATCGCGGTATATGGGGAGGAACTCCGGCGAGGTGAGGCGGCGCTTCGCGTCGCGGTTGCGCGGCCAGGGGTCGCAGAAATTTATGTATATGCGCGCCGCCTCGCCGGGCGCGAACATGTCGCGCAGGGTCCGCGCGTCGCCGCTTATGAAGCGGACGTTGTGCAGCTCCGCGGCGCAGGCGCGCTCCATGGCGACGACCATCGCGTCGGCCACGCGCTCGACCGCAACGAGCAGCACGCCGCTCTCCGCCCCGGCGGTCTCGACTGTAAAGCGGCCCTTGCCGCAGCCCAGCTCGAGATGCAGCTCCGAATACTCGGGAAAGCTCTCGAGCCAGCGCCCGCGCAGAGCCGCCGGCTCATCTATAAGCACGCTCGAGCAGCGCTCCATGCGCGGCACGAGGTTTGGTTTTTTTCTCATTCGCACTCGTTATCACGCTCCTTTCGACATGATAACACAGTGCCGGTCAAACTTCAACGGCGGCGTGGCCGCAGGAAAAAAATAACCGCCCATACGGGCGGCAATTAAAAATGAGCGCAGTGCCCCTCTCTCCGGCGCGAGGGCCGGCCGCGGGGTTTCAGTCCCTCCTGCGGCGGCTGCTGCGGCGGTCGTAGAGCTTGTTGCCGGACATGCGGCTGTCGGACTCCTGCATGAACTGCTTGAGCTTGTCCTCGAAACTCATGTCCGCCTGGGCGGGGCGCTCCTCACGCGGCCTGCGCGGAGCCGCGCTGCGGCTGTCGTGCTCCGGGCGGGGACGCTCTTCGACCCTTTTCATGGAGAGATTGATCTTGCCGTCGGGCGTGACGCCTATGACCTTGACTTTGACGGACTGGCCGTCCTGGACATAGTCGCGCACCTCGCTGACATAGGTGTTCGCTATCTCGGAGATGTGCACAAGACCGCTCTTGCCGTCGCCGAGCGAGACGAAAGCGCCGAATTTGGTGATACCGGTGACCTTGCCCTCGAGAATGGATCCAATTTCCAGCTGCATTAAGTGAAATATCCCCCTGTTCTTGTTTCTAAAAAAGCTATCGGACGCAGTAGAAAATGGCCTCGCCGGGCAGGACCATGCCAAGAGCGGAGCGGGCCGAGCTCTCGGAGAAAGCGCCGCTTTCCCCGTCGCCGGCCGAGAGCGCTGCGATCTCGTTCTCAACGGCGCTTTTTACAGTGCGCGCGCGAGCGAGCTCTCCTCCCAGCGCCGCGAGGCTCATCACGCCGTAAGCGGTCGCCGCGAGCAGCAGCAGCCTCGCCGCCGTAGCTGTTTTGAGTGCCATACAGAGCGTCACCCCCCGTTTCATCGGGCCTGCGGGGGTTTTCTCTCTCCGGACCCATAGCTGATTTGTGTTTTATTTTAAACCATTTTGCCCGGGATTGGAAGAGTTTTTTGCAAAAAAATGCGCCGCGCCGCAATGTTTTCGCGGCAAACCGCGCCGGCACGAGCGCGGCGGAGAGCGCGCGCTCCATGAGCGGGAGGACGAGAGGGCTCACCCATGAGAGGTAGAGCGCGCATCCGAGCGCCGCCGACAGCGCCATGAATATGCGCAGCTCGCCCTCGCCGGCGTCCATCCCGAGGAAAAACAGCGCCGAGAGCACGCACAGGCAAAAGAGCGCGTCGAAAGCATAGGCGCGCCTTTTCAGCACGCGGCGCACGGCGCGCAGCACGTCGTAAACGGCCCCGAGCGCCCCTCCGAAGAAGAGCGCCGACATCGCCTGCACGAGCTGGGCGCCGGGGCTCAGCTCCATCAGTGGAACAGCCTCGCCCAGAGGCTGCGGCTGGGGGCGACCTCCTCGTAGTCGAGCGCGGTGACGAGCCCGGTCACGGCGACGTCGCCCGTGTCGAGGCTGAGCCTGTCGATCTTCAGCTCCGACCCGCGCACTATGAGGCTGCCGCACACGGTGGACATCACGATCTCGCTCTCATCAAAACTCGACACGTCCTCCACGCCCGACACCGTGAGCTTGCCGCGGTCCTCCATAACTATATTGTGGCTGCGTTTGACGGGCTTGAGCTTTTCTTCATAAGCCATTTTACGACCTCCCCACTGTGTTTTACTAAGCTATATGCGCCCGCCGCGCGAGACATGTCCCGGACGGGAGATAAAATTTTGCTTGACAAATTTGTGAAAAGTGTATTATGATAATGCCATCCTTGATATGACAAATGCGATGACGGAGTTATGCCCGGTCATTCCAGCCCATCCAGAGAGCCGGCGGTTCGGTGCGAGCCGGCAGGGCGGCGGCTGCGGCAGTCTCGCTCCTGAGCAGAACGCCTGAATTTTTTCAGTAAGGCGCTCCGGCTGCCCCGTTACCATGGCTGAGAGCTTGACAGAGCTCCGAGAGCGGCCGCGCTTTGCGGCAATCCGGGTGGTACCGCGGTAATTTTTATCGTCCCTGAGACTTTATTCGAGTCTCGGGGATTTTTTCATTCGAGGGAAAAATTTTTCGCGCTGCGGCGCAGATCGTTTGGAGGTAAAGCACTTGAAAAAGATTCGCATCGTTGACGTCACGCTGAGGGAGAGCGCAGGACGCACAGACGTGGCCATGAGCTTCCGCGAGAAGCTGGAGGTCGCCAAACAGATGGATAAGCTCAAGGTCGACGCGGTGGAGCTCCCGCCGCTGAGCGGCTCGCCGAGCGATAACCTGCTCGCAAGGTCCATCGCCAACACGCTCGGCCATTCCGTCGTGTCCATCCCCGCCGGCCTCACCGAGGAGGAGACCGAGCGCGCGTGGAGCGCCGTGTCCGCGGCGAAGCATCCGCGCCTGCACGTAATTGCCCCGACGTCGACGGTGCGCATGGAGTACTCCGCCGGCATGAAGCCCGACAAGCTGGCCGAGGCCGTCGCCGAGTCGGTCCGCCGCTGCCGCGAAAAATGCGGCGACGTCGAGTTCTCCGCCGACGACGCCACCCGCAGCGACATGGACTTCCTGTGCCGCGTGGTCAAGTCGGCCATAGCCGCCGGCGCCGGCACCGTCACCCTCTGCGACAGCGCGAGCGCCATGCTGCCGCAGGAGTTCGGCGCGTTCGTGCGCTCGGTGCGCGAGCGTGTGCCGGAGCTCGACGGCGTGGTCCTCTCCGTCCAGTGCGGCAATGACCTCAAGATGGCTGCGGCCAACTCTTTCGCCGCCATCGCCGAGGGCGCACAGCAGATCAAGACTGCGCTGAGCAGCGCGCGCAGCACCTCCATCGAGACCGTGACCCGCGCGATAAACACCAAGGGTGTCGAGCTCGGGCTCGAGTGCAGCGTGCGCAGCACAGAGCTGCACCGCGCCATCAGCCAGATGCACTGGATGGCCACCGAGAAGAGCGAGACCAGCCCATTCGAGACCGGCGTCGATATGGATGAACACGCCGACATGAGGCTCGACGCCACCGCCGACATCAAGTCCGTGGCCGCCGCGGCCAAAAAGCTCGGCTATGAGCTGAGCGGCGACGACGTGAGCCGCGTGTACGAGGCCTTCCGCGCCGTCGCAGAGAAAAAGCAGCACGTCGGCGCCAAAGAGCTCGAGGCGATGATAGCCTCCGCCGCCATGCAGGTCCCGCCCCGCTACCGCCTGGTGAGCTACGTCGTGAACAGCGGCAACATCATGGGCTCCACCAGCCACATCACCATCGAGCGCGACGGCGAGCAGATACAGAGCGTCTGCCTCGGCGACGGCCCCATAGACGCCGCCTTCCTCGCCATAGAGCAGATCATCGGCCACCACTATGAGCTGGACGATTTCCAGATCCAGGCAGTCACCGAGGGCCGCGAGGCAATGGGCGACGCCGTCGTCAAGCTGCGCGCGGGCGGCAAGCTGTTCTCCGGGCGCGGCATATCCACCGACATCATCGGCGCGAGCATCTATGCGTACGTCAACGCCATCAACAAAATCGCTTACGAGGAGAAGAACATATGAAACTCTCATTCAGCACCAACGGCTGGGACAGCTTTTCCTGGGTCGACTTCTACACCATGGCCAAGGACCTCGAGTTCTCAGGCATTGAGATACACGACATAATGAGCGAGGACTTCTCGGGCAAGAACCGCCCGTTCTCCTCCGAGCAGATAGTCGGCACGGCGCGCAAGCTGCGCGAGATAGGCGTTGAGATCCCGTGCATAGACGTCGTGGGCGACATCTCCGACCCCGGCTGCGCCGAAAAGCTCGGGCGCGACATCCCGCAGAGCATCTCCAAGGCGGCGCTGCTGGACTGCCCGTATGTCCGCGTTCGCGCCGGAGAGGGCGGCAGCGACGAGGCGGCCGCGGCCGTCATCGAAAAGGCCCTGCCCGCCGCCGAGGCCGCGGGAGTGACTCTCCTGGTCGAGACCGCCGGCATTTACTCCGACACCGCCCGCCTGCGCGACCTGCTCAACCGCTTTGCCTGCGACAACCTCGCCGCCCTGTGGGATTATCACCACACCGTGCGCTTCGGCGGCGAGACCTGCGAGCAGAGCATACAGAACCTCGGCGCCTTCGTCCGCCACATACACCTCAAGGACAGCATCGAGGAGAGCGGCGCCGTGTCCTACCGCCTGATGGGCGAGGGCACGCTCCCGATCGAGGACCTGATGCGCGCGCTGCGCTCGGTGAACTACGACGGCTACCTCAGCTTCGAGTGGGTCCCGAGCTGGATGAGCGAGATAGACGACGCGGCCGTCGTGTTCCCGCACTACGTCAACTACATGGGGCGCTATGAGGCCGTGCCCGTGATCCGCAAGCAGCTCTACTACAACCGCGCCGGCACCGGCACCTTCCTCTGGGAGAAAGACAAGCTGATCGAAAAGACCTTCTCCCAGGTGCTCGACGCCATGGTCGAGGAGTACCCCGACCAGTACGCCTTCCGCTACACCACCCTCGACTATACCCGCACCTACTCCCAGTTCCGCGACGACGTCGACACCTTCGCGCGCAGCCTCATCGCCCTCGGCGTGAAGCCGGGCGACAAGGTCGCCGCGTGGGCGACCAACGTGCCCCAGTGGTACATCGCCTTCTGGGCGGCGAGCAAGATAGGCGCCGTGCTCGTCACCGTGAACACCGCCTATAAGATACACGAGGCCGAGTACCTCCTGCGCCACTCCGACACGCACACCCTCATCATGATAGACGGCTACCGCGACTCCGACTACGCCGGCATCATGCGCGAGCTCTGCCCCGAGCTCGAGACCGCCACGCCCGGCAAGCCGCTGCACTGCCGCCGCCTGCCTTTCCTGCGCAACATCATAAATGTCGAGTCCCGCCAGCCCGGCTGTCTCACCTGGGAGGAGGCCCTGGCCATGGCCGACAAGGTCCCTGTCGAGGAGGTCTATCGCCGCGCCGCCGCCGTCAGCGTGCACGACGTCTGCAACATGCAGTACACCTCCGGCACCACCGGCTTCCCCAAGGGCGTCATGCTGACGCACTACAACGTCGTCAACAACGGCAAATGCATAGGCGACCGCATGGACCTGTCCACCGCCGACCGCATGATGATCCAGGTGCCTATGTTCCACTGCTTCGGCATGGTGCTCGCCATGACAGCCTCCATGACCCACGGCGTCACCATCTCGCCGCTGCCCTATTTCTCCCCGAAGCCCGCGCTCGCCTGCGTGAACCAGGAGCACATCACCTGCTTCCACGGCGTGCCGACCATGTTCATCGCCATGCTCGAGCATGAGGACTTCGCCAAGACCGATTTCAGCTACATGCGCACCGGCATCATGGCCGGCTCACCCTGCCCGATCTCCGTCATGCAGGACGTTGTGAACAAGATGCACATGTCCGAGATCACGATAGTCTACGGCCAGACCGAGGCCAGCCCCGGCTGCACCATGTCGAGCACCGACGACCCCATCGAGGTCCGCGTCGCCACCGTCGGCCGCGCTCTGCCGGGCGTCGAGTGCAAGATAGTGAACCCCGAGACCGGCGAGGACTGCCCCGACGGCGTCGACGGCGAGTTCGTCGCCCGCGGCTACAATATAATGAAAGGCTACTACAAGATGCCCGCTGCCACCGCCGCGGCCATCGACCGCGACGGCTGGCTCCACACCGGCGACATCGCATGCCGCAATCCCGACGGCAACTTCCGCATCACCGGCCGCCTGAAGGACATGATAATCCGCGGCGGCGAGAACATCTATCCGAAGGAGATAGAGGAGTTCATCTACACCAACCCGAAGGTCAAGGACGTGCAGGTCATCGGCGTGCCCGACGAGCAGTACGGCGAGGAGATAATGGCCTGCGTCGTCCTGAAAGACGGCGAGACCATGACCGAGGGCGAGATGAAGCAATTCGTGCGCGACCACATGGCCAAGCACAAGGTGCCGAAGTATGTCGATTTTGTCGACAGCTTCCCGATGAATGCCGCCGGCAAGATCCTGAAGTACAAGATGCGCGAGGACGCGGTGAAAAAACTGGGCCTCGACAAGGCCGCCTCCATAGAGACCGCCTGAACAGTGCGAAAAAAGGCCCCCGTTCCATGGAA
This sequence comes from Candidatus Heteroscillospira lomanii, assembly GCA_904419385.1. Classification (GTDB taxonomy): domain Bacteria; phylum Bacillota; class Clostridia; order Oscillospirales; family Oscillospiraceae; genus Heteroscillospira; species Heteroscillospira lomanii. The sequence continues at coordinate 10,903 of CAJFRI010000006.1, forward strand.
CGGGGGCCTTTGCATGTCTTTTTGAGGATCTTGCCCTGTGCTCTTCACAGCGCGCGGCCGAGCACGCGCAGCGAGTCCTCGAGCACGGCGGGGATGTCCGCATACTTGGGGTTGAGCGAGCGGAGGAACACCTTTTTCCCGTCGATGACGAGGCGTTTGAGGTAGGCGCTGCCGTCGTAGACGAACACGCCGATCTCGCCGCTCGAGAGCGTCTCGCACGGCTGCACCCACACGGTCTGCCCGTCGTGGAAGCGCGGCTCCATGCTGTCGCCCGCGACGCGCACCCCGAAGCCCGCGCCGTCGGGCACGTTCTTGCCGGCCTCGACGTCGACATGGCTGCTGTCTGTGAGGAACTGCCCGGTGCCGGCGGAGACGGCGAGGTCGTAGAGCGGGAGACGGCGCACCTTGGGCGCGCTCTGCGCGGTCTCGGAGTAGAGGCCGCTCAGGCGCAGGAGCTCGGCATACTCGGCGAGCTTTTCGCGCCCGGCGCGGTTGAGCCCCGCGGACAGCCCGCGGCCCATGAACTCGCCGGAGATATCGTCGACCCCGAGTATCCTGCACAGGAGCAGGAACTGCCCCGCGCTCGGCTGGGACACGCCTTTTTCCCACTTCGACACCGCCTGGTTCGTGACCTCGACGCCGTGCATCGCGAGGATGGACGCGAGGTCGCGCTGGGACAGGGAGAGCGAGCGGCGCAGCTTTGCTATGGTTTTTCCTATAGATCTGTCTGTGTACATAACAGTCAAAACCTCACACTGTTTCTGCCATAAGTATAGCCCAATCATCCCTCTGCGGCAAGGTTTTTTTGACAATTTCCGCGCCCGTCATAGCCTGTATTTTTCGACATTTTCCGACACTTTCGCCCCGGTGGAGCCGCAGTGGCGGGCCTCAGGCGTCCGGACCGCCGCCGGCGCCGGCGCGTGGGGCGGCGGAATAGAGGCAGCCGCAGTAGTTCTGGCGGTAGAGATGGAAGCTATTAGAAAGTTCTATGGAGCGCTGATACCCCCCGCGCTTTTTCAGGTCGGCCGGCAGCCAGCGCACGCCGTATTTCTCCGCGGCGGCCGTGCCGATGGAGTTTATGAGCTCCGCGTTTTTGTGCGGGCTTATGGTGAGCGTCGTGCCGAACCACTCGAAGCCGAGCCCGGCGGCCTTTTCCGCCGTGCGCTCCAGGCGGAGCTCAAAGCAGCGGACGCAGCGCGCGCCGCCCTCGGGCTCGCCCTCGAGGCCGCGGGCGGCCTCCGTGAAGCTCTCGCCGCCGTACCCGTCGTCGAGGAGCTCAACGCCGGGGCAGAGCGCGGCTATGAGCTGCCGCTGGGTCTCGAGCCTGCGGACATACTCGGCCTCCGGCTGTATGTTGGGATTATAGAAGAACACCGACACGTCGAAATGCTGCGTCAGATACTCGAGCGAGTAGCTGCTGCACGGGCCGCAGCAGCTGTGCAGCAGCAGGCGGGGCCGCGCCGCACCCAGTGATTTTATCACGGCGTCGGTGAGGAGCTGGTAATTTGTTTTCAAGCGTATCACCTCTGTGGACATGATATCATATTTTTCATCCGGACGGGCATAGATTTTCCCCAAGGGGGGATCGCTGTGGAAAAACGGAGCTGGAGCTCCCAGTGGGGCTTCGTCGCAGCGGCCGCGGGGGCGGCCGTCGGATTGGGGAACATCTGGAGTTTCCCGCGCTATCTGGAGCAGCACGGCGCGCCGTTTCTCGCGGCGTATCTCATCATGGCCGTGCTCGCGGGCTGGCCGCTGCTCATGGCGGAGATAGCCGTCGGGCGCGACACGGGCTGCGGCGCGCGCGGGGCGTTCAAAGAGCTCTGCGGCTCGGCGCTGCCGGGCTGGGCGGCGGAGTGCGCCTCGCTGCTGATGATGGGGTTTTACAGCGTGCTCGGCGGGTGCTGCCTGCGGTACATGCTCATAAACCTCGCGGGCGTGTTTTCCGGCGGAGCGGGCGGCGGGCTCGGCCTCTTCCTGGGGTACATATCAAACGTGCCGCTCTCGGCGCTGTTCACCGTCCTGTTCATCGCGGCGGCGGCCGTGATAACGGCGGCGCCGGTGCGCAGCGGGCTCGAGCGCTTCTCGAAATTTGCCGTGCCGCTCCTGGCGCTCATGCTGCCGGGGCTCATCGCATGTTCGCTGCGCCTGCCGGGGGCCGAGAGCGGCATCGCCAAGATGTTTGCCGTGCCGGAGCAGGGCGGCATCGCGGGGACTATAGACATGCTGGGCGACGCCGCGTGCCAGCTGTTTTTTTCGTTGTCGATAGGGCAGGGCGTCATGGCCCTGTACGGGGCCTATCTCCCGCGCGAGGCCTCGATACCGAAGTGCGCGCTCGCCGTCGTCGCGGCGGACACGCTCATAGCCGTGCTCGCGGGCTTTGCCGTCGTCCCCGCGGCGGAGGCCGCCGGGGGAGGCGGCGGGACGATGATGATGTTCACCGCCATGCAGGAGGTGTTCGCCTCGCTCGGCTCCTGGGGCGCGATGTTCGGCTTTTTGTTCTATCTGCTCGTGCTGCTCGCGGCGCTCACCTCGGCGGTGTCGCTGCTCGAGGTGGTGGGCACCTGGGCCGGCGCCAAGGCCGGCAGGAAACAGGCCGCGCTCTTCGCCGCGGCGCTCTCGGCCGTGCCGGCCATAGCGATAGCGCGCGACGGGCTGGGCTTCGGTGCCCTGCCGGAGATATTCGGCCTGAGCTGGCTGTCGGCGGCGGAACTCGCCTCCGAGGGGATCCTCATGCCGGCAGCCGCGCTCGCGATGGCCTTTGCTCTGCGCCGGCGCTCGGGGAGCGAGCTGCTGCGCCGCCAGCTCGGCTATGCCGCCGGGAGGTGCACGGGGCTTGCAATGCGCTCGGCGGCCGTCGTGCTCATTGCGGCGGCGCTCTGCGCGAGGATATTGTGACAAGCAAAACGCCGCAGCCTCGGACACGGCTGCGGCGTTTTGCAACAAAATAAAGGAAAAGGAGACATCGGGCTCTCGCCCGGCAGTCGGAACAGCGGACTCCGTCCCGAATGCGTTATAATTATAACGAACTATCCTGTTCTTGGCAATACATCAGGCGTTAAAATCTTGTAGATATTTTAACGATCGCTCTGTCGAAACTGCACAAAGGCTGCGGGATCAGGCTTTATCGCCGTAACCGTCAGGGTTGCGCTTCTGCCAGTTCCATGAGTCACGGCACATGTCGTCCAGCGTCAGCTCGGCCTTCCAGCCGAGTTCACGCCCGGCGAGGGAACAGTCGGCGTAGTACTCGGCGATGTCGCCGGCGCGGCGCGGGCCTATCACATAGGGTATCTTTACACCGCTTGCGCGCTCGAACGCGCGCACCATCTCCAGCACGCTGACGCCCTTGCCGGTGCCTAGGTTGAAGGCCCTCGCGCCGGCGTGCCCCATCGCGTAGTCCACGGCGCGGACATGCCCGCGCGCGAGGTCGACGACATGCAGATAGTCGCGCACGCCGGTGCCGTCGCGCGTGGGGTAGTCGCCGCCGAACACGGTGAGTTTTTCCAGCGCGCCGACGGCCACGCGGGTGATATACGGCATGAGGTTGTTGGGCACTCCGCGCGGGTCCTCGCCGATGAGCCCCGACGGGTGCGCCCCTATGGGGTTGAAGTACCGCAGGAGCACGGCGGAGAACTCCCCGTCGGCCGCGGCGCAGTCGCGCAGTATCTCCTCGCACATGAGCTTCGTGCGTCCGTAGGGGTTGGTGCAGCCGGTGGGGGTCTCCTCGGTGTAGGGGATCTCGCCCGAGGTGCCGTACACCGTCGCGGACGAGGAGAAGACTATGCGCCTGACGCCCGCCGCGGCCATGGCCTCGAGCAGGGTGAGCATGCCGCCGACGTTGCAGCGGTAGTACTCCATGGGCTTTGCCGCCGACTCGGGCACGGACTTGAGGCCCGCGAGATGGATGACACAGTCGATGTCATGCCGCTCGAACACGGACCGCACGGCCGCGGCGTCGTTTATATCGCCGCAGACGAATTCAGGCGCCCGGCCGGTGATGCGCTCTATGCGCTCCACGACGGAGCGGCTGGAGTTTGCGAGGCTGTCAAACAAAACGGTGTCGAACCCGGCCTCTAGCAGCTCGACGGCGATGTGCGAGCCGATGTAGCCCGCGCCGCCTGTGAGAAGTATGGACATGCCGCTGCGCCTCCGTTTACTTCAGCGCTGCGCGCAGGTCTCCGAGGAAGGCCGCGACGTTCTCCTCCGGGGTGCACCAGCTGGTGCAGAGCCTGGCGGCGGAGCGCTCGGAATCGACGCGCTCCCAGGCGAAGAAGCGGTATTTTTCCTGCAATTTGGCGATCACCGCGTCCGGCATTATCGGGAAGAGCTGGTTGGCCGCGGTGTCGTAGAGCATCTCGAGCCCGGCGTCCCTGCATCCGAGCCGCAGCTCGTCGGCGAGCGCGACGGCGTGCTGCGCGATCTCGAAGTAGAGCCCGTCCTCAAACAGCACCTCGAACTGTATGCCCAGCATGCGGCCCTTGGCGAGCATGGCGCCGCGGCGCTTGAGCGAGTAGCGGAAGCATTTGCCCAGCTCTGGGCGGGCGATGACCACAGCCTCGCCGAACATGGCGCCGAGCTTGGTGCCGCCGATGTAAAACACGTCGCACAGGCGCGCTATATCGCGCAGGGTGACCGACCCGGGCACGGCGAGCCCGTAGCCGAGGCGGGCGCCGTCGAGGTAGAGGATGAGGCCGAACTCGTCGCACACGGCGCGCAGCGCCTCCAGCTCAGCGAGGGTGTAGAGCGTGCCGCACTCGGTGGGATGGGAGATGTAGACCATGCCTGGCTGCACGGTCTGATCGCGGTCATGGTCGGCGTAGTGCGCCTCGCAGTACTCGCGCAGCGAGGCGGCGGGTATCTTGCCGTCGACGGGCGGCAGCGTGAGTATCTTGCGCCCCGTGGCCTCGACGGCTCCGGTCTCGTGCACGTTTATGTGGCCGGTCTCCGTGCTCACGACGCCCTGGTACGGCAGGAGCATGGCGTCGATGACCGTGAGGTTGGCCTGGGTCCCGCCGGTGAAGAAGTGGACCGGGGCCTCGTCCCCAAGGCCGCAGGCTGCGCGGATATAGCTGCGGGCGCGGTCGGAGTGCACGTCGAGCCCATAGGTCAGGGTCTGATCGAAATTGGTCTCGCTCAGGCGCTCGAGTATGCGCGGATGCGCGCCCTCGGCGTAGTCGCAGTTGAACATTATCATAAAAATGTCCTCCCAAATAATTTGCTTTTATGATGATATCATATATAAAGTGGTGTGACAAGGGCTTTACAAAATCAGAGAAAAGTAGTATACTCACATCAGACACCCCCCAGGGGAGGGGGGATTACCGGAAAGGGAGGACTGCCATGAGACTGACCTTTAAAATTACCGGCATGAGCTGCGCCGCCTGCTCTGCAACCGTCGAGCGCACGGTGCGCAGGCTCGAGGGCGTCCGGAAGGCCGATGTTAATCTCCTCGGCGGCAGCATGGCCGCCGAGTTCGACGAAAACGTTATAAAACCGGAGGACATAGTCGCCGCCGTCGTCTCCGCGGGCTACGGGGCGGAGCTGCCCGGCGCGAAAACGGAGAAGCCCAAGGCCCCGGACAACTCCGGGGAGCTGAGGGACATGAAGCGCCGCTTTGTGCTCTCGCTGTGCTTCCTCGTCCCGCTCATGTATCTGACCATGGGCGGAATGGTCGGGCTGCCGCAGCCGCCATTCCTCGTCGGGACGGAAAACGCGCTCATGCTCGCGCTGACGCAGATGTTACTCACGCTGCCCGTCATGTTCATAAACCGCGCGTACTACACCAAGGGCCTGCGCTCGCTGTGGCACCGCAGCCCGAATATGGACAGCCTCATCGCCGTCGGCTCCGGCGCCGCCGCGATCTACGGCGTGTTCGTCATCTACCGCATGGCCTGGGCCCTCGGCCACGGCGACATGGACACGGTCGCGCACTACGCGCACGACCTGTATTTCGAGTCCGCCGCCACAATACTCACGCTCATCACCCTCGGCAAATTCCTCGAGACCCGCTCCAAGGGCCGCACGGGCGACGCTATCGCACGGCTGCTCGAGCTCTCGCCCGACACCGCCGTGGTCGAGCGCGGCGGCGTCGAGACGGAGATACCGGCCGGGGAGGTGCAGCTCGGCGACATAGTGATCCTGCGCCCGGGCGCGCGGGTGCCTGTCGACGGCGTGGTCATCGAGGGCTCTTCCGCCATAGACCAGAGCGCGCTGACCGGCGAGAGCATGCCCGTCGAGAAAAAGGCCGGCGACCGCGTTGCCGCCGCCACGATAAACCGCACGGGATTTCTCAAGTTCCGCGCCGACAGGATAGGCGAGGACACATCCCTCGCTAAGATAATAAAGCTCGTCGAGGAGGCCGGCGCGTCGAAAGCGCCTATAGCGCGCCTCGCCGACAGGATAGCCGGCGTGTTCGTCCCGGTGGTCATGTGCATCGCGGCCGCGGCCTTTGCCGTGTGGCTCGCGCTGGGCTACGGGTTCGAGTTCGCGCTCACGCGCGGCATAGCCGTGCTCGTCATCTCCTGCCCCTGCGCGCTCGGGCTGGCCACGCCCGTGGCCATCATGGTCGGCACGGGCCGCGGGGCCGAGGAGGGCATACTGATAAAATCCGCCGAGTCGCTCGAGACCCTGCACAAGATCTCCGCCGTCGTCCTCGACAAGACGGGCACGCTCACCGAGGGCCGCCCCTCGGTCACCGACGTGTCCGCCGGCGAGATGACCGAGCGCGAGCTGCTCGAGACCGCCGCCGCGCTCGAAAAGCCGTCGGAGCATCCGCTGGCTGAGGCTGTGCTCGAATATGCGGCTGCCGCCGGGGTCGAACCCGCCGCCGCCGAAAATTTCAAGGCCGTGTCCGGCCGGGGCGTCTCCGCAGTCGTGAACGGCAGGCTCTGCCTCGGCGGCAACGCGGCGTTCATGCGCGAAAACGGCGTAAAAGTGCCCGAGGCCGAGGGCGAAAAGCTCGCCGCCGAGGGCAAGACCCCGCTGTACTTCGCCTGCGGCGGCCGCTACGCCGGCATGATAGCCGCGGCCGACACGATAAAAGACGGCAGCGCCGAGGCCGTGCGCCGCTTTGCCGAACTCGGCATAGAGACCCACATGCTCACCGGCGACAACGCCGTCACCGCCCGCGCCATAGCCGAAAAGCTCGGCGTCGGCTCCGTCATCTCCGACGTCATGCCCGAGGACAAGGAGGCGCATGTGCGCGCCCTCCAGGAGCAGGGCAGGACCGTGGCCATGATAGGCGACGGCATAAACGACGCGCCGGCCCTCGCGAGAGCCGACGTCGGCATAGCCATAGGCGCCGGCACGGACGTCGCCATAGAGTCGGCGGACATAGTGCTGATGAAGAGCGACCTGCGCGACGCGGTGACCGCCGTGGAGCTCAGCCGCGCGGTCATCAGGAATATACGCATGAACCTGTTCTGGGCGTTTTTCTACAACGCCCTCGGCATCCCGATAGCGGCGGGCGTGCTGTTCATCCCGTTCGGGCTGAGCCTCAGCCCCATGCTGGGCGCGGCGGCCATGAGCCTCAGCTCGGTCTGCGTCGTGACGAACGCGCTGCGCCTGCGTTTCTTCAAGCCATCGCTCACGCGCGGCTGCGGCGGCGCCTGTCCGATAGATAATAACACTGAAAACAATGAAAAAACTGAGAGTGCTCCAGCGGAGCAGAAAGGAGAAACAGCAATGACAACAGTCCTCAAAGTCGAAGGTATGATGTGCGCCCACTGCAAGGCGCATGTGGAAAAGGCCCTGATGGGCGTCCCGGGCGTGGAGAGCGCCGTGGCCGACGTGGAGGCCAAGACCGCCACCGTCACCGGCAGCGCCGATATGGAGGCCATGAAGAAGGCCGTGGCCGACGCGGGCTACGAGGTGGTGGGCTGATGCAGGCCGACCGCTCAGAGGTCGCCCGCCTGCTCAAGACCGCGCGCGGGCAGATCGACGGCATAATCCGCATGGTCGAGGACGACCGCTACTGCATAGACATCGCCAACCAGATCATGGCCACCCAGGCCATCCTGAGCAAGACCAACAAACTGGTCCTCAGCGCCCATATGCACGGATGCGTCCGCGAGGCCGTGAAGAGCGGCGACCCGGACGCAAAGATCGACGAGCTCACGGCCGTCATAGACAAACTCATAAAATGAGCGGGACGCCGGAGAACATCTCCGGCGTCTTTTCGTCCACGGCGGTTGTTTTTTCCGCCGCTTAGTGGTATAATTTACAAAAACCAGCGCAATGATCTTGCAGCGCAAAGATCTTGTCTCTTCCGAAAGGACGGTTGTGTTATGAAACAGCAGGTTATCATCACTATAAGCAGAGAATACGGCTGCGGCGCCCGCGAAGTTGGCGACAGGCTTGCAAAAAGGCTCGGTATCCCGTATTACGACAGGGATCTGGTCCAGAAAGCTGCCGAGCGCAGCGGACTCACCCCTGAGTTCATCGAGAAGACCGAGCAGAGGAACACCGGCGGGGTCTTTTACGGCACCAATGCCGCGGTGAGCACCATGGGCGGAGTTTTCCCCGGCGGCAGCACCTCCCTGGCGGACCAGGTGTACCTCGCCGAGTTCTCAGTTATCCGCGAGATAGCCGAGCGGGAGCACAGCTGTGTGATAGTCGGCCGCTGCGCCGACGCGATACTCAAAAACGACTATCGCTGCCTCAATATCTTCCTCCATGCCGATTTCGACAAGCGCGTCGAGCGCGCCGTCAAGGTCTACGGCGTGCCCGCCGACAAGGCCGAGCGCATCGTGAAAGACACCGACAAGGCCCGCGCCAAACATTATAAGTATTACAGCGACCAGAAGTGGGGCGCAGCCAACAACTACGACATATCGATGAACATGGCTGCCTTTTCCATCGACGGCGCCGTGCAGATCCTCGCCGACTGCGTCGAGAGCATGACGAAGTAAAAATGCCGCCCGCGGCGCCCGGAACTTCTCCGGGCGCCGCTTTTTGCTGTGCAGACATTCATAAAACTGATGGCACCTGCGCGCGCCGGTGTGGCCGCCGTGCGGGCAAAATGCTTGTATATTGTGAGTTTTGCGCATGTGCAGCGCCTGTATATTCGTGAAAAACGGCCTTTGAGAGTGAGAGAGACTTTTGATATAATTATATCAAAAGGAGGCTGAGACAATGCGCAGGATAATATCCGCATGCGTTGAACAGACGATGCATTTCAGACTTAAAGACAGGACGGAGCCGAAGCTTGCCGCAAAACTCACGGGAGAGGAGTTCGAGGCTTACAAGATGAAGCTCGACCGGGACATGGTGCAGTACAGCGTGCTTGACGAGCAGCGGCAGAGCGACGGCTCCCTCATCGTCAAGATAAAGCGCCAATACAACAACTGCCCCTGCGGCGAATATATCAAATGAGCTGCGGCGGCTTTGCGAAAGGCGAGCGCGTGGTCTACGGCTCGCGGGCCGTGTGCCGCGTGAACGACGTGGGGCCCATCCCGTTCGGCGCGCCCTCGCGCGATTACTACACCCTGCGCCCGATTTTCGAGCACGGCTGTGAGACCATATACGCGCCGGTCGGGTGCGGAGTGAGCATGCGGCGGGTGATGAGCCGCGAAGAGGCCGAGCGCTGCCTGGAGTCCGCCGGCAGCGTGTCCCCGGCGGAGGACGGCGGAGAGCCGTACAGGACTGAGGCGCTGAGAGAACAGGATGCCGGCATGCTGCTGCGCTGCCTCAAGGCGGTGAAGCTGCGACCCGGCGCCCGCGGGCGCCGCCTGCTCGAGAGCGACAGGAAGTTTGTGGACAGGGCCGAGAAACTCCTCTACGGCGAGCTGGCCGCGGCGCTCGACAGGCCTCCCGAGGAGATCAAATCTGAGGTCGAGGCGCGTTTTTCCGGACGGAGCCGCCCGGATATGGCCGAAAAAGAATAAAACAGCCCCGCATCCGTCAGGATGCGGGGCATTTTTGCCTGATTTCGTTTAAAATACGTCCTCACGCACCTCGTCGGGCGGCAATTCGAGCAGCTGCGGGTTGCGGATGAAGTATTTTATGTACTTGAACGCCGTGGCGTAATAAAACCCGTCGCAGATGCGCTCGTCGAGCACGGCGCACAGGTCGACATAGCGGCGCTCGACGAGATGGCCGGTGCGGTCGGGCTCGATGGCGCGGCGGCGCGCGCCGAAAGAGAGGAACACCGGCAGGTTGCCGAAGTTATAGATGTGGTGGTATATGGGCGGGATGCCGAGCGAGCCCATGTCGGTGATTATCATCGAGCCGTGGAACGGGCTGGCCTCGAGCAGGCCGGCGGGCATTATACCGAAGTAGTCGAGGATGTAGAGCGCGCGGACGATGAATTTCTGCATGAAGCGGGGCAGGCTCGTGAGCGCGGCGGCGATGTTCTCCATGTCGTTGGAGCCGTCGTTTGCCTTTATCGCGTCTATGGCCTCGTTCATCTTGCGGTATACGTCGTTGATGGTGTCGGTGGGCTCGAAATGGACCTTTATGGATGCGTCGGACGCGCCGGTGTCCATCTCGCGCTTGACGCTCATGACGACCTGTATGCCGAAGCGCGAATATATGCGCTGGCCGGACACGAAACGGTTTAGCCCCGGGCAGTAAGCCAGGGTGCGGACATAGGCCGCGATGAAGAGATGCAGCAGTCCCATCCCGCGATAGCCGGCGGCCCGCTTTTCGCGCAGCCATGCGTCGACCTCGGTGACCTCAAGGGAATCAGTGAAAGCGTTGCAGGCGTCGCTGCGCTGCCGCATGATGAAAGGCATGAACTTGAACACCGGCGCGAGGCTGCGCAGCCTGCGGCCGTCGCTCCTGTCGCCTATCCTGCGGACGTAAGTACTATTATCAGCCATTATGACCTCCTGTTGCGGAGGGCCGAAGTTTCGTTTGTAACCCTCTGCAACAGTATAAACTGCCGCGCGGAATAAAACAAGCACCGCCGGCGTATTTTTCAAATATACGCTGAGTTTTTCGGTCTTGACGAAATATGTATGTTTTGTTAAAACTTTATCAGAAAGTGTGTTAAAAATTATACAAATTTATTCAATCAATAATAATTTGTTATGGTTGAAATATTGAAAGCATTGGTTTATAATGGGGCATAAAGGCAATGTGTTTAGCTTTCTTAATAACGCGCAGTCAGGCCGGCGCGGCGAAAACATTGAGCCTCAACGCTGAAACGGGAGGTGTAGGAATGTCTCTGGAAGCAATGAAGGATATAAGCGAGGCTGAGGAAAAGGCCAAGACCATCAGGGCCGAGGCCGCGGCCGATGTAAAACGCATGCTCGCGGAGGCGGAGGCGGCAGGCAAGGCCGCCGTTGCCGCGGCGGAGAAAAAAGCCGCCGGCGAGCTTGCGACTCTGTCCAAAAAGGCCGACGAAAAAGCCGTTGAGAGCGCAAAGACACTCGCTTCGGAAAACGGCGAGGTCAAAGACAGGCTTCGCGCCCAGGCCGAGGCCAATATGGACAGGGCTGTCTCGCTGATTGTGGAAAGGATCGTGAACAGCTAATGATCGTCAAAATGAAAAAACTCAGGCTGCTTGCGATGAAGCCGCAGAGAGACGAGCTGCTCCGGCAGCTCCAGCTCATGGGCTGCGTGGAGGTCTCCGAACCGGAGAAAAACGAGTATACAGAGGGGCTCGAGCGCGTGAGCACCCGGCTCGCGGAGTACCGCGAGGAGCACAGGGAGCTCAGCGCCGCACTCGCTCTCATCGACCGGTATGCGTCGGTGAAAGACGGCATGTTTGCCGCCCGGCCGCTCGCCGGGGCGGGCGAACTCACCGGCGGCGACGGCGCCGAACAGCTCAGGCTGGCCGGGCACATCATCGAGCTCGACGAGCGGATAAAAAAGCTCTCGGCGGAGGAGATGGACGTGAAAAACTCCATCGACGCGCTCGCACCGTGGCTCTCCTTGGACATACCTCTCGACTGCACCGGGACGAAGAGCTCCGGCGTCGTCATAGGCAGCATACCGGCATCGGTCGATATCCAGTCGGTGAAGAGCGAGCTCGCGAGTCAGTGCGAGCTGAGCGAGCTCTATGAGATATCGTCAGACAGGGAACAGCACTGCGTTGAGGTCGTGTTCCACCGCTCGCAGCAGGAGGGCGTGATGGCCGCCCTGCGCGGGTTCTGGTTCTCGCCCATGGCCCTGGCCGGCCGGCCGGGCACGGCGCGCGAGAACTCCGACAGGGCCGGCGCCAGACTCGGAGAGATAGGCTCGGAGAAGGCTGCGCTCGCAGCAGAGATCGCCGCCGAGAAGGGGCGGAGAGACGAGCTCAAGCTCGCCATCGACCGCGCGGACGGGCTCATCAGCCGCGCCGAGGCGGCCGACAGGCTCCTCGCCACGCAGAGCACAGTCGTCCTCACCGGATGGGTCCCGGCCGACGCGGAGGCCGCGCACGGCGAAAAACTCGCCGGGTTCGACTGCGCCTGGGAGACGGAGGACCCGTCGCCCGACGAGTCGGCCGATGTGCCGATAAAGCTCAGGAACAACGTGTTCACCGAACCCATGACGGCGCTCACCCAGATGTACAGCCTCCCGGCTTACAACGGCGTCGACCCCAACCCGCTCATGCTCCCGTTTTTCCCGCTGTATTTCGGCATAATGTTCGCCGACCTGGCCTATGGCCTGCTCCTCACTTTCGGCGGCATATTCCTCTACGGCAAGACGAAAAAGCGCGGCGGCACGATGAAGTATTTCGGCGGGATGATGATAGAGTGCGGCGTCATGGCGTCGATATTCGGCGCGCTCACGGGCGGCTTCTTCGGCGATGCGCCGACGCAGGTCGCCGCGATGTTCGGCATAGACTTCGTCATGCCGGCGCTGATACAGCCGATCGAGGACCCGCTGCCCATACTCGTTCTCAGCCTGGTGCTCGGCATAATCCAGATGCTGTTTGCAGTTTGCGTGAACGGCTGGCTCATAGTGCGCGACGGCGGCAAGGCCGACGCGTTTTGGGAAGTCGCGCCCGTGTTCGTCGTGTTCATCGGCCTCGCGCTCGGCGCGCTCGGCATAAGCTGGATACCCGAGATCGTCGGCATAGTCATGGTCGTATATGCCCAGGGCCGCGCGAGCGAGTCCATAGGCGGGAAGATAGGCAACGGCATCTACGGGCTCTACAGCTTCGTGAGCGGCTGGTTCGGCGACGTGCTGTCGTACAGCCGCCTGATGGCGCTCATGCTGTCGGGCTCCGTCATAGCCCAAGTGTTCAACTCCCTCGGCGCCATGGGCGGGCGGCCTGTCGTGTTCGTGCTGGTGTTCCTCGTGGGACACGCGCTCAATATCGCGCTCAACCTCATCGGCTGCTTCGTGCACGCGCTGAGGCTCCAGTATCTGGAGTATTTCGGAAAGTTCTACCGTGAGGGCGGCAAGCCCTTCACGCCTCTGGCAGTTAAAACAAAATATGTAGACATCAAGGAGGACTAAGTAAATGAACGGATTTTTTGCTGATTTCGGCGGAATGGCCATCGGACTGCTGGGCGCGGGCCTCGCGGCCGGCCTCTGCTGCGCGGGCAGCTCCCGCGGCTGCGGCATTGCCGGCGAGGCCGGATGCGGCCTCCTGAGCGAAGACCCCTCTTCTTTCTCCAAGGTCATGATCCTTCAGGTCATCCCCGGTACCCAGGGCCTCTACGGATTCGTCATCTGGTTCCTCGCCATCATGTGGATGGGCGTGCTCAACGGCTCCGCCGTCGGCATGGACGTCGCCACCGGCCTGAAATACGCCTGCGCCTGCCTGCCCATGGGCATAGGCGGCGGCATCTCCGCGCCGGCCCAGGGCCGCGTCGCAGCCGCCACCATAAACCTCATGGCCAAGCGCCCCAACGACTGGTTCAAGGGCGTCATGCTCTGCGTCGTCGTCGAGTTCTACGCGATACTCTCCCTGCTGGCATCGTTCCTCATGCTGGCCAACATATGATAACGCTCCGGCCGGAAGGACTGAGCCTATGAACGGAATTGAAAAGATCACCGCGCGCATAATAGCCGACGCCGAGGCCGAGGCCGCCGCAGCAAGGGCGGACGCCGAGGCGAAATGCTCGCAGATACGCGCGGACTACGACAAGAAAGCGCAGGACGAATACTGGCGCACCGTCCGCGCCGGCGTGAAGGACTGCGAGGCGCGCGTGCAGCGCCTCGGGCGCACGGCGGAGATGGAGGCCAAAAAGAGCGTGCTCGCCCTCAAGCAGGATATGGTGTCCCGGGCTTTTGACTCCGCGCTCGAGCGCGTGCTCGCCATGCCGGAGGACGGCTATGCCGCTTTCCTCGCAAAGCTGTGTGCCTCTGCCGCCTCGAGCGGGACGGAGGAGATAGTCCTCTCCGAGCGCGACGCGCATCTCGGCGGCAAGGTCGCGCAGCTCGCCAACGACGCGCTCGGCGGGCGCGGGCACCTCACATACAAGGGCGCCGTGCGCGCCATGCCCGGCGGGGCCATACTCCGCGACGGGGACATAGAGATAAACAGCAGCCTCGACACGCTGCTCACGCAGTACAGATACGAGCTGTCGTCCCAGGTGGCCGAGGTGCTGTTCGGCTGAAGCCATTGCCTATAAGGCAGGCAAGGAGGTATTAGATTGTCAGACAAAAGGATAACGGACCGCGATTATCTGTTCCTGTCGGCAATGGTCAAGGCCAGGGAGTCGAAAATGCTCACGGATGAGCTGCGCGAGCGCATGCTCGCGGCCCGGAGCTATGAGGACGCCGCCAAAGTGCTCGTCGACTGCGGATACGACGACATGTCGCACATGAACTCCGCCGAGGTCGACGAGGCGCTCTCCGCCAGGCGCGGCGCAATATTCAGGGAGATCGCCTCTTTCTCGCCCGAGAAGGGCACGGCCGAGGCTTTCGAGCTGAAATACGACTACCACAACGCCAAGGTCATAATCAAGTCGCGCGGGACCGGGATAGACGCCGGGCGGCTGCTCTCCGGGGCGGGCCGCATGAGCGCGCAGACGCTCGCCGAGGCCTACGACAACGACGACTACCGCGCCGTCCCGAACATCCTCGCGCACGCGATGAGCGACTCGCGCGGCATCCTCGCCCGCACGAACAACCCGCAGCTCGCGGATTTCTGCCTCGACAGGGCGTATTTCGCCGAACTGAACGCCATTGCCGGCGGCATGAACGGCAGCTTTATGAAGAGCTACGCCGCCTCTCTCATCGACGGGGCGAACCTGCGCGCCGCCGTGCGCACCGTGCGCATGGGGCGCGACCTCGAGTTCATGAAGACGGCCCTCGTCCCCGGCGGCACGGCGAGCGAGGAACAGGTCGCCGCCGCCGCGGTGAACGAAAACCTGGCCGAGCTCTTTTCCGGCACGGTCTACGCGGAGGCCGCCCGCCTCGGCGACGAGGCCGCGAAGGGCGGGCCGCTCACGAAGTTTGAGATGGCCTGCGACAACGCGGCGGTCGAATTCATCAAAAACGCCAAGCTCACCAGCTTCGGCGATGCTCCGGTGATAGCCTACCTCGCGGCTGTTGAAAACGAGCTCACGGCCGTGCGCATGATACTCACGGGCTTCCTCGCGGGACTCGCGCCGGAGACTATCAGGGAAAGGCTGAGGGAGAGCTATGCTTAAGATCGCAGTTTTGGGCTCAAGGGAGACCGTCATGGGCTTCAAGGCCCTCGGGCTGGAAGTTTTCCCGGTCGAGGGGGCCGACGAGGCCAGAGCCGAATTCAAAAAACTCACTCATTCCAGGGATGAATACGCAATCATCTACATCGAGGAGGACCTGTCGCTCGAGCTCAGGCACGAGATCGACAAGCTCAAAGACCTGCCGACGCCCGCGGTCATACTCATCCCGGGCCCCGGCGGCAGCCTCGGGCTGGGCCAGAGCGCTCTCAACGCCGCCGTCGAGCGGGCGGTCGGCAGCGCGATATGAGCCCGGCGCCAACAAATCCCGAACGAAGGAAGGTTAATAAATGAGCGGAAAAGTTATAAAAGTCTCCGGCCCGCTTGTCGTCGCCGAGGGCATGCAGGACGCCAACGTCTCCGACGTTGTCCGCGTCGGCGAACTGGGGCTCATCGGCGAGATACTCAACATGACCGGCGACCGCGCGTCGATCCAGGTCTATGAGGAGACCAGCGGCCTCGGCCCCGGCGCCGAAGTCGTCACCACAGGCAGCCCGCTCTCCGTTGAGCTGGGCCCCGGCCTGCTCGAGAACATATACGACGGCATCCAGCGCCCCCTCGCCGAGATGCGCGAGCTCACCGGCTCGACCATCCCACGCGGCGTCAGCATCCCGGCGCTTGACCGCAAACGCATGTGGGATTTCACGCCCGTGGTCGCCGAGGGCGACGCCGTGGTACCCGGCGACGTGCTGGGCACGGTTCAGGAGACCAGCGCGGTGCTCCACAAGATCCTCGTGCCGAACGGCGTGTCCGGCACGGTGAAGAGCATAAAGGCCGGCAGCTTCAATGTCGAGGCCGCGGTCGCCGTCGTGACCGACGCAAAGGGCGCCGACCACGAGCTCACCATGATGCAGAGGTGGCCGGTGCGCGTGAACCGCCCCTATGTCAACAAGTTCATGCCCGACCGCCCGCTGATGAGCGGACAGCGCGTCATAGACACCCTGTTCCCCATAGCCAAGGGCGGCACGGCCGCAGTCCCCGGGCCGTTCGGCTCAGGCAAGACCGTCGTGCAGCACCAGCTCGCCAAGTGGTCCGACGTCGACATCGTTATCTACATCGGCTGCGGCGAGCGCGGCAACGAGATGACGGACGTTCTCAACGAGTTCCCCGAGCTGCACGACCCGCGCACCGGCGAGCCGCTGATGAAGCGCACGGTGCTGATCGCCAACACGTCCGATATGCCGGTCGCGGCCCGCGAGGCCTCGATCTACACCGGCATCACCATAGCCGAGTATTTCCGCGACATGGGCTACGATGTCGCCGTCATAGCCGACTCCACCTCCCGCTGGGCCGAGGCCCTGCGCGAGATGTCCGGCCGGCTCGAGGAGATGCCCGGCGAGGAGGGCTATCCCGCCTACCTCGCGTCGCGCCTCGCGCAGTTCTATGAGCGCGCCGGTGTAGTGAAATGCCTCGGCAGCGAGGGCCGCCGCGGCAGCCTCACCGCCATAGGCGCCGTCTCGCCCCCGGGCGGCGACACGTCCGAGCCGGTCTCGCAGGCGACCATGCGCATAGTCAAGGTGTTCTGGGGCCTCGACTCCAGCCTCGCCTACGCGCGCCACTTCCCCGCGATAAACTGGCTGACCAGTTATTCGCTGTACATCGACAGCCTCCGCCCGTGGTATAACGAGCAGTTCGGGCCCGCGTTCATGAAAAACCGCGAGCGCGCCATGGCCATACTCCAGGAGGAGGCCAGCCTGCAGGAGATAGTCAAACTCGTCGGCCAGGACGCCCTCGGCGCGAATGACCGCCTCACCCTCGAGACGGCCAAGATGATACGCGAGGACTTCCTCCAGCAGAACGCCTTTGCCGACATCGACAGCTACTCCTCCTGCGACCGCCAGTTCAGGCTGCTCGGCATGATACTCGAATACGACGACCTGTGCCGCGCCGCGCTGAAGAACGGCGCCGAACTCGAAAAACTCATCAACATCCCCGCCCGCGAGGGCATAGGCCGCGCCAAGAGCGTCGATGCCGACAAATATGCCGAGGCCTATGAGGACATCCGCAAGAAGATGGCCGCCGAGATCGCGGATATAACTGCCGGAGGTGAGGAACAGTGATCAAGGAATAC
Source organism: Candidatus Heteroscillospira lomanii (assembly GCA_904419385.1). Lineage (GTDB taxonomy): Bacteria > Bacillota > Clostridia > Oscillospirales > Oscillospiraceae > Heteroscillospira > Heteroscillospira lomanii. The sequence continues at coordinate 28,561 of CAJFRI010000006.1, forward strand.
AGGACCATAGCAGAGATAGCCAGCCCTCTTATGGTCGTCAAAAACGTCGAGGGCGTCACATATGACGAGCTGGCCGAGATAGAGCTGCCCTCCGGCGAGACGCGGCGCTGCAAGGTGCTCGAAGTCGACGGCGACAAGGCCGTCGTCCAGCTGTTCGAGTCGGCCGCGGGCATAAACCTCGCCCAGAGCAAGGTGCGCTTTTTGGGGCACAGCCTTGAGCTCGGCGTGTCCGAGGATATGCTCGGCCGTGTGTTCAGCGGCATGGGCGTGCCCATAGACGGCGGGCCCGAGATCCTCGCCGAGGAGCACCGCGACATAAACGGCCAGCCGATGAACCCCGCGGCGCGCGCCTATCCGTCCGAGTTCATCCAGACCGGTGTCAGCACCATCGACGGCCTCAACACCCTCGTCAGAGGACAGAAGCTGCCGATATTCTCCGGCTCCGGCCTGCCGCACGCGAACCTCGCCGCGCAGATCGCGCGCCAGGCGCGCGTGCTCGGCACAGAGTCGAACTTCGCCGTCGTGTTCGCCGCCATAGGCATCACCTTCGAGGAGTCCGAGTTTTTCGTGCAGGAGTTCCGGCGCACCGGCGCTATCGACAGAACCGTGCTGTTCATAAACCTCGCGAACGACCCCGCCGTCGAGCGTATCGCCACCCCGCGCATGGCGCTCACCGCGGCCGAATACCTCGCGTTTGAGAAAGACATGCACGTGCTCGTCATCCTCACCGACATAACGAACTACGCCGAGGCCCTCCGCGAGATCTCCGCCGCGAAGAAAGAGGTCCCGGGCCGCCGCGGCTATCCCGGCTATCTGTACACCGACCTCGCCCAGATGTACGAGCGCGCCGGCCGCCGCCTCGGCAAGGACGGTTCGATCACCATGATCCCCATTCTCACCATGCCCGAGGACGACAAGACCCACCCGATACCCGACCTCACCGGCTACATCACCGAGGGGCAGATAATCCTCTCCCGCGAGCTCTACCGCAAGGGCATAGTCCCGCCGATAGACGTGCTCCCGAGCCTGAGCCGACTCAAGGACAAGGGCATAGGCGCCGGCAAGACCCGCGAGGACCACTCCGGCACCATGAACCAGCTGTTCGCCGCGTATTCCCGCGGCAAGGACGCCGCCGAGCTCATGACCATACTCGGCGAGGCAGCCCTCACTGAGACCGACAAGCTCTATGCCAAATTTGCCGACGAGTTTGAAAAGCGCTATGTAAACCAGGGCAACGACACCAACCGTTCCATTGAGGAGACGCTCGACCTCGGCTGGGAGCTGCTGAGCATACTCCCGAAGAGCGAGCTCAAGCGCATCAAGCCCGAGCTCATCGACAAGTACATGCCAAAAACAGAGAACTAGCCCACGGGCGGCCGCTCTCAGGAGGTGACCAAAATTGGCAACCGCGGCAGTAACCCCGACCAGAATGGTGCTCAACCAGCTCAAGGGCCGGCTCAAAACGGCCACGCGCGGCCACAAGCTGCTCAAGGATAAGCGCGACGAGCTCATGCGCCAGTTCATGGACATCGTGCGCCGCAACCGCGAGCTGCGCTCCCGCGTGGAGCAGGGGCTCACGGAGGCTTTCGCCGCCATGACGGTGGCGGGCGCCATCATGTCGCCCGAGATGCTCGGGCAGGCGCTGCTCTATCCGAGGCAGAAGGTCCAGCTCGGACTGAGCTATGAGAACATCATGTCGGTCGACGTGCCGGTTTTCGACTTCAAGACAGAGGAAGTGGACGCCGGCGACATATATCCATACGGCTTCGCGCAGACCTCCGGCGAGCTGGACGACGCGCTCGCCAAGCTGTTCCAGGTGTTTTCCGACATGCTGGAGCTCGCTCAGGTCGAGAAGAGCATGCAGCTGCTCGCGCAGGAGATAGAAAAAACGCGCCGCCGCGTCAACGCGCTCGAATACGTCATGATCCCCGAGATGCAGGAGAACATAAAATACATCACCATGAAACTCGAGGAGAACGATCTGTCCACCAAGGTCCGCCTGATGAAAGTCAAGGACATGGTGCTCGAGCAGGCGCACGACTTCCACTACTGACAAAGCCGCAAAAGCGGCGCGGAGAGTTCCGCGCCGCTTTTCTTTTTGCCCTGAAGCCGGCCGCCGCGCTCACTCGCCCTCGAGCCGGCGGCTGAGCTTCTGAAAGCCCTCGGCGAGGCGCCTGTCGAGCTCCGGCTCGCCGAACGACTCGACCACGAGCGCGCTGCGCCCCGCTTCCGGGGCGACGCGCACATGCGCCCCGCCGCGCGCTATCGTGAGCCCGTCGGAAAAATCCGCGCCGGCCTCCATCATGGCCTCAGACAGCCTGCGCATCAGCTGGGCGCGGCTGCGGCAGGGTATCTCGCACAGGCGCACGCCCTCGGGCGAAGTCCGGGCCGACAGCGGGGGCCTCTCCGGTGCGCGCTCCGCCCCCTCGGGGGCCGCGATCTCCCCGCGGCTGAGCTTTGCCCCGCCGGGCACTGCCGCGCCGCGGCAGACTATGGCCCCGTCCAGCTCGGCGCGGGCCCCGACCTCGCCTCCGCCGACCACGCTGCGCTCGATGCGGGCAAACGGCCCTATGCGGCTGCCCGGGTCTATGCAGGCGTCGGGCCCGATGACGGCGCCAGGCGCGACGAGCACGTCCTCCGCCACGGCGCACGGCGCGATGAGCTTGGTGCTCTCGGGCAGCGGAGAGGCGCAGTATGCGCCGGGGGCGAGCTGCGGAAACGGCGCCGTCACCGGCAGGGCGCCGCGCAGCGCGTCTATCGAGCACTTGAGATATTCCTCCGGCGTGCCGATGTCGCACCAGTAGCCCGCGGCGGGCTCGCCGCGCAGTATGCTGCCGCGCCGCAGCAGCTCGGGGAACAGGTCGCGTCCGAAGTCATATTCCACCCCGCCGGGTATGGCCGCGACGGCCTCCGGCGAGAGGATGTATATGCCGGTGTTCACCATGTCGGTCACGACGCGGCTCCAGTCTGGTTTTTCGATAAAGCCCGTGACGCGCCCCGACGCCTCGGTGAGCACGAGGCCGTAGCGCAGAGGGTCGCTCCGCTCTGCGAGCGCGATGGTGACGCACGGGCGGTGCTCGCGGTGCGCCTCGATTAGCCGGCCGAGATCAATCGCGCAGGCGGCGTCGCCGCTGATGACGAGCACGTCGTCGCCGCCGATGAAGCCGGCGCAGTTTTTTACTCCGCCGGCCGTGCCGAGCGGGACTGTCTCCTCGCGGTAGCATATCTCGACGCCGAACTTCTCCCCCGAGCCGAAATAGCCGCGCACCGCCTCGGGCTGGGAGCAGAGCGTGACGCAGATCTGACGCAGGCCGCTCTCGCGCAGCAGCGCGATGATGTGCTCCATGAGCGGCCGCCCGAGCAGGCGCACCATGGGCTTGGGGCAGCCGCAGCTCACGGGGCGCAGCCTTTTGCCCTCGCCTCCGGCCATAATAACAGCTTTCATGTCATCCCTCCGCCAACAGTATTTCCCGCGGATTTGGCGATAAACCAAAAGAGAAGGCAAAAAATCGGTATATAGTTGTGTTTGGCGGCGTGATTTGATATAATAATGGATACTTTAATGCACGGAATTGCAGGGAGGTGCGCCGTGAACAACAAGATACAGAGATTTATCGAGCCGAACACGCGCTTTTACTTCGTTATCATGCTCATTTTCGCCGTGGTGTCGCTGTTTTTCGACGTGCGCCTCGGCCTGGCGGAACTGGGGGCGCTGTGCCTGCTCGTGATATATGCTCTGATCGTGTCGCGCAAAAAGCGGCGCGAGCTGATCGCATATATCGACTCCATAACCTACGATGTGCAGAACGCAAAAAACGACACGCTGCTGAATTTTCCGCTGCCCATGGTCGTGTTCAAGCTCGACGACAAGCAGATCATCTGGGGCAACCAGGTGTTTTTCGAGATATGCGGCGTCAAGCGGCCGAGCTTTGAGTCGCGCATGACCGACCTCGTGCCTGATTTCTCCGACAAGTGGCTGAAAGAGGGCAAGAGCCAGTTCCCCGGCACGCTCACCGTGGGGGACAGGAAATATCAGATACACGGCAACATAGTCCACAGCGCCAAAGAGAGCGAGGCCGGCTTCATGGGCATCACCTACTGGGTCGACGTCACGGACTATGACAACATCAGGATAGAGTACCAGAACTCGCGCCCCATAGTCGCGATCATCGCCCTCGACAACCTCGACGAGCTGATAAAGAACCTGCCCGACCGCGGCAAGAGCGATATCCGCGCCCAGCTCGACGACAAGATAACCCAGTGGGCCGACGGCAAGGGCGGGCTGCTCCGCCGCGTCGAGCGCGACAGGTATCTCTTCGTGTTCGAGGCGCGCTACCTCGAGGCGATGACGGCCGAGAAGTTCAGCCTCGTCGAGAGCGCCCACGGCGTCGTGAGTCCGAGCGGCATACACGCGACGGTGAGCATGGGCATAGGGCGCGACGGCGGCGACTTCGCCGAGAACTACCATTTTGCGTCCCTCGCCATTGAGATGGCGCTCTCCCGCGGCGGCGACCAGGCCGTCATCAAAAACCGCTTCACCTTTGAATTCTTCGGCGGGCGCGGGGCCGAGGTCGAAAAGCGCACCAAGGTGCGCAGCCGCGTCATGGCCAACGCCCTCAACGAGATGATAGCCGACTCGTCGCAGGTGTTCGTCATGGGACACAAGCACGCCGACCTCGACGCCATCGGCTCCGCCGCCGGCATATGCTGCATGGCGCGCAAAAACGGCAAGAAATACCACATCGTGGTCGATCCGGAGAAAAACGCCGCCAAGAGCCTCATCAACATGCTCAGGGAAGAACCAGAGTACCGCGAGGCGTTCATCACTCCCCAGGAGGCCATACTCAGCGCCGACGGGCGCTGCCTGCTCGTCGTCGTGGACACCAACCGGCCCGAACAGGTCGAGGACGAGAACCTCCTGCTCACATGCAACCGCGTGGCCGTCATCGACCACCACCGCCGCGCCGCGACCTACATCGAAAACCCGGTGCTCACGCTCTACGAGCCCTACGCCTCGTCCGTGTGCGAGCTCGTGGTCGAGCTGCTGCAGGAGGTCGTCGAGCAGGCGGACATACTCCACTGCGAGGCCGAGGCCATGATGGCCGGCATAGTGCTCGACACCAAGAGCTTCACCATACGCACCGGCGAGCGCACATTCGACGCGGCCGCGTTCCTGCGCCGCGCCGGAGCCGATACCGTGGGCGTCAAGCGCCTGCTCCAGTCGGATTTTGCCAGCACGGTGGAGCGCTATACGATACTCCAGAGCGCCAAGATCTACCGCGACAGCATCGCCGTGTCGGTGATGAAGTCCCCGCAGGACCGCGTGGTCGCCGCCCAGGCGGCCGACGAGCTGCTCAACATCTCCGGTGTGGAGGCGTCCATCGTCCTGTTCCCGACGGAGGACGGCGGCGTGACCGTCTCGGCGCGCAGCATAGGCAACATAAATGTCCAGGTGCTGCTCGAACAGCTCGGCGGCGGAGGGAATAACGCCGCGGCCGGCGCACAGATGAAGGATACGGAGCTGCGCGACGCCGTGAACCGGCTGTTCGCCGCGATCGACAAATATCTCGATGATTGACGAAAGGAACGATTTGATATGAAAGTTATTTTTCAGCAGGACGTGAGAGGCCAGGGCAAGAAAGGCGAGCTCAAGGAGGTCTCCGACGGCTACGCACGCAATTTCCTCCTGCCGAGGAAACTCGCGGTCGAGGCCACTACAGACAATTTGAACACCATGCGCCTGCGCGAGAAAGCGCGCGCAAAGCAGATGGCGGAGGAGAAGGCCGCGGCCGAGGCCGCAGCGAAGAAGCTCGAGGGCATAGTCGTGAAGATAAGCGCCAAGGCCGGCGCGGGCGGCAAGCTCTTCGGCGCCATCACCTCCAAGGAGATCTCCGACGAGCTGCAGAGCCAGTTCGGCATCTCCATAGAGAAGAACAAGATAGTCCAGCCCGAGCCAATAAAGAGCTACGGCAGCTTTTCCGTCAAGTGCAAGCTCGGCTATGAGATAACCGGTACGATAAACGTCGTCGTTTCGGAGGCGAAGTGATTTGGACGAGCTGCTTGGCAGACGCATGCCTCACAGCGCCGAGGCCGAGCAGGCGGTGCTCGGCTCGATGCTCATCGACCCGAAGTGCATACCCGACGTCATAGACAAGCTGCGCGCCCAGGATTTTTACATCGACGCCAACCGCGACATATTTGAGACCATATTCTCCATGTTCTCTTACAGCCAGACCATAGACCCCGTGACCGTGCTCGACCAGATGCGCGTGCGCGGCGTCATACGCGATGACTCCCAGCAGTATGTCGCGGAGCTCATGGAGGTCACGCCGACGGCGGCGAACGTGCTCAAATACGCGGCCATAGTGCGGGACAAGGCGCTCATGCGCGCTCTCGCCTCGCTTGCCGACGAGATAAGCGGCATGGTGTTCGAGGGGGCGGGCGAGGCCGACGTCATGCTCGAGGCTGCGGAGCGCAAGATCTATGCCCTGCGCCAGGGACGGTCCACCGGCGGCCTCACGCATATCGCGGCAATTTTGCCGGCGGTGTACGAGCGCATATCCGAGGCGGCGGCCTCCGGCAGCAGCATACCCGGCCTCAGCACCGGGCTCTACGATCTCGACGACGCGATAATGGGCCTCAACAAGGGCGACCTCATCCTCGTCGCCGCACGCCCCGGTATGGGCAAGACCAGTATAGCGCTCAATATAGCCATGCACGTCGGCAAGCACTCGGGCAAGGCCGTGGCCGTGTTCTCGCTCGAGATGTCGAAAGAGCAGCTCGTGTCGCGCCTGCTCTCGGGCGAGAGTTTGGTCGACGGCCAGAAGCTCCAGACCGGCGCGCTGAGCGCCGACGAGTGGCGCCGCGTGACGGCCGCCGCGTCGACGCTGTCGTCGGCCGACATCAGGGTCGACGACAACCCGAGCCTGTCCGTCGCGGATATGAACGCCCAGTGCCGCAGGATAGAAAACCTCGGCCTCGTCGTCATCGACTACCTCCAGCTCATGCAGTCGTCCGGCTCCGGGCGCAGCTATGCCTCCGAGAGCCGCACCCAGGTGGTCAGCGACATAAGCCGCATGCTCAAGATAATGGCAAAAGAGCTCGACGTGCCCGTCATATGCATAAGCCAGCTCTCGAGGGCGAACGAGGGCCGCCAGAACAAGCGCCCCATGCTCTCCGACCTGCGTGAGTCGGGCGCCATCGAGCAGGATGCAGATATAGTAATAGGACTCTACCGCGACGGATATTATAATCCGGAGGTGGAAAACCCCAATCTCGCCGAGGCGATACTGCTCAAAAACCGCCACGGCCAGGTCGGCACCGTGCCGCTCATGTGGCTGCCGGAGTACACGACCTACAGCAACGCGGAGCAGCGCTATGAAGAGTAAGGCCGCGGCGTTCATCAGGCGGCACGGCATGATCCCGCCCAGGGCGAAGGTGCTCTGCGCCGTGTCCGGCGGGGCGGACAGCATAGCCATGCTGCACCTGCTGCTCGAGCTCGGATACGACGTCGAGTGCGCCCACTTCAACCACATGATACGCGGCGCCGAGAGCGACAGGGACGAGGAGTTCGTGCGCGCGCGGTGCGAGATGCTCGGCGTGCCGTTCACGGCCGGGCGGGGCGATGTGCCCGCATTTGCCCGCGAGCGCGGCATGGGCACCGAGGAGGCCGCCCGCGTCATGCGCTACGGCTTTCTCGAGGAGACGGCGCTCGCCCGCTCGTGCGCGCGCATCGCGACGGCGCACAACGCCGCCGACAACGCCGAGACCGTCATACTCAATCTCATCCGCGGCACGGGCCTGCGCGGCATGTGCGGCATAGCGCCCGTGCGCGGGAATATAATAAGGCCCATGCTCTGCCTCGACAGGCCGGAGATAGAGGGCTGGCTGAGGGAGAAAGGCATATCTTTCGTCACCGACTCGACCAACCTCACGGAGGACTACGCCCGCAACCGCGTCCGCGCCCGCGTGATCGCCCCGCTTAGGGAGCTCGCGCCCGGGTTCGCGGAAAAGGCCCTCGCCGCCTGCGAGAGCATGCGCGCCGACTCGGAGCTCATCGAGTCCATGGTGCCTCAGCGCCCGGACGGGCAGATAGCATCGGAAGAGCTGCTCGCGCTGCCGGAGCCGGTGGCCGCACGGCTGATAATGCGCCTCGCGCCCGGAGCGGGCAGGGCGCATGTCGAGGCCGTCATGGCGCTCGCGCGCCCGGATAAGCCGCACGGGCGGCTCGACCTGCCGGGCTGCACGGTGACGAAGCAGTTCGGCACCCTGCGTTTCGGCGCTCAGGAGAGAGCCGTGCCGGAGGATGTGCGGCTCGTGCCGGGGGGCACGGTGCGCTGGGGGAGATACGAAGTTTCGCTGGCTGAAGGTGCTGCCGCGCCGCAAAAGGGGCTTTTGTGCTTTAAAACCGCCGCGATATGTGGTAATATAACTGTTGGTTCCAGGAGAGAAGGCGACAGGCTGCGCCAGCGAGGGCGCGGCGTGACGAAAACGCTCAAAAAGCTGTTCTCCGAGGCGAGGATAGAGCCGGATGAGCGCGCCCTGGTGCCCGTCCTGCGTGACGGGGCCGGCGTCGTCGGAGTCCTGGGCTTCGGTGAGGACGAGCGCGCTGCCGCCGTGTGCGGCGAGCGGGCTTTTATAGTAAAATTTGAAAAAACAGGGGGAGGCACATTGTGAATCCGGATATAGAGAGCATACTCATCTCCGAGGAAGAGCTCGGCGCCAAGGTGCGCGAGATGGGCGAGGAGATCACCCGCCGCTATGCGGGGAGAGAGCCGCTGTTCGTCGGCGTTTTGAAGGGCAGCTTCGTGTTCATGGCCGACGTGCTGCGCTGCATAGACCTGCCCTGCTCGGTCGACTTCATGGCCGTGTCGTCATACGGCGCGGGCACGGAGAGCTCCGGCCGGGTGAGGATAGACAAGGACCTGGGGCATGATATAAAGGGCAGGGACGTCGTCATCCTGGAGGACATACTCGACAGCGGCACGACGCTGCACTATCTGCTCAAAGTCCTCGCCGAGCGCGGGCCGGCCTCGCTGGCCGTGTACACCCTGCTCGACAAGCCCGCGCGGCGCAAAAAAGAGGTAAAGGCCGAGATGACCGGCTTTACCATCCCCGACGCCTTCGTCGTGGGCTACGGGCTCGATTACGATGAGAAATACCGCAACCTCCCATATATAGGCGTGCTCAGACCCGAGGTCTACGGCGGGTGAAGCGCCAACAACGCCAAGGATGTGATCTTTAATTGAACTATAACAGGAAAAGGGCGAGGGACATCGCGTTTTACGCGCTCATAATGGTCATTATCCTCGCCACCGTGTTCACCATGAACATGGACCAGGCTCCGCCCGAGATGGAATACTCCGAGGTGCTCGAGCTGTTCAAAAACGAACAGGTCGAGAGCTTCGTCGTCGAGGGCACCACGCTCCACCTCAACCTGCATGAGCCGCTCGAAAACGGCGCCGACTCGGTGAGCTGCGAGCTGTACAGCGTCGACTACTTCCGGGACGACGTGAACGACATGGTCGTGGCCCAGCACAACGCGGGCGTGATAACCGACTACGATTACGATGTCGGCTTCATCCTGCCGTGGTGGGTGTCGGTGCTGCCGTATCTCGGCGTGATCATCCTCTTCGCCGTGCTGTGGTACGTCATGATAAACCGCGCCAACGGCGGCGGAAGCTCCGCCGGCGCCGCGCGCTTCGGCAAGGCGCGCACCAAGCTCGGCAGCGACGAGGCCAAAAAGGTCACATTCGCCGATGTCGCCGGCTGCGAGGAGGAGAAGCACGAGCTCCAGGAGCTCGTCGACTTCCTCAAAAACCCGTCGGCATACAGCGCCATGGGCGCGCGCATACCCAAGGGCGTGCTGCTCGTCGGCCCTCCGGGCACGGGCAAGACGCTCATAGCCAAAGCCGTCGCGGGCGAGGCAGGGGTGCAGTTCCTGTCCATCTCCGGCTCCGACTTCGTCGAGCTCTACGTCGGCGTCGGCGCCTCGCGCGTGCGCGACCTGTTCGACCAGGCGAAGAAGGTGGCCCCGGCCATAATCTTCATCGACGAGATCGACGCAGTCGGCCGCCAGCGCGGCTCCGGCCTCGGCGGCGGACACGACGAGCGTGAGCAGACGCTCAACCAGCTGCTCGTCGAGATGGACGGCTTCGGCAACAACGAGGGCGTCATCGTCATGGCCGCGACCAACCGCCAGGATATACTCGACAACGCCCTCCTGCGCCCCGGCCGCTTTGACCGCCAGATCTATATCGGCCTGCCCGATATCAAGGGCCGCGAGGCCATACTGCGGGTGCACGCGAGAGGCAAGCCTCTGGGCGACGACGTAGACCTCAACAGCATCGCCCGCGGCACGCCGGGCTTCTCCGGCGCGGATCTCGAGAACCTGCTCAACGAGGCGGCCCTGCTTGCCGTGCGCCGCCGCGGCAGGTTCATAACCCAGGCCGACATAGACGAGGCCATACTCAAGGTCCAGATGGGCCCGGAGAAAAAGAGCAAGGTCATGTCGCCCAAGGCGAAAAAACTCACGGCCTACCACGAGGCGGGACACGCCATCGCCGGCAAATACCTTGAGCACACCGACCCTGTGCACTATATAACCATCATCCCGCGCGGCCGGGCCGGAGGCTTCACGCTCTTCCGCCCGAAGGAGGACCTGGAGGACTTCAGCTCGCGCGAGGAGCTGTTTGAGAATATCGTCATGTCGCTCGGCGGCCGCGTGGCCGAAAGGCTCTTCCTCGACGATATCTCCACCGGCGCCGCCGGGGATATACAGCAGTCGAGCCGCCTCGCCCGCGCCATGGTGATGAGCTACGGCATGAGCGAGCGCCTCGGCCCCATCTCGTTCGAGGACAGCGCGCACAGCCTGTTCATCGGCCGCGATTTCGGCACCACGAAGAGCTACTCCGAGGAGACCGCCGGGATCATCGACGAGGAGGTCAAGCGCATATTCTCGGAGGCCGAGGACAAATGCGAGCGCATCCTCACCGAGCACCGCGAGACCCTCATCGGAGTGGCGGAGTACCTGCTGAAGAACGAGACCATGGACGGCGAGGATTTCGACTACTTCTGCGAGCACGGCACGGTGCCGCCGAAGCCCGAGAAGCCGGCGGAGCCCGAGCAGCCCGCTGGTGAAGAGCCGCAGGAAGCTCCCGAACCCGAGCAGGCCGGGGACGCCGGAGATGCTCCGGAGCCCGGGCGTGACGAGGACGGGTCCGAGGGCAAAGATTGATAACAAAACAGGCATGACCGAAAAGGTCATGCCTGTTTTTGTGCTGTATACGGATTTATCCGAACACGGACAGCAGGAACCCGGCCGCGATGGCAGAGCCGATGACTCCCGCAACGTTCGGGCCCATTGCGTGCATGAGCAGGTAGTTGGTCTTGTTGTAGCGGCGGCCGACATCCTGCGACACGCGCGCCGCCATGGGCACGGCGGACACGCCGGCAGAGCCTATGAGCGGGTTGATCTTTCCGCCGGAGGTCTTGTACATCACCACGCCGCCGATGAGGCCGCCGACGGTGGAGATGGCAAAGGCGCAGAGGCCGAGGAAGATTATCTTGATGGTGTTGATGTTGAGGAAATTCTGCGCCACCATCGTCGCGCCGACGGAGGTGGACAGGAAGATGGTGACGATGTTCATCAGCGCGTTCTGCGCGGTGTCGGACAGGCGGTCGGTCACGCCGCACTCGCGCAGCAGGTTGCCGAACATGAGGCAGCCGACCAGCGGGGCCGTCGACGGCAGGAGCAGGATGACGAAAGTGCTCACGACTATGGGGAGCATGATCTTCTCAGTCCGGCTCACCTTACGCGACTGCACCATTTTTACTTTGCGCATTTTCTCGGTGGTGCAGAGCTTCATTATGGGCGGCTGTATGAGCGGGATGAGCGCCATATATGAGTAGGCAGCTATGGCGATGGGGCCGAGCAGCTGCGGAGCAAGCTTTGTTGTGAGGTATATGGCGGTGGGGCCGTCGGCTCCGCCGATTATACCTATGGACGCGGCCTCCGGCCCTGTGAAGCCGAGCAGCACTGCGCCGAAGAACGCGAGGAACACGCCGAGCTGAGCCGCCGCGCCGAGCAGCAGGCTTTTCGGGTTTGCGAGCATGGGGCCGAAATCGGTCATCGCGCCGACTCCCATGAATATGAGTGAGGGATATATGCCGGCTTTCACTCCTATGTAAAAGAAATCGAGCAGGCCGGCGTTGCTCATGATGTGGCCGTAGCTGTGGTAGTAGGGGCTTGCCTCGTCCAGGAATGCATCCCACAGCTCAGGGTGGTACAGGGCGTTCTCGCCCATGCCGATGAAGTAGCTCAGGTTGGTGAGCAGGCAGCCGAACGCGATGCCGCACAGCAGCAGAGGTTCAAACTTCTTGACGATGCCGAGGTACAGCAGGACGAACGCAATGATTATCATCACTATGTTCTTCCAGCCGCCGGTGGTGAAGAAAAACGCGGCGAAGCCGGATTCCATTGCCAGGTCTTTGAGGGTTTCAAAAATATTCATACTCAGCCTCCTAAATTGGCCGCGGACGCGGCGAGGTGCGGACAGACATCATTTCTCATCGCTTTCGGCCGCCCTGATGGATACAAAGCGGAGCTCGTTGAGCGGCTTGCCGAGATGATCGGCAACTATGGCCATTACCATGGCGGCGTCGCGCGGCGGCGTGTCGTAGAGCTTGAGCATGCCGGCGGAGCCGGGGGCCGGCGCCGGCGCGGCGGGCTTCTCTGCGGGCACGGGCGACTGCTCGGGCTGAGGCTCGGCCGCGCTGCGCGACATTATCCTGCCGCAGGCCATGACGACTGCCATCAGCAGTATGAGCCCCAGAAATACGACCGCGTAGCCCATAACAGCGACGATCAGCGCATCCTCTGCGGAGATGTTGACCAGATCTGTCATTGTGATTCCTCCCTGATATAAATATTTAAATCCTGGCGGCGCACCGCGCTGGAATTTAACACGTTCTTTATTAACGAAATCTTTATTAACAATATCTTTATTATAGCAAGGGCGATATGCGTTTTACAAGACAAAATTTTAACAATTTTAGGGCCTGCGCTGCCCGTTTTCCGCCCAGTTTGGTATTATGAGGCTGATTTTTCGTATTTGCGCTTGAGAAAAAGAGGATTCTGCGATATATTATTACTTACCATGCGGCGCGATGAGCGCTTTTTTATCGTCAGGAATAAGCCAAGGAGATGTAGATATATGAAACTCGGAATCGGCGTTCAGACACCGGATTTCATATCTCCATACTTCTCCATAAACGCCGCCAAAGCCTGATACAGCGCGGTTTTACGCAAAACCAACCAAATTATAACTTCATATTTCTCTATGCAGTC